>JBHIEE010000160.1:0-5136 GCA_046760445.1 Candidatus Aminicenantia bacterium
TTATGGTCAAAAACTCCTCTGGCCAAATTTAATTGGCATTCTGCTTTAGAAATTATAAATCCTGAGGGAGAAATTCTCTCCAGATTTTCTTTAAATATGCCTATATTTTATTTTGCTGAATTCTCATTCCCTCTTAGGGATGAATGGTCAATAATTGAACAGGAAATGCCTTTTTTAGGAAAAGAGAAAAAAGTATTGATTGGTTATAAAGACTGGTTTGAAGGGGAAACTCTTCTTGGCAGAACAATTCTTTATCTTTCTATTGATTATGACATGCTTCCTTTTATTCGTTCCCAAAACCCATATTCTGAAATCCTAAGAGCTCCCTTTTTGCCTTCCTTTGGCCGGACAGAATTTGGTATTGCTGTTTTTAATACCAATGGGTCATTGCTTTTTAATCCTGAGAAATTAAGCACAGGAATCTCTCCTGATCTACTAACACTAATAAATAATTCTTCTAAACCAATCTGGTCCTCTTTCACAGATAGAGGGAAAAAACATCAATCCCTATATTTTAAATTTGAGAATAGAATTTATTCTCTCTTTTATCCTTTGAAATCAATAAAAAAATATTTCGTCGAGTACTGGAAATTATTTCTTAGCTACCTGATCCTGTTTTCTTTTATCATATCTATTTATTTATTTATCACCAAGAAAACAATTAAAAATCCAATCTGGTCATTTTCCAATAAGGTTTATTTGTCTTTTTTTATAATTGCTGTTCTTCCTCTTTTGCTATTTTCGATTTTTACCAAGAACTTCTTTACCCGAGAATTTACTGAACAATTTAAAGAAAAAGCAGAAGCCCATTTAAATTTTGTTCATCGAGTGATGGAAGATTTCGTCTCCCTTCAGATGGAAAAAGAAAAAGGAATGAAAATTCTTCCTGATGATTTGGTTTTATGGATAAGTTCAACTATCTCCAATGATGTTAATCTCTACCAAAATGGAAGAATAACTTCTTCTAGTCGAAGAGAATTATTTAAGATTGGTCTCCTTCCAGAAATAATAGCGGGAGAAACTTACTATCAAATCTTGGCCGAAAACAAACCGTTTGATATAAGACAAGAAAAGATAGGCACCTATTCTTATTACACTCTTACAGTTCCTGCCTTACTTTTCAATAAAATTTTTCTTCTCTCCCTCCCTTTTCCTTATGGTCAGGAAGAAATTTCTGAAGCAACTCAAGAATTGATAGAATTTCTTGTTTTTGCTTCAACTTTTATTATTGGTCTGGCTTTTATTTTGGCCCGGAGTATGGGTAGTATTATCCTCACCCCCATTAAAAAATTGCTCTCCGGGACAAAACAAGTTTCCCAAGGGAATCTTGAAGTATCAATCAACCATAAACCAAAAGATGAAATGAAAACCTTAATCGATGGCTTTAATACTATGGTGAAAAATTTAAAAAAACAACAAGAGGAATTATCCCAAATAAGTAAAAAGATTGCCTGGGCAGAGATGACAAAAAGGGTGGCTCATGAAATTAAAAACCCTCTAACTCCAATCCAATTATCTGCTGAGCATATATTAAAAGTTCATCAAGATAAAGCTTCTAATTTCGATCAAGCCTTAAAAGAATCAGCTGAGTATATAATTAAAGAAGTAGAAAATTTAAGAAAAATTGCCCAAAAATTTTTAGATTTTTCAAGAGAAGAAGCCCTTAAAAAAGAACTTTTTAATTTAAAAGAAGCGTTTCAGGAAATTATTAGGCCTTATAAGAAATTATTTTCTGGTAAAATAAAATTCATCGAATCTTATTTAACTGAAGAACTAAATATTTATGGAGATAAAGAGAAACTAAAAATTTCTTTCAGAAATATCCTCATTAATGCCATTGAAGCTATTCGGAAAAAAGGAGAGGTAGAGATCAAACTCAAAAAAGGTCAAAACTGGGTAAATATCGAAATTAGAGACACTGGCATAGGAATGGAAAAAGATTTATTAGAAAAAGTCTTCCAGCCCTATTTTTCGACTAAAGATATTGGGACAGGATTAGGCTTACCGATTGCTAAGAAAATAATTGAGGAACATGGAGGTCAAATAAAGGCCTTAAGCAAATTGGGAGAGGGAACCACAGTTGTGATAAAGCTTCCTATAGAATAGATAGTTTATGATTTATAGTTTTTGATTTCCTTGTCTAAGAATCATGGGGTCTTGGGGTCATTAAAGGGTCATGAGGTCAAATCTTTATTCTTTAATTTTTTCCTAAACTCATTCTCAACCTTTTGAAATAATATCTTTAATTCTTTATCTTTTTCCATTCTCTCCTGCAGTCTTTAGTGACCCCTAAAAAATCTTCCTCTATAAGTAATATGATAGATTGCTCCTGGAAATTGAATTCTAAGTGGTATAGCCATGGTTAAAATAATATAGAAATTCTATTTTGTCAAGAATAAAGATTTGACCCCCTTCGCTCCCTGCAGTCTGATAGTTAGGGAAGACAGCAATATAGGCACTCGCAAACACCACATCTTTGTGCTCTAGACGAACGAAACCTATAATGATTTTCAACAATCGAATGAGGTGAGGCCAGGGAGCGAAAATGACTGAAAAGTGCCCGAGAGTGGGCAATCATAATTTATCAGCGGCCCTAAACAAAATTATAGCTCCTAAAATGGAAATGGGTAGTACCAGAATTAAGGCCAAAAAAGACAGGAAAATTGAAACCAGGGCAGCACCTTCTATTATTGCTAGAACCCCGTATGCTGTGGCTATCCCCCCGAATTTGTCCTGCAACTGTAAAATGCCTATACCAAAAAACACGGTCACAATGCCAAGGAAGAAAAATATTATTGCACCAACGACCAAATCGAAAGGAAAGTCAAGGGAAATCAAGCTCAAACCATTAAACATAGTGACTACAATTATAAGGAAATAGGAGGAGACAAAAAGAAGGCGATTTTTAAGATTTGTTCCAATCAGTACGAATCCTCTAATCCATAATATGTCAACAATTATGAGCACAACAGTCATGATGGCAGACAAAACGACTAGTGAACTGGGCAGAGAGAATAACACGTCATCCCCAAACACTCCTTCATCAGAAAATGTCTTAGCGAATCCCAATATAAAATCGGGATAAAACAGAATTATGCTAATAATTCTTGCTACCGCGGCAATTCTAAGGTCCTTTGCCATCCTTTATCATCTCCCTCATATAGGGCATTTCGTCGGATGAAATAGGAATTTCCTTTTTGAGCCAACAACAATTTTTCTCCATTTTTTGCTTTATTCCTCCTCTTCTAATGAAGTTGTCAAGTACTAATTACACTTCATTAAAAAATGTTTTTAAACTTAGCTGTGGTGGTGTTCTTCCAACCCTCATAATCCCTTTATCTAACCTCTTTCATTCTACGGTCCTTATGACCAACTTACTTTATTCAGATCAAAGGGGAGGTGGAAGTTGACCAAGCTTGCTCGTGCAAGACCATATGTCTTACGAGGTTATACGGTCCTCCTTCCACCACAACTTCTCTCCTTCCGATTATCATTAAGCAGTTAATCTTAATTCAACTGCCTCTTCTTGAAATTCTCTCTCATCTCTTAAAAGTGAAAATATTACTTTAACTAACTTTATTGTTACTGCACACCCTGCCCGTCCGGCAGGCGGGAAAGCCTCTTTCTTTCTCAATGTTTGTCCAAATCGATTCTTAGAGCTAAGCTTTCTCTCATAATAGCTTCTGAAATATTCACTCCTCACAATAACTCTCATGCTCATATAATAGAGAAACTTTCTCAGTAAATATCTTCCTTTTTTAGAGATTATCTTTCTTCCTATCCAAAGTCCTGAATCATTCTCTACCGGATCATAACCAGAATACTTAACTATCTTTCTGTAGTCGCTAAAGTTTCCTGGCGCTCCTAATTCCCCTAAAAACACAGCAGCAGATAATTTCCCAATCCCAGGTATTGATAATAGATACCTTACACAAGGAACTTGCATTACCAACTTCATCATCTCTGTCTCTATCTCCTTTAATTGAGCTTCACTACGTTTTAACTCATCTAAATACATCTTTACCTTGTATCTGTCTGCAGAGCTAATTTCCGCTAATCCGACTGATGACTTGGCTGCTTCATAAACCTTTTGTGCCTTCTCCACAGCTTTTGCTCTTCTTCTCGAGCTCTTAGCTATATCCTCACTTATGGTAAATATATCTTGCTTTAAAATATCTTCTGGAAATGGATATTTCTCTAATATTACCCACAGCCCTTTAGCTTTCATTGACCAAAATATTCCGTTTAGCTCAGGAAAATAATCATCCAAAACTGCTTTTAAGGCATGTTTGGTCCCTGTATTGTATCTTCGTATCCTTTCTCTTACCTTGCCTAATGTCCTTAATTGCCTGAAAATGTTATCCTCTATCACTGTATCTAAATATTTTCCCTCTCGAACTATATTAGCTATAGTTAAAGCATCTCTCACATCACCCTTTCCTGAACTGCTTTCATCAAGCTCTCTTTGGTGTTTTAAAGCTGTTGTCCTGACAAATCTCACTTCAAATCCTTGCTCTTTACTAAAATAGGCAATCTTTCGCCAGTAATGCCCTGTTGGTTCAAATCCTACTAAAACATCTCTAAATCCATGCCTTTTAATTTGCTCTTTTGTTAATCTCATATAATATTCAAAACCTTTCCGACTATTGTATATCTTGGGATAAGTTGCAAGTACTGTTCCATCTTTCCTCGTCAAAGCCATAGCATTAAATTTACTGCCTATGTCTAAGCCAATTATTAATGTTCTCTCCTTTATCCTTTTGCGTTTCTCCACATTTTTGGTTAATTGTTTTTTCATAGTAATTACCTCCTATATTCATAATTCTTTTGGAATAAACATTTCCTAATGGAGTGTAATTACTATGTTTTATTTTTTCAACTTTTATCTGTCCCATTTATCTCACTTCTTTATAGTAAGCTTACTGACATGGTTTGTTGAAAATATCACAACAAAAAGTGATTGTCAAGTACGAAAAGGCGGGAAAATACTTAAAATTGCAGGAAGAGCACGAAAAAAGCCCACAATAGGGAGACTTCCACGCAAATACTGAATAAACATTTCTAGCTTTCAGAAATATTCCCCTCTTTCCTCAGCCGCAATGGTGAGTTGTTGGGGTAGCAAGATAATAGGGGTCA
>JBHIEE010000161.1:0-5088 GCA_046760445.1 Candidatus Aminicenantia bacterium
TTTTGTAACTGATTTCTTTGATTTTGATCCAACAAATTGGTTTAAATCTGGTAAAGTTTGTTAGAGTTAAGAAAAGTTTAGATATTGATAGATTGATTACATTAATTGAAAAAACAAAAGGTCCTTATGAAAATAAACTTTTGAAACTAATGTCAATTAGGCAAAAAGAATTGGAAAAGGATACTAAATGGAATTTGTATTTGAGAGCTACACCAATTTACTATAAAATAATTAATAACAAATCTATAATCAAATTAGAATCTATAAGTACTGTTATAAGAGGTTTTACAACTGGTGCGAATGAATTCTTCCTTCTTGACAAAAGAAAAGTTAAATCTTGGGGTCTTAAATCAAAATATCTTAAGTCCGCATTAAGTTCCCCTCGAGATATTAAAAAAATAAGTTTTGACAAAAATGATGTAAAAGAGTATATGTTCGTATGTCATAAACCTAAAAAAGAAATAAAGAGTAAAAATGTTTTGAAATACATAGAAGCTGGAGAAGAAAAAAGGTATAACAAAAGACCTACTGTAAGTAATAGAAAGTTATGGTATGATTTAGGTAAAAGAGAACAAGCGCCAATTCTCTTACCAAGATTAAGTTGGGAAAGGTTTATGTTTGTATGGAATAAAGTAAAATGTATACCAAATAATATTTTCTATGAGATAACCCCTAAAAATAAAAAGGACATAGTGGTCTTATTGGGTATTTTAAACTCTTCTTTTTCCACGCTCATAGCTGAATTAAATGGCCGTTCTTATGGTGGAGGAGTTTTAGAAATAGCTGTATACGAATTAAAAAAATTCCCAATACCAAACCCCTCCAAATTAACATCAAAAGAGCGTAAAAATATTGAAAATTCTTTTTTAGCTTTAGTTGATGCTCAGAATAAGGGAAATAAAAAAGCAGAGGAGAAAGCCAGAAAGGATTTGGATAATGCTGTTTTTGATATTCTTGGATTAACTAGAAAAGAGAGAGAAGAGATTTATAAAGCCCTAGAAGAGGCCAAGGGAATAAGAGTCAAAAGAAGAGAGAAGGAAGTTTTAGTCAAGTAACTGTAAATTAGAACTGAATTAGCCAAATTTGTTCTTTTTGGATTTCTAACTCTTTTACTAACTAAAACAAAGGTTTAAAAAGGTTTAAAACGAACTAAGATTAAATAAAATGTTCGTTGTGATAATATGAGTGATAAGAAAATCGAAGAATTAAAAAAGAAATTTATAATTAGCCCAGAAGAGTATGATAAAAGTTTATTATCTGAGCAAATTGAAATAGTATTAAAATTTTGTAGGGTCGATCCTAATGGACGAGTCCTTGTTGACAAACTAAATTTAACTAACAAAGAAAAAGTTAAGCTTGTTTTGGTAGCACGATTCTTGGCTAGCAAGTTAGATTCCAATATATCTGCAGAAGTTGGCGTAGATGACATATCTGAAAATGTAAATATATCCCCCCATCAAGCACGTGCCAGAATAAGTGAGATTGTACGTGAAGGATTTGCTACTACAAAAGAGAGAGGGTCGTATTTAGTAACGCCCTACAAGATAGATGCTTGGTTATTTAACCTCATAAAGTCTAGAAATCTGGATAATAGTTAAATTTAAATATAGTAGAGACTACATTATATAGCGTGAACTATATGAAGATAACTGTTGAATTGCCCAGCAAAAAGGGTAAAATAACAATAGAGGGATCTACAACTCAAGAAATTTTGAATGAGTTAGATAATGTGGAAAAGATAGTAGGTAAAATATCTTCTTGGGAACAACAACTACCTGAAAGAGCGGCTAGAGAAGAAGTACTAGAGTACTCTTCAACAGAATTTCTAAGTTCTTCTAAAGCGAATAAAATTTCTGATAAAATGATGGTTTTATTTTATTATCTCTGGAAAATAAAAGAGGAAGAGATAATTAACGTTATCGATTTAAAACAAACTTTTAAAGAAGTTATGGAACCATTACCAGCTAATCCTACTGGTTTGATGAGGTATCTTCAAAAGAAAGGGTATATACAACCAAGAGGAAAAAAAGATAAGTTTAGAGCTTGGGGAATAACTAGAAAGGGTAAAGAATACGTTGAAAAGGAGCTGTTAGAGACAACTGAAGAATCATAGTCATAACATTATGACCGCAGGGGTACCAACGCTGATTTTGTATTTTGGAGGCCATATCCCTGCGTTATAATTTATTAATTATTTACGTTTGTTAACTTAAATATATAATAGAAACATTTTGAATATTCATAGTATCAGCGTGTACCCGACGCAAACTTTTAGCGTAAACGGGTGCATGTAGTTAATTCTGCATGTACTTATTAACAAAATAACAAATAAGTATAGTGAATTAAATGGATTATGAAACTCTAGAACATGAAGCAGATATGGGAATAAGAGGTTATGGAAAAACATTAGAAGAGGCTTTTGAAAATGGGGCAAAGGCTGTTTTTTCAATAATGGTTAATATAGATAAAGTTGAACCAAAAGAAAAAGTAGAAATAAAAGTTTCTGCTTCTGATAAAGAATCTTTGTTTATTGAATGGTTAAATTTTTTTATATCCAAAGTTGGAATAGATGAAATGGTTTATTCTAAATTCAAAGTAGAAAAAATATATAAAGAAGGTGATGAATACAAGTTAACAGGACATGCTTTTGGTGAGAAATTAGATCAGAAAAAGCATAATCCAAAAATAGAAGTTAAAGCTGCAACCTATTATGGTTTAAAAATAGGAGAGAAAGAAGGAAAAAAATATGTTCAATGTGTGGTTGATGTATGATTGATTTAATAAAACTTAAAAAAATATCAGATTATGAATGGGAATTACTTAAACAAGAAAATATGAGAGTTCCTGGAATGATTTATGGAAATAAAATTATAATTGATCATTTAATTGAGGATGTAAAATTAGGAAAAGAATGGAATGCTTTAAAACAAATAGCAAATGTTGCAAAACTCCCTGGAATTCAAAAATTTTCCATTGCTCTTTCAGATGTTCATCCTGGTTACGGTTTTCCAATAGGTGGTGTTGCAGCATTTGATCCCGAGGAAGATGGTGTTATAAGTTTTGGTGGAGTAGGTTTTGATATTAATTGTGGTGTTACTACCTTGAAAATTAATTTATTTAGAAAAGATATTCTACCAAAAGCAAGAGAATTGTTAGATATACTATTCAAAACAGTTCCAGCAGGATTAGGTTCGACAGGAGAAGTCAAATTAAATTTAGAACAGATAGACGAAGTTCTGGTTAGTGGAGCAAGATGGGCTGTTGAAAAAGGATATGGAACAAAAGAAGATTTAGACTATTTAGAAGAAGGGGGATTTGTTGAAGGAGCTGATCCAAAAGCTGTTAGTCTTAGAGCAAAACAAAGACAATTCAAACAAATAGGAACATTAGGTTCAGGAAATCATTATTTGGAAGTGCAATATGTTGATAAGATATATGATGAAAATGCAGCAAAAATTTTTGGTTTAGAAAAAGACATGATTCTAGTTTCGCTTCACTGTGGTTCAAGAGGGTTAGGTCATCAAATTGGAATGGATTATCAAAAATTCTTAACGCAAGCTGTTAAGAAATATAATATAAAAATTGATGACAAAGAATTGATGTGTGCTCCCATTAAGTCTCCTGAAGGACAAAAATATTTTTCAGCTGTTTGTGCTGGGATAAATTGTGCTTTTGCAAATAGACAAGTCATTACTCATCTTGTTAGACAAGCCTTTAGCAAAGTATTCCCAAATTCAGAGATAAAAACTTTTTACGGGGTTGGACACAATACATGTAAGGTTGAGGAGCATGAAGTTAACGGAAAATTAAAAAAGTTATATGTCCATCGAAAGGGTTCTACAAGATGCTTTGGTCCTGGAAGAAAAGAAATTCCACAATCTTATAGATCAATTGGTCAACCTGCTTTGATTGGGGGAACCATGGGTACATATTCCTATATTCTTTATGGAACCAATAAAGGAATGAGTGAGACATTCGGATCAGCAGTGCATGGAGCAGGAAGAAGAATGAGTAGAAGACAAGCAAAAAAACAGTGGTGGGGAGAAAAATTACAGAAAGAGTTAGAAAAGAAAGGAATATTTGTAAAAGGCCACTCAATGGCAGGTTTAGCAGAAGAAGCACCAGGGGCGTACAAAGAAATTCGCAATGTTGTTAATTCAATTCATTTTGCAGGAATAGCTAAAAAAGTTATAAGAGTTAAACCTTTGATTAATGTTAAGGGTTAATAGAATTTGAAAGATTATCTAAGATAAATACCTTTCTTAATATTTTTTCTTCATGTTGCAAATTCAAATTTTTGAGTAAGTTCAGAATATCTTTTTTATTTGTTATTTCAATCATATATCCATTTTTTGTTGAAATAATTTTTTCTCCATTTTTCATTCGTTCAGTACCCTTAGTCCATCTTAATTCTAGTTTACATTTTATATCCATATTTTCCAATCTCTTCTTAATTATTTTCAGCAGACTATAGTCAGTATTGTAAATTCTTAGACAAAATTTCCACCACTTTCTATCTCTAACTATAATTAAGCTACCCTCAGCATCGATAAAACCTGCAAGAAATGATAAGAATTTGTCATTTGAAAATTCTTTTACAGATGCTTTACTTTTCTTTGCATTTAATAAAAATCCAAAACTATTATTTACGTCTGCTACAAATTTGAATGCATTGCCATATTTGTATCGTCTAATTCTCCCATATTTTTGAAAAAGATTTGTTAAAAGTTTTACAAAATTTTCTTTCGTTGAGCTTGTAGAAATTCTGATTACATTTTTTGATGCTCTTCTAACATAAAGATCTCCTAGACACATTCCAATAACATAAGCTTTCTCAATTTGGTTTCCATTAAAAGAATTCTTCAGATATCTTGGTAATGCAAGGTCCTTAGCCTCTTCTAGATTTCTGATTTTTATTCCATTTTTTATAAGTATTTTCCTAATAGTATAATGTGATGATCTATTTTCACGTCTTAGCTTTGATAGTGAGGAACCTTGAAGGTAAGATTTAACTACTAGATCCTCATCTAAATCTCTTTTTCTACTTCTTATCACTTCTTTTAAATATTTTCTAAGTGCTCCATACTT
>JBHIEE010000162.1:0-5055 GCA_046760445.1 Candidatus Aminicenantia bacterium
TTTGAAATCTATAAAGGATTTTTGCATCAATTTTATCTGTTTTTGAGCGATTGCCCATCGCCTTACAAAAATAAATTTACAGATTTTCCATTCTTCTTTCCCTTATCTCTAATCATAACAAAATCTATCTACCAAATAGGCAGGGGGAGAACATTTTTACTTTGCTCAAAGATGACATTATCATTTTGCTTTTACATTTATTTGACAAAATCTCTCGTAATTGTTAAATTGCTAAGCTGTACACCAAACAACATAGGAGGATGGTATGTTTTTCAAAAAGTTTTTTAAGTTAATCGGTAACTGGTTAAGGGGAAGAGTTCTCATTTTATCTCTCATCCTGCTCTTTTTCCCTTTATCTTTTTGGTCTTCTGAACTTACCTTGACGGATATTCCTCAGTTCCCTGGAAGCACTTTAAGATATTCGCATTATTATGGCAGAGAGAACATTCAGGCAGAATATTGGATATTTCTTTCAGAAGGTCTCACTCCTCAAGAAATTGGCGATTATGGTGTAAGTGTCGCAGAAAAATACATTAATATGATGAAAGATAAAGGATGGACACTTAAAAAAGAAAACAGACAAAGGAAAGGCGGAGAATTTATTTTCAAAAAGGATATTATCAAACAAGCCAATATTACTATTGCCCCTTCTGCTAAGGCAATAGAGGGCAAGATGAAAAATTATGTCTTTTTGAGAGTTGACTTAAAACGGCTTATCCCTTTTGAAGACATTATAGGAATTGACCCTTCCGATGTTCCGCGTTATCCAGGAAGCATTCGGGTGAGATGGATGAATCTCTTAGGTGATTTTGCTGTCAAATACTTAGTAGTGGATTCGGAAAAGGAAGTTAAAGATTTCTTTGAGAAAAAAATTCCAAAATATGGCTGGGAGCCTTCAAAAGGTGTCGGTATGCTGAACTATCAGAAGGGAGGAGTGAAATCGCCGGAGGAAATATCGCCAGAGGAAATACTTCCCCACGAAAAGAGAATAGGAAGGATAATCAAGAGGATGATACCGACTACCCTGTCTGTGACCGTCTCCGAAAAAGAAGGGATAGTGGAAATTGGAATTGGAAGGTCTGCTGGTTCTGCTGATCTTGGAAAAGCTGAAGAGAAAATAGTGATTACGCCTCCAAAGAAGATTGAGGAAAGAAAAGAAAAAGTCCTCACCTTTGTAGATGTAAAGGAGATCCCAGTTTACGAAGGTCTTATCAAAAAATCCCTCAGAAAAGAACCGGTAAATCACCTTGGAGAAGAAAATATAAGAATAAAATATGTGAAGAAGGGAGCGGAACAGAAAGAAGCCCTCAAAATAGCTCAATTTTATCTAAAGGAGATGAAGAAAAGGAGCTGGAGACTTGCAGACGAAGAATGGTATGGCATAGGAAGAAAGGCACTTTTTAAGAAAGGAGCAGTCAGGGTCAAGATTGAGATAAAAGCAGTCGGTAGATTTCCCATACCGAAGAAAGCTCCCAAAATTAATATTCCAGTCGAAGTAGTAATAATTCTTCCTGTTCCCACTGAAGATATTGCTGGAAAAGATATAAAGGATGTTCCCCGCTTTCCTGGCAGCGTTCGGTTTTATTACCTTGAGGCCGCTACTGACCATATTGTAAAGTTTAAAGCAGTAGGCTCGGCTAAAGAAGTTGAATGGTTTTTTATCGAGGAACTTCCAAAAAAAGGCTGGACTTTTGCCGGAAATGATAAGACTGGACTCCTCTTTGTTCCCGCTTCTACTGCCAAATCTCCAGCCCAAGCTCTCGCAAAAGGAAAACTTATCCCTACCACCCTTAAAGTGAAAGTGGACGATCAGGGTGATGGCACTATTAAAATAGGAATGGACCTTACAAAAGGGGATTAAGGAGAAACAATGAGATTTTCACTTAAGATATTCTTGTTAGCAGGAATTTTCCTGTTTTCAATGGTTGTCAATGGACAGAGTCAGGATGTGGAAGTCTATGTTGAACCCGGTCAGTCTTATTTAGGAGAAGAGATTCGCATTTTTGGTTTTGTAAAACCCAACCCGGGTCCTACCTACGCAAGATTAGAACTTCTAAAACCGGTCTCAGGAGAAATGATTACTGAGAAAGTGAGGGCAAAATCAAGCGGTGAATACGAATTTCTTTTCAAAGAAACTTATGAAGCAGGAACCTGGAGGGTAAAGGTATGGAAAGAAGGGACCAATAAATATGCTGTTAGCAGTTTTGTTGTCAGTGCAGGAATCTTCATGGCCGAGCTGGTCGATGATATGGAAGGTTTAAACGAAAAAACTGAAGAGGGATTCGATTATTTAGAAGATCTTCTCAAGTATTATCCTGTTTTCCCGGGCAAGGAGGAGATGGAAGACAAAATAGACGAACTTCTTCAAAAATGTACTCAAATGAATAAACTCCTTGACCAGGTTCGTGATGCTGTCGAGAAAATGGAAAATGGACTAAAGTCAAATGCTGATAAAATACCTGAACCTGCCCGAAAAGCACTTAGAAAAGCTGCAAATTTATCAGTAGAAACTTCAAATAGAATCAAGGCAGAGATGCCAGAGCTTGTGTCTATTTTAGAAAGCAGTAAAAAAGAAAGTGAATGGTGTTATATCTGGCTTTTGTATTACGAGTTCTGTAATAAGCTGAATTTTATAAACAACTTCATTGCATCAGACTTGAAGGGCATCTGTCAAAACCTTGTTGTAGCTGAAAAAACGAAAGGCATGCCTTTTCCTCTTGCCCAGTCCATAGGAACCAGCGTTCATCTTTTGACAACAAAAACTCCCTCTCCATTGGGATTTACGACCTATATGATCGGCACTATTGCGAGTCTTGGAAGTTCAATTTACGGAGAATTACTGGGAAACTGTACCCAATATAAAGGAAAGGTTGAAGGGGATTATTACGCGGAACTACTTCACAAAGATGCACCTTTCTTTACCATGTCTTATAAAATAAGTGGTGAGATATGGCTCGTCTTCCAGAAAAGAAAATCTGGTGACCCAGCAGTTTATCTAAAAGGGAGATTCAAGGGAAAAGCGGAAGACTTTGAATGTTCTATAACAATGGTCCCTTTTGCCCTTCCTTCCTCCTTCACTCCTGCCTGGTGCTGGAGTTCGCTTCCTTTAATTGCCAAAAGGTCTTTTTTGCTCTATCTCGAGGGAAAGGCAATGGATGACAGCATGGAGATAAAACTGGAAAAGGTAGGATATGACTTTAAACTTAAATCAAAAGCATACTATGTAATACTTTCTTCACATGAACCATTACCAATTCCGGGAACTCTCGAGTTTCCTCTTATGAATGCAGAATGGTTCTTAACCAGGGTTACAGAGATTTCTAATCCCAAAAAGGAGTATTTTGTTTTGCCCATTGAGGTTAAAGGAAAAAAATCAGTTGCTGAAAAGGATTTCGAAAGAGAAATCTATCTGCCCCCAACTCTCAAAAGAAAGGCTGTTCGGGTTAAGATGAAATTTAAGATGAAAGTCTGTTCCCCGGATTGCAAATGAACATATAACCATTTAATATAATATTTTCAATACTTGGATTAAAAAAGACTTCATAGTTTCAGGAAAGACCATTCTTTGGAGTAAGGAACACTACCCATTAAAATCCCTTTATCTTTAGTTACAAGAAGGGTATCACTTGGGTTGTAGCCGAATCCATTTTCCGGGTCATAAAGACCAGGTTCCACACTGAACATCATTCCTTCTTCTAAAACAGTATAATCACCAAGGGCGAGCCAGGGCGCTTGGTGTCCTTCCATACCCATCCCATGAGCTGGACGATGGTAGATGAGTTTAGCTAAACCATTTTTTACTTGATAATCATGGATTTTTTTAGCGATTGAAGAACAAGTTACCCCTGCACGGGATTCTCGAGCTTGAATATGAACGCATTCAGTAACCACTTCCCAAACTTTTTCTCGATAGGCATTCCAAGGAGCAATTTGAAAATAGCGATACAGTTCTCCTCCATAACCACCAATCCGAACTCCTCCTGCTACTTGGAGAGCATCTCCTTTTTCGATTTTTTTATAGAAAAATTGATTAGGATGAGGATAAGCAGTTGCTATTCCTGTCCGACAACCAATTCTGACTGAAATTCCTACACCTGAATGAGGTTTACCATCGTGTTTAATATCTTTCATAATTAAATTGATTCCATATTTAGTTGCTGCCTGAGCAACTTCAAAATCAGTCGCATCAGTGCCATGTTCTAAGATATAATCTCGAGCAAAGGCGTGGATTTTACTGAAATAATTCATTGCTCTCTGAGTAAGAGCAATTTCTTCTTTGGTTTTAACCATCCTCATCTTGAGACATATTTGACTAATATTCTTGAACTTTGCTTGAGGAAGAATATTTTTTATTTTCTTCATCTGTGAGGGAGTAAATTCCCAGTCAACACCAATTAATTTCTCTCCATATCCTCTTCTTTTTATCCCTTTCATTGCCCATTCTAAAATGTCTACTGTTTTTCCTTGAAGAACTTTTCCTTTATTGGGATATCCTCCCTCAGCGTGGAGGTAATCAAAATAGTAGTCATTGTCTGTTGACCACCAAGAAGTAACCAAATCTCTGTCTAAACCGGGATGAAACCAGAAAATTGCATTCTCATTCACTGGAAGAAGAACAAAAAATGGCCGTTCTGTAGTGGTATGAAAAAGACCTGTAAAATATATTATATTCCAACGATCCCGAAGTAAGACAGCCTCAACTCCTTGAGTCTTTAATTTCTCTTTTAATCTTTTAACCGTATTTTTATACCAACTTAAAGGCAATCGATCAAAATCTGCAGCAACAGGATGTTCTGGACTCTTGATTAATAAGCTCTCTGACCTTTTTGAATTAAAACCCAGAGCTGTCCGTCCTGTCAATCCTGTGGCTATCATCCCTGCTCCAACACTCTTAATAAAATCTCTTCGTGATAAACCCATTTTCCTCTCCTTTAAATTAATTTGATTCTATTAATTCTTTATAATAGACAAAATGGAGTTTTTCAAGCCTCTAAATTGTAATTATTTGCTTTTTTTGTTTTGATCATTGTGATTTTGGTCATTGCCCGCCTGCCG
>JBHIEE010000163.1:0-4976 GCA_046760445.1 Candidatus Aminicenantia bacterium
GGGGAAGATTTTTATGGAAATAAATTTGATTAACGGTTGAATTCATTTTTTCTTTTAAATCTCTTTCAGTAATAGCCTTTCCATTTACCCGGGCAACAATTTTATCTTTAATGTCTTTGGAAAAAAGAGAGAAAACAGAAAAGATTATTATCAAGATAGGAAAAATAATTAATCTTATTTTCTGGTTATTCATCGCTTACTAATTAAAGCATAAAAAGGCATAAGGAAAAAAATTCCTTATGCCTTTTCAAATTTTAAGTTTAGGAGTTACTGCTCGAGATTACTTAATATGACAAGTGGTACAGAGAGCACTATCTGTGTTGCCCTTGACTAAGAATGGTTGATTAGTATCATCATGTGGATCATGACAGGAAGCACATTGAACTTTACTACTGAATAAAGGAACAGTCTGGCCAGCGTCAACCCATGAAGTACTCACTGGAGTGTTCAATTCACCATCATTAGTGGCTAAAGTAGAATCATAAGTAAAATTAATTGGATGATCGTCTGATAAATCAGTACCTAAATTGGCACCTCCAGTGACTTTTGTAGTGGTATCAGCTGGGGGATTAACATTTGGTGGATTCCAGAGAGAACCAACAGCAATAGTTCCATCATGACAGCTCATGCAGAGATTACTCACATTCGCACTCCCTGCCGCGGCACCACCAATATCAGTGATATCCGTTGCATCGATAGTATCACTATCATAAGTTCCATAATTTGCGGTTGAACTTAGAGTATGGTTCCAGAGTGGATCTTGTCCACTTGCTGCTGAAGCCTGGTGAGGAGTATGACAAAAAACACAAACCCAGGTAGCAGTTGTGTCAGCATAAGAACCGCCACCAACAGACATATCATGATCTGTCCCAACCACTGTTGCCAAAACTACAGTAACACATACACCAAGTACTGTAATTGCGAGCAAGGTTAACAACTTTTTCATTTTTCCCTCCTAAATTTTTTGAAAACCATTTAGTTTTCAAAAAAATATTGTATGCAATTTGTATACCAAAATAAAGAAATTTTCCTAAAAAATTTCATCTTTTTTATTATCAATAATATACAATATGAAATGTTTTCTACTAAATTTATAAGTTTACTAAGGAACTTCCTTGATGAGTAATTAAACCCAGAAATTGGGTGAAAAAACCCACCTCTAACAGGGTTGAGGGTTGAGGGTATAGGGTGTAGGACTCAGGAGTTTGTGACTCTCTAATCTTGTCATTCTCATCTACACCTCGAACCCTTCGCCCTATCATTTTAGAGAATTCATTAATCCCCACAATAAGCGAGAAACTTCTTCTTGCAAACTCATCACTTTCTTAAAATCCTCTTCACTTATATACTCTTGATTGTCTTCGATATCCTTCAGCAATATTTGAAGGAATAGAAACCGCTGCTTTTCTCATCTGTAATGAGAGCCCATATATTTCGCTTTTGGGAAAACCTTTAGTTATTCTATAGACTTCCAAAGTCAAAGAATAACTCTTTAATTTCTCCATTCAATCACCTCTATTGTTAGGGTTTAGGGTATAGGGTATAGGGTTGAGAAGATGCCCAGATACCAGATATCTTTTTGCCTCAGACTTCCCTTCCTGCAACCGTGCAGGCAACCTCCCGTCTCTTGTCCCCTTATACCTGAACTCTCCACCCTAAACCCTCAACCCTATACCCTCACTTTTGTTTGAGATATTTAAATATCTGGACTCTCTGATTGGCAGAGTCTGAGACATAGATATTATCATTTCCATCAATGTAAATATCAGCTGGAAGCCAGAACTGTCCTGGGTCTTGACCAAGTTCTCCCACAGGCATTAAAATTTGATAATCTTGATTGAATATCTGAAAATTGTTGAATTCAGCATCAATCACATAGATATTATTATCACTGTCCAAGGCAATGCCTTTAGGTCTTCTGAACTGACCAGGATGAACTCCCAAAGAGCCAAAATCATCATAGTATTCATAATTCTGATCAAAAACCTGAACTCGATGGTTTCCAGTGTCAACGACATAAATATAACCATCCTTTCCTATGGCAATATTAGTTGGGAAATTGAATTGACCTTCTTCTATCCCTCTTTCTCCAAATCTGGTCACAAATTCTCCCTCGGTAGTATAAACCTTTACCTGATGAGTTTTGGAATCAACAATTAATATTCTCCCTCTTTCTTTATCTATGGCTAAACTAGATGGATTGATAAACTCGCCTTTTTTCCCTAAAGCAGATTTAAAACTGCCATCTGAGTTGTAAATATAAACATTTTTCCGGCGAACATCTGAAACATAAATATTATCATTCTGGTCAATCACCGCATCAATTGGCCAGGAAAGTCTTCCCGGTCCTCTTTGACCAATATAAGTAACTTTTTTATTTTTTCTGTCAAATACAAAAACCATTCCTTGCCCACTATCAGCAACATATATTCTTCCTTTTGAGTCAGTGCATACTCCATAAGGCTTTCTTAATCTTCTGACCAATTGCCGAGGATCTCTCCCTAATAGCCAATCTTTAAAACTGCATTTCTTGGGACCCGCCACATCTTCTTCAGAACTGATTGCGGTTATATACTTAACTCTGGGAATATCTGGAGGCAAGGGCCACACCAAATCTACTGGAACTTGCTTAGGTGAAGGAGTCCAAGAACAGGTGAAAATACTAATAAAAAAGAAAAATAGGATTAATACATACAATAGATATTGTGTATTTTTGAGCGAGAATCTCTCTTTATTCATAATATCCTCCCCTAAACTAAAAACTTAAAACTAGGATTCAAGGAGCCAAGGATTCGAGGACTCGAGTGAAGAAATAACCACTTGAACCCTTGAATCCTCGAATCCTTAACCCCTTTTTTTATAAATTTTAAGTTTTTAGTTGTAGCTTTTCCTTTCCCTCGACCTGAGCTCGGGACGAAGGTTTAGCTTTTACTTTTTAGTTTCCTAAAGCTTCCTTAAAAGCCATTCTCACCATCAATCTACATAATATCATTTAAGGTCATTTGAACCCCTCAATCCATCCTACTTCCTGCCTCCAGCTTCCAATTTCCATTTTCTCTGACCTCTGTCTTCTGTTCTCTGTCTTCTGTCTTCTGCTTTGAACCCTATTTCTCATGGCACTTTAAGCAAACCTGATAGCTCCAGATTAAGTTATCAACAAAAAGAAAAGGGGAGGAACCTGCATGGCTGATATGACAAGTGAGACAGTCTATTTCTCCTGAGAATTTTAAGTCTTTTATTTTCTTGGCTTGTTTTGGAGATATATAACCAGAGACTAAATGCCCTAATCGAGGATGTCCTCTGGTAAGGTCTGTTGACAAAACAATTTTCTTAAATGTAGCTAAATCCGAATCTTTAAGTTTTATTTTTCCAAGAATAGTAATCTCTTTTCCTGAAGGCTCTTCTCTTTTCCTTTGTAAATGACACTCCAGACATAATTGATTAGGCTTTTCAACTAAAAAATTATTATTGAACGAAAAGTGTGAGTCATGGCAAACCTGACAGCCCATTATGTCTATTATGGGGTGAATGAATTTACCCTCTTTTCTTTCCTTTTCCCTGTTCTCGTGACACGACAGACATAATCGAGAAGTGTGATCCCTTAATTGATGACTCCAACTTGAAGCATGGGGAGAATGGCAGGTGGTACAACCCCCAGCTTCAATCGCTTCATGTTGAATTGTATCTTTCTTACTTAAATCTTTTCTTTTATCATCGTGACAGGAGTAACATAATTCATTTCCTCCATTCTCAACTAACTTTATCTCCGTATCAGCTTCAGTATTTAAATGACAAGAGTCACAATTTTTTTCAACAAAAGGAGGATGAGAATAAGTATTCATTAACTTTTCGTTCTCTGAGCCATGGGGATTATGACATTCAGCACAATTAAGGCTTTCCCCTTTCTGGTTATAATGTTTAGGCTTAAAACTTGCTTCCTCAGTATCATGGCAATTGAGGCAAATAGTCGAGACTTTTTCGTTTAAATGGAATATATTGTCAGAGGCATGAGCTGAATGACAATTAAGACAGGATTCTTCTGCCGGCGGATGAATATTATTTGTTTTTAAAAGCGCAGCAATTTTATTATGACAACCCAAGCAGAGTTTGTTTCCTCCGTTAATTAATTGAAAATTATAATTTGTCAGATGAGGGCTATGACATTCAGTACATTCTCCTCTCTTCACTGGAGTGTGAATACTTTTTTTAGTAAATTCTTTCTCTTTATCTGAATGACACGCATAACAAAGAACTGCTCCTTCAGCTCTTAATCTGATTTTAGTGCCTCTTGGTCTCTTATGACAGGCATTACATTCTTCTTCCTGGAAAGGAAGATGTTTAAATTTTCCGACGAATAATTTCTCCTCGTCAGAGGAGTGAGGATTATGGCACTTATGACAACCAACCAATGCCACTGGTTGACGCCCATGTTTATTTTTAAAAACCTCCTCTTGAATATCATGGCAATTTGAACAAATTTCTTCCCTACTCGAAACCAATTGCTTTGGATTATCAGAGGAGTGAGGATTATGGCACAGACCACATCCTTCTTCTATTGCGGGATGAATGTTTTTCTTGGTTAACAAATCTTCTATTTCAGAATGACAAGTGAGGCATAAGACATCCCCCTTCGCTACAAAACCCACCATTGTCTTATCCTCTTGTTTTTTCATCTCATGACAGAAATCGCAACTTACTTCTTTTACTGGTGAATGAATAAACTTTCCTTTGATCAGATCATCATGGCAGGTGATACATTTTGTAGTATCCCAACTAACCAATGTGGGATGAGGATTTGCTTTGACTACATCATTTTTCGCTCCTTCTACGTTTAATAAAAAGTAAATGATTAAAAAAACCGAAAAGAAAAAGAGAGAAGCTATTGTTCTTAAAGAAATGTGGAAGTTAGCCTCTTTTTTTAATTTTACCATTCCTATAAACTTTCTCATCTTAACTTTTGAAGATTCTTATTATAA
>JBHIEE010000164.1:0-4973 GCA_046760445.1 Candidatus Aminicenantia bacterium
TCTTTTTCCCTGGTTCAATTTCAATTTCTACTCTTTGAAGGAACCGAAACTCTTCTTTTTTTGTTTTAGGGTCCTGAAAAGATATATAATCTACTTTTCCATCACCGTCAGCGTCTATTTTATACGGTATATATGCATAGCGAATGCTTTCTAAAGAAAATAATTTTTTTCCATATAGCTCCTTTAATATGCGAGATTTAGAAGTGTCTTCATTCTTGTTTAAAGCTAATACATATTTTATGTCTTCATTAGAAATAGCAAAATTTAGATTCTGAGCATATATTGCAGAAAAAGAAAAGGTGGCCATTCCTATTACTTTCCCAGTATCATTTAATAATGGACCTCCAGAATTACCCGGACTAATACTTGCATCGATCTGTATAACATTTGCTTTTTCTTCTTCCCCGAATTGGAAATTATTCCTAAGAGCCGTAATCATCCCTTTTGAATATGTCCAGGTTAATTGTAATGGATGGCCAATCGTATGAACATCTTCTCCCACAGTTGGGTTCTTTATTTCTTCAAAGGCTAATTCTTTTAGGTTTGGTACCCAAAAAAGGAGTTTTAGGATAGCTATATCTTTGATAGCGCTATATTTTATCAGAGAAGCAGGGTAAAATTTTAATTTCGATGGATCTTGGATTTTTTCATTATAGAAAGCAACGAAAAGTTTTTTCATCCCTCCAGTTACATGGAAGTTAGTCGCAATTAATCTTCTCTGAGCGTCAATTATAAAGCCAGCTCCACTTCTCCCATCAGGAGCAACGATTAATACCGTAGCTGGAACAGCTCTTTTATAAATTTGTGTACTTTTATATGATCTGAGTCTTAATTTATATGTATTTAAACTTTGCAGTGATGTTTTCCAGTCTTTTTCCATTCCAGTATATGGAGCAAATATATTAAAGACACTAAAGCCATGTTCAAGCTGATTGACCAATTCACCGTAATTTTCCATCAACTCTGAGCTTCCGCCCTCCACTTTATCTGGATTGGTTAAATTCTTGAGAGTAGAGTAGAATTTAATATAATCTATGTTGTCACTAGAAAGGTAGGTAGTAATGCCGATAATGCAGAGAAATAGAACAATTAAAAATATTTTTTTCTTCATATTCACCCTCCTTTTACTTTTCTAAAAAATATCAAACTTTTATTGAGAAGTCAATTAGAGAGGGTTTTCTATTTAAGGAATAGATTTATAATCAAATTCAAAATAGACCCTACTCTCAAAAATTCCATGAGGACACGGTGTGGATAAAATTGACTGAAATGGCTCAATTTAAATGACTTGGGCTAAAAATAAAAAAAGCCGAGTTATTTGTAGTAACCAGTTAATTTTAACTTTTGATTTTTGATATTTGAATTTTAAATGTGACCCGTGGAGGACTCAAACCTCCGACCCGCGGATTCGTAGTCCGACGCTCTCCAAAATATAGCCAAATCGATTAAAAATAACAGACGCTTGAAATAATTAATTATGCGACATTTAGGTAGAAATCTTTTGTCTTCTTGCTATAATGATTTAACGTTTCCGGACTTTGCGAAGTGCCGAAGGCAATTTGAGCAAAATGATATTTTGCCTTTTAGACGCTGTTATTTGCAATTGACTTCTACATATGTTTCTAAATCTATTACCTCTTATATTTCCCCATCAATTGACCTTCAGCCAAGATATGCCCTTCCATAGCCTCCAACAATTGTGCTTTAGTAATGCCAGGTTCAAGATCGATTTCTGTATCTAAGGCATAGAGTTTGAAATAGTACCTATGTGTACCACCTGGAGGACAGGGTCCACCATAACCAATTTTGCGAAAATCATTTGTTCCTTGTTTCGCTCCATTTGCGAGTGTCTTTTGAGGCGGTATATTCTCAGGCAACTCTTTGATGTTCGGGGGTAGATTAAAAAGAACCCAATGTACCCAAGTCCCCATTGGTGCATCTGGGTCATCGCAGATAAGAGCAAGGCTCTTTGTTCCTTCGGGAACAGAAGTCCATGACAAGGGAGGAGAGACATCTTCACCATCGCATGTATATTGCTTTGGTATCATGTCTCCCTCATCGAAGGCCGTGCTTTTTATTTCGATTTCCATCTTTTTCCCTCCTATTCTGGGATTAGATTGATTTTTGCTTTGACAAGAGTAAGCCAAAAGGAAAGCGATTAGTAAACAACAAATTTTTTGAAACATTGATAACCTCCTCCTTGTGTCAAAATCTTAAATCAAAGAGGGTTAATATTCCTTTTGCTGAACTCAACACTTTTCCTTTTTGATAAAATAATATGCAAAATTTCTTTAGCTGTCAATTATCAGGTTAGAATGGATTCCACCTATTCAATTCATTTGGACAATATGTGGACAAATTGACCCAATTTGGCTCAGTTTGAGTGACTCAGGCTAAAAACCAAAAATAGGGAAAAGTAAGAAGAACTTAGCTTTCTCTGGTGCGCCCAGAGGGACCTGTTGGAAAGGCACTAAATCAGAAATATTTAGAAAATAGAAATGAATTTTATATTCGAATGAGATAAGAGGCTTTAATGACAAAAGATCGGGCAGAATTCTCATAAGGCGAACCTTCAAATGGAAAAAACCCCTTATAAGAGAGAGATATCAGATTCGCCATGCCCAGCTCAATGCCTAAAAGAAGGTCAATGTTAAATCTTTTGAAATGACTATCGTGCTGAAGATAGGAACTCAGAAAGACATACCTGGAGATTTGATAACGAATATTAGCGGTCGTTAGAATTCCTTCAAAAATTTCTTCGCCAGTGGCTCTGATATTCTGCTTAGTGTAGTTTAAATTAAGAGTGAAATTGAGAAAAGGAGTGGGTTTCAACTCAAATGAACCTGATAATTCAACAGACTTTCCATCATAGGCTTGGGTAAATTCCCTGTTGTAGACTGGCTCCAGATTAAATGATAAATAAGTCCAAAAGGAGTAAAAGCGACTTCCTTCATAGCTAATGTAAGTAGATACGGTGTGTTCCTTGAAGAAATCCTGTGACCATTCCAGGCCCTTTTCCCCAAATATCTGTACTTTTCTTTTTCCCATACTATACCACACGCCAAAGTAATGTTCTTTCATGGAACTGATAAACAGATTAATGGGAGTAAAATAATAGCCCAGACTTTGCCCTGAACTGTCCTGGTTAAGGCGATAATTCAAGTTAAAAGTGATTTTTTTGATCCCGTATTTATTAATCCTTTTCGCGTATCCTGGCCGTAAACGCCAAAACTGTAAATCTGTTGCCCATAAATACCCTGCCCTGGGACGATAGTTCTTCCCGATCCTCCGGAAGACAGTGAATAACGTTAACCCCTCATCTGGATAATGAGAAAAATAAAGCCAATAGTGGCCGTTCTTCTGATTCTCTATGTCTGAATTGAAGGCAAAATAGGATTGAAAATATAAGGAGGTTTTCTTGGAAAACATCAAGTTCAAATTAAACCCTGCATTCTGATTGGTGAAATCAGGGGTTTTGTATCCAGAGTAAGCAACATTTATGCTGGACAAGGAGAAGATGTCTTTCTTTATATTACAGACCCCAAGATATTCGTTGATATCTTCGGCTTTATTCAGAGCTCCCAGAAGACCGATGGTGTATCCACGTTCTTTTCCGGTCAGCTTAAAGGCAAATTTTGGATTGGTGATTCTCTTTGTGTAAAATAGTTCCCATCCAAAGTACTTCCCTGCTTCCTGGAAAAAGGGTCTCTTTTCGCGGATCCAGACCTCGTAAGGGGTAAGCTGATAGAAAAAGGGATCAGATTCAACTTCAGAAAAATCAGGACTCATGGTTACATCTAAGTTGAGGTTGGATGTTAAGGAGTATTTAGCATCCAGGCCCACTGCAAGTTTAGAGTCTTTCTCATCTCCTGATATTGAATTCCTGTAGCCAGAGTAAGGAAAAAACTCAATGTTTTTTCCTCCCTTAATTCCTTTAAGCCCAATGAGAATAGCCGATTTTTCCAAAAGGACATCATCCCTCCCCACATGGGTCAAGTAGCTTGTTTCCTTAAGACGGAATATGTATCTCTTGAAATTTATTCCCCAGGATTTGTGGCTGCCTGTGGGGAAACGAATGGATTTGAAAGGAATCTGGAATTCAGCAGACCAACCATCCTCTTTAATAACAGTGGCTGACTTCCAAACATAGTCTCCGGGTCGGTCCTTCTGAACACCTTTGGGATTGAGGACGAAGGAATAGTAATTTCTTTTATCAAAGAAAGTATCGATAATTACACTAACATAATCATTGAAGCGAAATCTTTCCCGTGGTGTTAAATCCGCCTTAATTTTTTCGGACTGAGAATCCAAACAGTTAAAAGCAATATAAAGATTGTCCTTATCATAGGTGAGGTATACAAATGTTTTTTCTGAGGGAGGTTTTCCATTATAAGGGTCATACTGGACAAAATCTTTGAGTGGTGTGATACTTCCCCAGAATGACTCTTCTAAAAAACCATCTATCTTAGGGAAGGAACTTGCTTTCTGAATATTGATCTGGACGTCATTTCCTATCAAAGGATTATTGACAGAAATAATTAAAACCAAAAACAAAGTGAATGAGAGGTTTAAAACGCTCCTTAAAATATTATTAGGTTTTCTCAAAAAAATATTCCCTTGATCAAACGAAGTGGCGTGTAATTTATTTTTGAGATTGAAATTTCTTTTTTAGCTTAAATCCTTTTTTTTCTTTTGTGTTAATTTCTTTTCCATCTACCCCCTTTTTATCTTATAGCACGGGAAAAATTTGAAGTCAACTGAGATTGAGAGCAATCAGAACACTTTATCCGTGCAGAGCCATTTTTAGGATTAAAATTCTCCTGTTTTGGAAATATATTATTTTTGATAATTCCTTATTGTTTTTTTTCTCCAATCTCTCACATTTATCCAAGCAGATGCGAACAAAGCCAATATGAGTAATAGAAAGACAAAAATATCTACCAATTTCGCACTCACATCCAGCCCGGTCAGTG
>JBHIEE010000165.1:0-4716 GCA_046760445.1 Candidatus Aminicenantia bacterium
ATTAAATCTTGTTTGAACTCAGCAATTTTCTTTTTTAAATCTTCTATACTCTTTCCTAATCTTAGGTCTATAACATCATTTTCAATATTATGTGCAGTTAAAAATTCTGACAAATATCCAGTTGCAGGATATGGGGCTGAAGGCCATCCATATCTACCAGGAAAATGTGGGGTGCATAAGAGAACCCTTTTAAATCTATTCATAAAATTAATTTACAAACACAAAGTATAAAAAGGTTACATTCTTTTCATTATTTCATCAATAAATTTTTGAGTTTCTCTCATATCTTTTGATTTAACTTTATTACCATTTTCTATTTCTCTTAAAATATTTTCATATTTTCTTAATTTAGATAGTACAAACTCATCAGTAATAGGAGAATAAGAATCTAAAATTATTTCAAAGGCTATTCCATAAGATTTAACCTTGTTATGTTCTTCAGAACCAGGGGTATTTTTTAAATTTAATTTTTCCATTTTTTCTATATATTTTTGACCTTCTCTTGCATTTTCAATAAATTCAAGAATGCTTGATATTTTTTCATTCATATTATCTAAAATTATTTTATAGTATTATAGAAATTTAAAGATTTGGATATAATTATTCATTTTTCAGTTTTCCATTTTTAATTTTCATTAATTTATTAACATAATTTTTTATATTTCTTTTATGCCTTTCATAATTGTTCTTATTTTCCTCGTCTAACAACATAATCTCTAGATTAATATTTACTAATATATGATGGACTTCAGGATCATACAATAATCCGGCTTCTTTTATATCATTTTTGATTTTTTTAAGCCCCTTTTCATATTTTTTTATATCTAACATAATTAAGAAATCCTCAGAAAAGGATTTAAGATAAACTCACTTTACTTAGCAAACCCTATTATAACGCAATATAATCCTTTTAAAATTGGAAATACTCCAAACCAAGGAACAGAGATACTTAATAAAATTAAAATTCCTGCTATTAAATCTATAAAACCCATCCAATCAAAAAAATATTTTGCTGCAAAACTTCCTATTATAGAAGAAATTCCTTTTAACAATACAACTATTCCTAGAATTGTTACAAATAATTCTAATAGAATTGTAAAACCGATAATAATATCCAAAATTCCTAGTATTATTAAAAACATAAATAAGTTTGAATAATTAGAAATTTAAAGATTTTTTATTATTAAATGTTATGATGAAAGAAATATTAATTGAATTGATTCATAAGTTAGGAATAATAGAATATGCTAAAAATGGAGAAGAGATTGAATTAGTTCATGGTGGAAAATCATCTTATAAGATATTTGCTGACAGATTATTCACAAATCCAGAAGCAACTGAATTGATTGAATATTTTGCTATTAAAAAATTATTAGAAATTGAAAAAAATAATAAATGTAAATATGAAATAGCAGGTGTTTATACAGGAGGCTTTATATTTATTAAGAGAATATAATGGAACAGCTACTCATGCTATTTCTATTGTTGATAGAGAAGAAGGTGCTATTGAAAATCTGAGAAGTTATGATATAACATTAAATCCTATTTTGACTACATCTGATTTAGGAATAACTAGAGATTAAATCTAAATAATCTTCTGCTTTTTCTCTTGGATTCTTTGCTTCCATAATATCTCTTACTACAATTAAATAATCTGTTCCATTTTCCAAAGCCTTTTTAGCACTCCCACCTTGATATTTGATACCAGGAGAAAGTATATAAATATCATCATTTATTTCATCAATTATTTTTCTTATCTCTTTAATTCTTTTAGGTTTAGTAGCAGGAGCAACAATCCCATTTGCTCCAAATTCTGCAGAATCTTTTGCAATTTCTTTATAATACTTGTCATAATAAGAATTTTTATCAGTAACATCTGCGATCACGACTACATCCACTTCAGAGTCTTTTGTTTTTTCAATAGACTGTAAAACCGTATTACTCATAAAACCATGAACAATTATTCCTGCAAATTTATTATTAATTGCACGATTTATTTCAGTATTAATGTAATCTCCAACATCTGCTAGTTTTGTATCATAAATTATTGGATTTTCAAATGTTTTGAAATCTGTAAATAAAAAATCTAACATTTGATATGGTTTGATTTTAAATACAATACTTTTATCAAATTTAGAAATTGATCTTATTGTTTCTTCTATATGATATATGTCTCTATGTTCTAAACCGATTATTAAACCCCTTCTTCTTTTCAAACCCATAATTATTATTAGAAATAAATCTTTAAATCATTTAAACCGTTAGCTTTAAATAGTTTTATTTATGTATATACTAACCATGAGAATTAAGATAAAGAAAAAAGGAACAGCAATATTGATTAGTTTTGATACTAAACCAGAAAAATTTGAATCAGCTTCAGAAAGAAACAGATTTTTCTGGGAATTGCATGGAAGAAAACAAACCGTTACAAAGAATTCTGGAACATATAAATATTATAGGGAAGGATTGTTAGATGTTATTCCCCATATTAAGGTTGATAATTCTGTTTTTATTATAGCAATGCAACATTTAAAAGAAATGATGGAATTTTTTGAAGAATGGGAAGATAAATTGGAATTAAAAACATTTCCAGTTTTGTTAGATAATAAAGATTTAAAAAAACTAGAAAGAGAGGTGGAGATAGAATGAGAAAAAAGAAAAAATATCCATTTTGGTTTGAAGACCCTTATGAAATGATAAGAGAAATGTGGGAAAGACCATTTAGATTTCCTAGAATAAGGTTTGCAATGGGAACATTTCCAGTTGATATTATTGATGCAAAAAATAAATTGATATTAAGAGCAGACTTGCCAGGATTCAAGAAAGATGAAATTAAACTAAAAGTTACACCAACAACAGTAGATATTTCTGCTGAAAAAAGAAAAGAATCTATAGAAAAAGATGAGAATTACTTCAGACAAGAGAGATCTTTTGGATCAGCAAGAAGAGTAATGACATTACCAGAAGAAGTTAAGTCTGAAAAAGCTAGAGCAAAGTTTGAACATGGTGTATTGGAAATAACATTACCAAAGAAAACAATTAAGAAAAAGGAAAAAGAAGTTGAAATAAAATGAGTGAAGTAAAACTTAAAGTCGGTGAATTAACAGGAAGACAAGATTTTGGTAGAGGAATTGCTAGAATTGATGCAAATATAATGAAAAGACTCGGAGTTAAAGAAGGAGATATAATTGAAATTGAGGGAAAGAAAAAAACTGGTGTTGTTGCAATAAGGTCTTATCCAGCTGATATTGGTTTGAACATAATTAGAATAGATGGTCTAGTAAGAAAAAATTGTGAAGCCTCAATTGGAGAGCCAGTTACAGTTAGAAGAGCAGAGGTAAAAGAAGCAAGATCAGTAACATTAGCTCCTGCACAAAGGGGTTTGATGCTACATATTTCTCCTAATTTGTTAAGGCAAAATCTTTTCATGAGACCAATGAACAAGGGAGACATTATTATTACAAACCCTGTCTTTAAAACATCAAGGAGAGACAATGATATTTTCTCAGTTTTCGGAATAGATATTCAAGAAGTATTTCTTCCTCTAGGAACAGAAACCAGATTAATTGTTACAAACACAAAACCTGATGGTATAGTTAAAATAACTGATATGACAGAAGTTGAATTGTTACCACAAGCAGTCGATATAAAGGAAACAAAGGTTCCAACAGTTACTTATGAAGATATTGGAGGACTAAAGGAATCAATAAAAAAGGTTAGGGAAATGATAGAACTTCCTCTAAAACATCCAGAATTGTTTGAAAGGTTGGGTGTAGAACCTCCAAAAGGAGTTTTACTACATGGTCCTCCAGGAACTGGTAAAACCCTTTTAGCAAAAGCAGTAGCAAATGAGTCTGGTGCAAATTTCATTTCACTAGCAGGTCCTGAGGTGATGAGTAAATGGTACGGTCAATCTTTGCCCTATGATGAAAAAATAGTAGTTTTAGAAAATAATTTAGTTAAAAGAAAGGAAATCGGAGGTGTTGTAGAAAGTGGTAACAAAGATATTAAGGTTCTGTCCTTTGATGAAGATGGTAAAATAAAATTTTCAAAAGTTACTGATTTAATAAAGCATAAAAATAGGTCTAAGATTTTAGAGGTTACAACCAGAAGTGGAAGAAAAATAAAGGTTACAGATTATCATTCTTTATTCACATTAAATGGGAATAAAATCGAGAATATTAAGACTTCAGAAATAATTCCAGAAAAAACTTATATAGCAATTCCAAGAAAGATTCCTTTGTTAGGGAATATAGAAAAAATTGACTTATTAAGTGAATTGAAAGAAAATGATTACGGACTGAAAGTTAAGGATGTTCAAGAATATGTGAAAAATGCTGTAAAGAAAATTGGTCATAAAAAGGTTGCAAGGATACTAGGTTATAGTAACAAATATTTGTATGATGTTATCAATAAAAATGTGGGTATTAGCATTTCTAAATTTTTGAAATTAGCTGAAATAACAAATATTAATTTAGATAAAGAAAAAATTAGAATACATACAAAAGGCAAATCTCTACCAGCTATACTTGAACTTAATGAAGATTTTCTTACTTTCTTAGGTTTGTGGATTGCAGAAGGATCTTATAATGACAAAAGTGGAGTCAGAGTTAGTATTAACGATAGTGAAATTGAAGAAGTGAAAAAATTATTAGAAAAATTATTTGGAAAAGTTACTGTTTATAAAAAGAAAAGTGGAAGAGGTAGAGATGTTTA
>JBHIEE010000166.1:0-4701 GCA_046760445.1 Candidatus Aminicenantia bacterium
ATAACAGAAAAGTTTGGTGTAGCCATGCATGGACCAATTCCTTTGCCAACTAAAAAATTGAAAGTTACTACAATGAAAACTCCTTGTGGTGATGGAACAGGTCATGGAAATGCAACCTGGGATAGATGGGAAATGAGAATTCATAAGCGTGTGATAGATATTTCTGCTGATGAAAGAACTTTAAGACAAATAATGAGAGTTACTGTTCCTGACGGGGTTAATATTTCTATTACTTTGAGGGATTAGATTTTTATTCTTTTAGTTTAATTTTTATTTATGCCCAATGTAATAATAAAAATAGATGCAAATAATCCAAATCCTTTATTTAGGGTTTCGAATTTTCTTAAAAATTATTTAGGAAAAGATTGTCGTGTTATTCCAAATAAAAATGATTATACAATTTTAGTAGGAGGTACTACCAAAGATGCTGTTGAAATCGCCATTAAAAAACATGTTAAATCAATAGGTAAGGGTCATGGGGGATTGGACTTTAACTGGGAAATTGAATATTTAGAAATTAGTGAAGAACAAAGAATAAGAGATGAGATAAAGAGAGAATATGAAGACAAAATAACAAGATTAACATTAAGGAGAATAGAACTTGAACAAAAATGGAGTAAGGATAGAAATGAATATGAGAGTGAAATAAAAAAGTTGAAAGGTCTAATAAAAAATGAAAAATATAAGTCAAAACTATTAAGAGGACAATATGAAGATACATTAACAGAACTTAGAACTAAAAAAGATGAAATTAATTTATTGAATTCTAAATTAGAAAATTTACAAGGAGAATTTGACGAATATGTTAGAACTCCTATGTACAAATTATTCTTGAGACGTCTCAAAAAGTTTGTAAGAAAATAAATATTAAAAGGCTTATTTCTAATTCTTATCATGCCGGGATGGCAGAACCAGGTTAATGCGCCAGATTGGAGATCTGGTGTCCTTTGGGACATGGGGGTTCAAATCCCTCTCCCGGCGCTTAGAATAAAATTAATAATGTTTAGTCCAAGGAAATTCTACATGCTCTTTTGCAAAAGAATAAGATTGTTGGTCCAATAAATTTTGAAGATCTGACCATGACCAAGACCTATAAACTCGTATTGGCATTATTTTTTCATCTATTATTTTTATGTCTAATTCATGAGATGATAAATAACTTGTCCATTCAGAAAAGTTTTTATATAAAATTTCTTCTGGTTTATTTAAATTTGGAGAATTATCTTTACCTTGAAGTAAAAAGAAGCGCATAAGATAAGCGTTATCTTTTTTAGAAAAATGATAATAAGTATAAGGGAATTCACGATCCATATAATTTTCCAACCCCCTTTCTTTTAAGTAATTTATACTACTTATATATGAACCCAAAAGAGTTATTGGTATAATTTCAGATATACCAAAATTCACTAAACAATCAGCTGTTTCTTCAATATCCCTTTCATAAGTTTTAATTAAATTATTTAAAAGATTAGTTGTATCACCTTCAATGTTAAGTGTTTTATAGTACCATAAATATTGAGGAACAAAATCGTACATTCTATCTTCATCGTCTGGTGCTCTTTTAATTTCTTCAAAAAATTCTGCTTTTTCTTGAAGTACATCCTCCCATGTTTCATCTGGAGTAGCAAGAATTCTTTCTTGTAACAACAATATTTGATAAGCGTTTTCTTGTCTTTCATTTCTTTCAATGTCTTTGAGTTTGTCCTTTAAGTAAGCAATTCCTAATGGAGAAAATTCAGGGTCTATACCTTTACCAATTCTAGATTTAACCATTAGTAAGTTTTCTTTTGTTGGATTATTATAATATTTTTTTAGAGGATAAGCTTCCCCTGCAATTATTTGTTCATGAAAATATTTTTCAGCCTGTTTTTCATAACCGTCTTCTAAATTTTCACTCTCATCTATAGCTTTTTTTATTTTATCTATATTTTTAACATCTTTAACTACGCTACTAAAATTTTCAATAAGAAGATTGTATATTTCATCGGCAGAAAGTGGAACTACTTCATACATGTCATATTTTATTCGTTTAAATCTTTAAATCCTTTTCTATACAAGTAATTTATAAAATGTATGAAACTAATCAAGAAAAAGAACGAGTAGGACCTGGTCCAGGTTGTTATCAAACTTGGAGTTATATTCCTTGCTCATGGAAAGAAGCACATAAAATCGTTGAGAGCTTGCATAAGAAAAAATAAATCTTTAAATACTTTCTTAATTAAATAATTCTGGAAAGTTTTCGCAAATACGTGTTCTGAGATGTAGCTATAAACTTTAAAAGATTTGAAAATATAATGTGATACTATGCCAGAAAGAAGAAGACCAAGAAGAGGGAGCATGGGTTTTTACCCAAGAAAAAGAGCTAGGCGAATTTATCCTAGAGTTAAACATACAAAAATCAAAGAAGTAAAACCTTTGGGATTTGCTGGATACAAAGCTGGAATGACTCATGTTATGTTAATAGATTCTAATCCTAATTCAAGAACAAAGGGACAAGAAATTATGAAATCTATAACAGTTTTAGAATGTCCACCTCTTTCTGTTTTTGGTTTTAGATGCTATGGAGATAATATTCATGACTTCTTTGCTGATAAATTAGATAAAAACCTTAAAAGAAAAATTAAAAAATTGCCAAAACCTAAAAAACCAGAAAAATTACCAGAAAATATTAAGCAAGTTGTTTTACTATGTCATACTAATCCTGGTTTTAAGAAAAAACCAGAAGTTTTTGAAATTCCAATCGGTGGAACTATAGAAGAACAGATAAAATATGCACAAGAAAATTTAGGAAAGCAAATTGATATTAAACAAGTTTTTAAAGAAGGAGATTTAATTGATGTTTCTGCAATAACAAAAGGAAAAGGTTTCCAAGGTCCAGTAAAGAGATTTGGAATTAAGGTTTTAGGAAGAAAAGCTCAACAAATGCAAAGACATACAGGAGCACTAGGAACAAAAGAACCAGGAAAAGTAAGATTTACAGTTCCTCAGGCAGGTCAATTAGGATTTCAAACTAGAACAGAATTAAACAAAAGAATTCTTAAGATTGATGATAGTTTTGAAATCAAGGGAGGATTTGTTAATTATGGGAATGTGAAAAATACTTGCTTGTTAATCGAAGGAAGCGTACCTGGTCCTAAGAAAAGATTAATAAGGATGAGATTTGCAATGAGACCTAAGAAAGTTTTTCCGATTGATATAAAATATATTTCAAAGGAAAGTAAACAAGGTGTTTAAATGGTTAAAATTTATAATTTAGATGGGACAGTAAAAAAAGAAATAAAATTACCAAAAGTTTTTAGTGTTGAATATAGACCTGATCTAATCAAAAGAGCAGTTCTGGCAATTCAAAATAATAGAAGACAGCCTTATGGTACAAATAAACTTGCAGGAAAAAGAACTTCTGCTCATTATCATTCTAGAAGACATAGAAGATATACAATGATGAACAGAGAAATGGCAAGAATGAAGAGGGTTCATGGCGGTCCTCCTGCACAACAATTTAGAGCAAAGTTTGTTCCACAAGCTGTTTCAGGAAGAAGAGCACATCCACCAAAACCAGAAAAGATTTGGAAACAAAAAATAAATAAAAAAGAAAGAATCCTTGCAATAAAATCTGCAATTGCAGCTTCTGCTAACTTAGAACTTGTTAAAAAAAGACATAACATAAAGGATTTGGATTTACCAATTATAATCTCTGATGAGATTCAAAATATTAATAAAACAAAAAACCTAGAAAGTTTATTTATTACATTTAACTTGTCAAAAGATTTAGAAAGAGCAAAAAAGAAAAAGGTTAGAGCTGGTAAAGGAAAAATGAGAGGAAGAAAATATAAAAAGAAAAAATCATTCCTTATAGTTATTTCAGAAGACAAGGGAATTGTAAAATCAGCTAAGAATTTACCAGGTGTTGATATTTCTAATGTTAAGAATTTGAATGCAGAATTGTTGGCTCCTGGAACTCAGCCTGGAAGATTAACAGTTTGGAGTGAGAGTGCAATAAAAAAGTTAGGTGAAATTTATGGTTAAAAAGTTTTTCATTATTTCAAGTTTAAAGAATACGGAAATAAACAACAGGATTTGTAATTTTTTAGAATCAAAAGGACACAAGGTTCACATGGCCTTTAGAGATACTCCACAAGACTCTGATGAAATAATGTATAAAATCAATATTGAAGCTATTAGAAATGCAGACATAATTATTGCAAATACAATTCAAGATTTTCCTCTTACTAAAAATTGGGCATTTGAACTTGGATATGCAATGGCTTTAGGTAAAAAAATCATATGTATAGGAAAAATAAATGAAGAACATACAGAAATGATAACAACTCCACTCAATGATAATATCGTATCTTCAATTGAAGAATTTGAAAAAATTTTTGATAAAATGGTGAGATAGTGGCTGAAAAGAAAACCAAAGAAGTTGAAAAACCATTGTTAGTTGATCCTTGGAGTATTATTCAATATCCTTTACTAACTGAAAAAGCAATTGGAAAAATTGAGACTGAAAATAAGTTAGTATTCATAGTTAATAGAAAATCAAATAAGAAACAAATTAAATGGGCTGTTGAGAAGGCTTTAGAAGTTAAGGTTGATGACGTTAAAACAATGATTGATAGAAAAGGAAGAAAAAAGGCATGGATTAAATTGTCAAAAGAATTTTCAGCATCAGAGATTGCAACGAGGTTTGGTATGTTATGA
>JBHIEE010000167.1:0-4576 GCA_046760445.1 Candidatus Aminicenantia bacterium
CTTTCATATTTGACTTCATTTAAAGTGCTGAGAAGCTTCGCAATAGCCCAAGGATTATCCCATTTTCTTATTTTCTCTTCAAAAAGAGTTACCTCCAGTCTTTTTAATAACTCTTTTAATCTTTCATATTTGATTTCATTTAAAGTGAAGAGAAGCAACGCAATAGCCTCAGGATCATCCCATTTTCTTATTTTCTCTTCAAAAGTAGAACTTTTAATTTCATTAATTTTCTCAGAGTTTTCCTTTGGAAGATATTTAGTGTATGCCCAATAACAATTAAAATCGAAATATTCTGCATTTTCAAATATATTTTTAATGAGAGTAGGAAATTCTGGATGTTTCGAGAGAGCAATTGAAATCTCTCGATATGCTTTCGAGAAAAAATAATTTCCTTCCTCTGGAAAAGAGTTTAAGTATATATAAATTCCTCCTACTTCCCAGTCATGACCATTTAATTTTAACTTTTCTTTTACTGACCATCCTAAATCTTTGTATTCTTTATATGTATCAATAAAGGCTTTTGCTATTTCGGAGTGGTAAAGGCTGAGATATTCACGCTTCTTCCATTCTCCAGATAGAATTTCTCTTTTTACCTTTATAAGTTCATCAATTTTTTCTTTATCTAATGAAAGATTTTGTTCAAGAAACCTTCTTCTTACTGGAACTTCATATTGATAAAATAAAGCAATCGGTAAAAATATATCTTCTGCTTTTAGTTCCTCTATATAGGATTTTATTCCTTCTGTAATTGGTCTGAGCTCCTTTATTTCTCCTTTATCTTCAATATGCATTTCCAATTGTAAGCTAAGAAGTAAAAGATTAGGAATGTTGAGAAGTTCTCTAAAAATATTATCAGAAATTCGACATCCACTAATATACTGAAATCTTTTTATGATTTTTTCTTTAATATTTTTATCAGGATGAATTTCTGTTCCTTCTTTAAGTCTCCTATCCAGCTCATCTATACGACTTTCTTCAATTTCTTGAGGTTTTCTTCCTGAAAAAAGGATTTTTTTATTAATATTTCGGTAAAAATAATCTGCTTCCTTTTTATTAAGATGAATATCATCAAGGAAAAGATAAGCATTTATTTCTTTTAGAAGACTCACAATTTTTGGTTTGTTTTTTACCTCAGAGACTTCTTTAAAAGGGATAATAAAAACATTTTTTCCCTTCTTCGCTAGTTCATAGCCAATATTTCTTAAAATAACTGATTTTCCGCTGGCTGGAATTCCTGTAAGAAAAACCTGTTTTTTGTCTAAGTCTTTTATGATAGTATTAACTTCTTCTCTTTCTGAAATATAACCCTTCTCAAAATCAATCCAGAGAGGTCCTTCCCATCGAAAAAAATGTGGACCCTTTTTCTCATCCTTATCACGCTCTTTTAGACATTTTTCTACATCCTTTTTTAAATAATATTGAATGGCAACAAGTCCCATGTTTTCTAAATATTTAATAATTATTTTCTTTTTCAAATTCTGAGTAAAAGGAACTAAAATTGGAATGAATATAGCTGAAAACAAAATGATTGCAAGAGATAATATATAAAGCTGGTTATATTGCCATAATTGAAATTGAAACAATAAAGGTAAAAATATAGCTAAAATTCCAAAAATAACCGCGATAATTATCGCATATTCATTCCAACCCACAGGTTTGAAATCTCTTTTTCGTTTTTTAATTATATAAATGAACCATAATAATATATACCAGATGAAAATAGAAAAAAGGATTATTGCACTAATAATTGAAATATACTTTAAGTAAGGAAGAATCTTTTCAAAAATTGTTCCTAATTTCTTTATAAAAGGAATAATACTTTGAAGAAACAATTGTAATTTTTTCAACATTTTCGCAATTTATGACTTAAATACACCAACCAATTACTCCTTGTCAAGCTAAACTCATTTTAAATTAACAAAAAAATCGAAAAATCAAAATATAGAGATAGTAAATTTGTTAAAGTTACTCCAGATGCTTAGTTATATCCTTGAATTCAACGACAACTTGATTTTTAGGCTTATTATGTTAGAATAATCCAAAAAGAGGTATTAAAATGGCGAAAGAGTATAGTTACACGGTGTTGATTGAAAAAGATACTGAATCAGGTGATTATATTGCCTATGCTCCTGCTTTTGATGGATGTGTAGTTCAAATGAAGACTTATGAAGAAGCATTGGCAGAGATTAAAGAAGTATTATTGCAGAATCAGGGTCAGCCCTTGAATTTTGAAATTACCGAGAAGAATGGTTCGACAAGCTCACCATAAAGCAATGCATGACAAAATGGCTGAATTAGTGGACAAGATGCTCGAACTTAATAAGAAAAAACACTCCCTTCTTCTTTCCCATGAACGCGAAAGAATTGAAAGAGAAATAAAGATAACAGATGAGAAGATTGATGAACTGGTTTATAAACTGTATGGGATAACAGAGGAAGAGAGGAAGATTATAGAAAGAGAAACATTTTAATATTTTTATTTAGTGAATTTATTACTTTAGGCCGAATTAAGAGGTAATTCTAAATAATTTTTTACTTGACTTTTGACCCCAAAAGTTGTAGTTTTATAGTAAGAGGAAAAATAAATATGCCGGATGATATTTTAAAAATTAATTTAGGCAAAATTCTAGGAGCCTTGGAAGAACCTTCAACTCAACAGTTAGCTTTATACATTCCTGATAAAGACAAAGATGGGAAAAAAATAAAACATCTTCATAATTGGATCAAAGAGGCTCAAAAAGTGCTCACATTGATTGGAGGAGGATCGACTACAATGCCTCCAGCTGATGGCACATGGTTAAGACAAGAAAAAAGTATTGATAGCATTGATAGATTAAATGATAAAGATATGCTTTGGGAGAAGACTACTGTGATGTATACATATATTTATCCAGCCAGATTTGTAAAAAACTTAAAATTGCTTAGGAAATTTCTACATAAATTTGGTCGGGAAACGAATCAAGGGGAAGTGGTATTTGAGTTTGACGGCCAATTCTTTAGAATTCGTAAATATGATTCAAAGTAAAACTTTGAGAAAGAAGGCGGTAAAAATGGCAAAAATAATTAAGAATATAGGACAAACTCAAAGAAAGGTTGATGCTAAGATTATTGCTAAATCTTTAGGTGCAGAGAAGGTAAAAGTTAAAATAGATACAAAGCAAGGGCCAATTTCTTTATTTTCCTTGCGGCAATTCCTTATAAGCCGGTTACGTTCTAGTGGAGGTCGGCCTGCATTGGTAGGAACTACAGAAAAGCGGAATAAAATACCTCTCTTTAATGAGGACTGGGATAAACTTAAAGTGATTGCTAAATATTACAAGGAAAAAGAAGGAATTAATGTAAGTCCTAGCCAAATAGCATCTGCTTTACTTCATATAGAAATATCAGAAATAGATATATCGAAGCTGAAAGTCAGTTCTAAAGGATAAACACAAGGAGAGTTGGTCCTTGAATTTTAAAATTACCCAAAAGAAAAATGGTTCGACAAGCTCACTATAAAGCGATGCACGACAGATTAGAACTGCACTAAAAATCACTACCAATCAGGAAAATCATTCTTTGGATTATATGAAAAAATTGAAGAATCAAGATATAGAGATAGAAAGAACTTAAAGTTCATTTAAACATTAAAAGTCCATTCTTGAAACTTAAAAAATTACCAATAAGAAAAAATTAAAGAAGGAAATTTTCTCTATTTTAATGTATCATAATAAAAATATATACTGGGAGGTGATAATAATGAATTTATTCATTAAAAAGGTGACATGGGCTAATTGGCAATTTGCTGTATTTAAAATATCTATGGTTGCCTTGGGGATTATTTTAGGTTTTTATTTTGCTGATTTCTGGCAATCTCTAATCTGGTTAGCATGGGTAATATTTATTATAACTGCTATCTGGACTACCATAATGTGGTTTAAAGCATTAAAGTAACTACTAAAGCGAGCCTGAAATTGGTGTCGAGGGGGTATTGGGTTCAGACAATCGTAATAAGTTATAAAGCAATTTTTTTAAGCAAGAATTAGAGTCTGGAATCGAAACTAAAAATTTCTATACCAATCAAAAAAAATCATTCTTTGGATTATTAAAAAATTCAAGATATAGAGAAAGAAATACTCTGAAGTTTGTTTAATTTTTAAGATTTGACTTAAAGTTCTTGTCAAATGTAATTGAAAAATATAATCTTTTTGTGTATATTTTAAGGTGTTGAAATTTCAAAATACGTTTTGAATTTAGAACATTTGTCCCGAGTACTCGGGATTGGATTTGTTTGAGATTTGGTGCTTGCCTCGTATATCCCGCTTTGCGGGACTACGAGGCTTGGGATTTGGGATTTTGCCGAACAAAGTGAGGCATATTTAGGAGGTGCGCCCGTAGCTCAGCTGGATAGAGCGTCGGACTTCGAATCCGCAGGTCGCAGGTTCGAATCCTGCCGGGCGTGCCAGACTTTTTCAACTCTAACAAAACTTTTCATTTTTCTTACCCTAATTATTCTTGACATCATAGTTTCGCAATGCTATGTTTTTTTCATCAAATGACGAGAAATAGCAGTAAGAACTCTCGAGTTGTTAGAGAA
>JBHIEE010000168.1:0-4571 GCA_046760445.1 Candidatus Aminicenantia bacterium
AATTTGGGCACAGTCTGGGCACAGTTTTTATTTAAAATAAAAAATTAAAATTAATCATTATTGAATATAGTTAACTCAAAGAATATAAAAAAGGTCAGACGCAGGGGACTTAAAATCCCTCGGGAAGAAAAACTTAGCTTTTTTGTAAAGCACACAGAGCCAGCAACTTACTGAAAAATCAATTATTTCAAGAAAAAAAGACCGCTGAGTTATTGAGGTGACCCCTGTGTATCGTTTTTCTGTCTGGCTGCTTCCATAGCAGCATCTCTTTTGGCTTTAAATTCGCTTCCTTCCCTCCAATTTGGAAAAGTAGATTCCATGCTCAATCGATAACCTACTTTGAAAAGTAAACGAAGATCATCAATGGCACCAGAAAGGTCCCAATTTGGATCGTACTCATCAGACGGCTTATGATATTTTTCTTGTATGTATTTATCCCTTTGAGCACGAGTCCACTCTTCACCATGCTTAACATGATCAATCCCAGGATTTGGATCAAGCACAGGTAAACCCTGTTTGGCGAAAGGAAAATGATCTGAGCGGTAAAAATAGCCTCTTTCAGGAGTTGGATCAGGCCTAACCACTCGTCCTTGCTCTGCTGCGGTAGCTTCCACATATTCATCTAGTTCCGAATTCCCATAACCTATGACTGTGATATCGTTCATCTTACCGTAAATATTTAGGGAGTCCAAATTGATAGCAGCGACGGTTTTGGTTAGAGGATACACAGGATGAGTCGCATAGTAATGAGAACCAAGCAATCCCTGTTCTTCAGCGGTAACAGCCAGAAAAACAACCGAGCGAGAGGGGGATGATTTAAACTGTTTGAAAGCCTCTGCCAGTTCAATCAGAGCAGCTGTACCAGTGGCATTGTCAAGGGCGCCATTGAAAATTTGATCTCCTTCAAGTGTCGGATCAATGCCAAAATGATCCCAGTGTGCCACATAAATGATGCATTCGTCTGCACGATCTGAACCGAGTAGGAGTGCAATGACATTTCTGGATTTTGTCTTATTGATGCTATTTTTAAGGGTTATTGAGGCTTTTAAGCCAAAAGGAACAGCCTTAAATCCGCGTCTTGCAGCCGTTGCTTTTAATTTATTAAAATTTAAGCCGGCATTTTCAAAGATTTTGCGTGTGGTGTTAATGTGCAGCCAGCCTTCCACAGCGCAACGGGATAAATTATTATCTTCGCTGACCAGACTGAACTGCGGACCAGACCAGCTATTTTTCACGACATCCCACCCGTAAGCCGCGGGTTTGGTCTCATGAATGACAAATACTCCTTCAGCGCCCTGGCGTGCGGCTTCCTCGAATTTATATGTCCAGCGGCCATAATAAGTCATTGCTCGCCCGTTAAAAAGGGCAGGATCTTCGGTTGCAAAGCCTGGATCATTAACCAACACTACTACTGTTTTGCCGCGTACGTTAAGTTCTTCATAATCATTCCAGTTATATTCTGGGGCAACGATACCATAGCCCACAAAGACCATTTCCGAATTATTAAGTGATACTTCCTCTACGACTCTCAATGTCCCTGCCATAAATTCATCTCCATACGAAAAGAGATTTGATTTTTTCTTGCCCGTTATTTTGAGTTTTGCATTTGGATCTGCAGTGATTTTCACCAGCGGCACTTCCTGAAAAAAACTATTACCGTTTCCGGGCTTTAGGCCGAGTTTTTGGAATTCTTCTTTCAAGAAGTTGACGGTCTTTTCCTCGCCTTTGGTTGAGGAGAACCGTCCTTCAAATTCATCTGAGGAAAGGATTGAAACATCTCTGGATAGATCCTCTGCTCGAATGCTTTTCAATGCAGATTCCAATCCTTTATTTTTATCTCCACATCCGGAAAAGAATCCTATGAGAGCTACAAATACAACTGAATGGAAAATATATTTTTTAATCATTTATTTACCTCCTCAAAATCATTATTTCTGGAAGAATCTCTAATTATCATTGTGACTTATAAAAGTCAAGTCAGTTCATTAAAAGTTAAAAGGTTAAAAGTGTCAGGTCTTGACATGATACATAAGGTCTGACATATTCCTCTTTGCTTGCGCTAATAAAAATAGGCATAGTGAGGTGGATTTAAATTGCATTTTATAGCTGAAAGACCTATGTATCCATCATAATATATCCTCGTTTAACACAGTTAAGATTATAATTAATTATATCTGCTCAAGGAAACATTTTATTAGAATGCCGCATAATTAATTATTTTACGCCATTCTACTTTAGAAATTTTTATTTTCATAAAAAACCCAATAAAATTCCGCGAAAAACGGACTTATATATATAGAAGGAAAATTTTGGGGATGATGAAAATCAAATAAAAAAATGGAGAAATTGTTACTGACTCAAAAAGGAAATTCCTATCCCTGCCTGGCTGCTACCCTCTTAATGGCAGAAGATGACTTTCTTTATGCTTAATTATAAGATTTTGAATTACATATTTAGTCTTACACTTAGGAAATCATTTTTTTGAATAAATATTAATCATAATAGTACGGACCAAGACAGTCCACCAAATATGGATCACCAGCTAGTGGGAAACGCTCTATCTTATTTCCCACGTCTGTTACAATTAAATCCGGCGCATTCTTTATCCATATACAGTAACAGTGTTCAATTGTAAAACCATCATCACCTTCGTGATCCTCAATGGTATTATTTCTAATTTCTATATTTATTAGGCGGTAATCGTCATCTCTCCATAATAAAATGGGCTTTGTTGGAATTTCTGGATCCAATTGGATATGATCTTTTGGATATATGATAATATTATTGAGGATTTGAATATTGCTAATATTACCATTAAAAGCACGTATCCATATAGCTCCAATGTTCTTTCCTTCACCTGTCTTAACTCCTATAAGAGTATTGTCTCGAATAAACACAGTATTGACCTCACCCGTATTAAAATGTTCACTCGAGGCTACTCGAATACCGGCGCTATCGCTATATCTAACAGTGTTACCTATAACCTCAACATTATCAGATCCTGCAACAACTATCCCTCTTGCCCCCGAATACTCTGATGTGTTATCAATGATTTTATTGTCATAGCTACCCATATCCGCCTGAGCTTCGGGCCCGAGTGAACAAAAACTATCGTCTCCTGTACGAAAGGCATAGTTGTTTCTCATAGTTATATTATTACTACCAGTTGCATTGATTCCAGCTGTTCCTGTCCATCTAAATTTACAATCCCTAGCAACTCCTCCTGATACCCTTTTAAATAGGATTCCTGCTGCCATAACCCTGATAACTTTTACTTCCCTAAACGTTATGTTACTTCCCTCAAAAACCCAAAATCCCTTTCGTGTTACCCCCCGGTTTTTTATCGGTGGTATCTGTTTTGGTACTTGTCCATTTATTTGAAGGTGTTTAACTATAATATTGTCACAGCGGTGTATTTTAATTGTACTATAATCTGAATTTCCAGCTTTGAGGATAGTTTGATCCATCCCAGCACCACGGATGATCACATCTTTCTTGCTATTCAACGTGATTAATTCAACCTCATCATTTACCTCATATTTATATGTCTTCGCTTTGAATTCGATTATATCCCCAGGCTCGGCAGCATCGAATGCAGCCTGTATTGCTGGGCCATCGTTTGTAATCCCATCGCCAACAGCTCCAAAGTCTTCTACTCTAATAGGTACATGGACGGTGAATCTCCAGAAATCACACCATTCCCCCCATCCTTTAGCATTATGCGCTTTCATCTTCCACTTGTATTCTGTCTTGTTTTCAAGCGGGACTGAATAACCTGCATCATCATAGCTCACTTCCTGATTAAAAACTTCAATACCATCAGGAAGTTTCTTTATTAAAAGCTTGTATTTGTCCACCGGAGGATAGGCGTTTACAGGGTTCCATGTGAAATTCACAGTGGTGCTGTCACTAACTGTAGAACCTGGCGCAGGAGAAACCAGCACTGGCTTTTCCGGAACTGATCCTGTATCAACTGTGAATCTCCAGAAGGCACTCCATGGTCCCCATCCATCAGCATTATGTGCTTTCACCTTCCACTTGTATTCCGTATGATCAGGCAGATTTACTGTGTAATTTGTAACATTACCAACGACCTGGTTAAACATCTCAACGCCGTCTGCTACTCTTTTAATTAGGAGCTTGTATTTGTCTACAGACGGATTGGCACTCACGTGATACCACACAAAGGTGACATATGTTGTACGTACTATCGATCCATTTCCTGGAGAAGATTGAGCTGGGGTACCAGGAAGACGTGCAAAAATCAATGTGCTTATTAACAACAAAAAACACACACTCAGAAATACTATCCAAACATAATTTCTTCTCGTTCCCATTCTTTCCTCCTTAAATATTGATAATTTTTGAGAAATAAAATTATCCAAATTCTCGTAAATTGTCAAGAATTTCTCTGTATGTTATTCCAAATATTTTACTTTTAAACTTGAAAAGAGAAAATATCCTTTATTGGTGATTGCCTCAGTATATGATCAATTAAATTATTCTGAAAAGGCAATTAAAAGTGTTGCTGAGGGGTCAAAATTGCTGAGGGGTCAAAATTGCTGAGGGGT
>JBHIEE010000169.1:0-4563 GCA_046760445.1 Candidatus Aminicenantia bacterium
GCTACAATATCTTATTGGAACCAAATAGGTTTCAAGAAAACAATTGTCCAAAGATACGGGGGTTTATTAAAATTGCTCTATTATCTTCTAAAGCCTTTTGGATTTTTGCCTGCCCCAGGCAACCCGATTCAGGTTTTAGAACTAAGGCATTTAGTTTATGAAGAAGAACATTTGGAGGCAGCCAAAAATTTGATTCGATTCATTTGTAATAGGTTCCGATCTCAATTCAAACTAATCAGAATTGGCTTTCATTCAAGGGATCCTCTTATCCAAGCTCTTAAAGGATTTCTTAAGATAGAAATGGAGATTGTACTTTATGCCGCATTTAAAGAAGAAGATAGTGCCCTAATAGAAAAATTAAGAAATTCTTTAATCTGGGAGGATATGACACTACATTGAATATGAAAAACCTAAAAGAAACTTTCATTATATGCAATCCAAAAGCTGGGGGAGGACTTGCCACCAAGAAGTGGGAAAAATTCAGTGAACTCCTAAAAACATCTCAGATTCAAGTGGAATCCAAGTTGACTCAATATCCAGGACATGCCACAAAGATTTCTGCTGATTTAGTTGAAAAGGGATACAAAAGGATAGCTGTTTTTGGAGGAGATGGGACATTAAATGAAGTCCTTCAGGGAGTAATCAATAATGATAGAATCAAATCTAACGAATTGATACTGATCTTTCTTGGTGCTGGTAGTAGTTGTGATTTTGAAAAAGTATTTGAACAAAGGCAAAGTTTACTGGATAGATTGCTCAGTGAAAAGACTTATTTGATTGATGTATGCAAAGTGGAGTGCCGAGATTTCAAAGGATTAAAAATAGTGAGATACTTTGTTGCTAATTCAAGTATAGGGGTAATAAGCCTTGCTATCCAGAAATTCGATACAGCCACAAGACTCATAAATCTCTTAAAAAAGGTTAGCGTAGACGCTGCTGCTTTGAGTGTCGGATTCAAAGCATTGCTGGAATTCGATGAGGTAAAATGCAATCTCAAGCTGGATAATAAGGAATTATGGAATCTGAAATTGAAGAATTTAACTGTTTTTAAAAGTCCATACTTTGGAGGAGGAATGAATTATGGAATCAAAACAAGAGCTGATGATGGAATTTTCCATATAGGAATAATAGATTCTATCAGTCGTTTAAAGCTTTTTAGTTTGATCCCGAGTCTTTATACAGGGAAGATATTTTTTAAGAAACCTGCTCATTATGACCAATGTAAATTTCTCGAGATAATCTCAAACCAAAAAGTTTTCATTGAAACTGACGGAGAAATCATAGGATATCCTCCAGCAAAATATTCAATATTCCCTAAAGCTCTCCGAGTAATTGTTTGAAGAATTATAGTTTGATATTTAAAGATCGAATATCTATATGCGTGTTAAACTCCTTCTGGGATTGAAAATAAGAAATGTTACTAAAAAGATCTAATTCTCTTAATACTCATAATATTGACAGAAGGCAAGAATCTCATTATTTTCAAAAGGCGAATTTCGTATATACTGAGTTAGTCTAAATGCCTAAGGGAGGAAATCAAAATGGGAAAATATACCTTTTACATAGTGGATGTGTTTGCTGAGGAGAAATATGCGGGTAACCAGCTTGCTGTTTTCAGAGATGCCGAGGCACTTTCTGATACTGAAATGCAGCGAATCGCTAAGGAAATGAACTATTCAGAGACAACTTTTATTCTCTCAAAAGAGAAACGAAACGGAGGTTATGATGTTCGCATTTTTACCCCAGAAGAAGAGGTGCCCTTTGCTGGTCATCCGACACTGGGCACTGCTTATGTCATGCAGCGTGAGATTATCAGAGAGCCAGTCGAGACAATAATTCTGAATCTTAAGGTTGGACAGATTCCTGTTACGCTCAATTACAGCGGGAAAGAAATAGATATTTTATGGATGAAGCAAATGGACCCGACTTTTGGTCAAATTTTCGACTTAGAATCAATTTCGAAAGTTTTGAAACTTGGCGAAAAAGAGATAGACGAGAGATTTCCTATTCAAGAGGTTTCTACAGGCTTACCCTTTATCATAGTTCCCCTAAAAACCAAAGAAGCAATAAAGCAAGCTGAAGTAGCCAGAGACAAATATTTCGAATTAATTAAAGATACGCAAGCCAAAGCGATACTCATCTTTTGTCCCGAGACGTATCATCAGAAAAACGACTTAAGTGTGCGAGTTTTTGCTGACTACTATGGGGTGCCAGAGGACCCAGCTACAGGGAGTGCCAATGGTTGTTTAGCTGGATATTTAGTGAAATATCGTTATTTTGAAAGAGATAAAATCAACATTCGAGTTGAACAGGGCTATGAAATAGGAAGACCTTCATTGCTTTTCTTGAGAGCGGAAGACAAGGAAGGGAAAATAGATGTCTCAGTCGGGGGAAAGGTGGTAATGGTTGCCCAAGGAACATTAATTTAGATATCCTTCAGCTTTTAAAAATGTTAAAAACACTCACTTTAGACTGAAAATCTTTTAAAATTAACTTGATTTCTAATTATCTTTGATTTATATAAGAGGGAAGTAATGAAACAAAGCGGGGGGTTCAGAAATAATGATCCTTGAGGATTTAGCTAAGATTAAAAATTTTCTTTATAAATTACTGAAGGAATGTTTAAAATAATAAAAAAAATGAGCAAAAGTTTCACATTTTGCGGATTTTAAACCAGTTAAGACGAATCTCTGGTTCGTAAACAACCAGTTAGGCGCAACACACTTGAAAAGGAGGAAAAAGCATGACTAAACACATTGGAATAGTTGCATGTAGTGCAGAGGGAGCAGCCCTTTGTTATCGCACAATCTGCATAGAAGGGGCAGATTTAATGGGGAGACACGCTCATCCTGAGGTTACTATGCACACCTTTCCTCTTAGCGAATATATGCGATACATAGAAGTAGACGACTGGGAAGGAGTAGCTAGTTTAATGTTATCTTCAGTGAATAAGGTAGCAAAAGTGGGAGCAGATTTCGCCATATGCCCCGATAATACAATCCATCAGGCATTTGACCTTGTCGCTAAGAAATCACCAATTCCGTGGCTTCATATTGCTGAGGAAGTTGCTGCTGAGGCGAAACGTCAAAACTACAAATGTCTCGGAGTTTTGGGCACGCGCTTTTTGATGGAGGGCCCGGTTTATTCTACTAAGCTTGCTGCCATTGGTATTGAGCACAGGATTCCTGAGATAAAGGACCGGGAGCGCATTAATGAGATTATTTTCGATGAACTGGTTTATGGCCGTTTTTCCTCAGAAGCTCGTGCGTATTTTAACGAAGTAATCGGCGAATTAAAAAACCAAAGCTGTGATGCTGTCGTTCTTGGCTGTACCGAGATACCGCTGTTAGTAAGCCAAGAAAATTCACTCTTACCAGCATTGGATTCTACAAGGCTCTTGGCAAGAGCTGCCTTGAAAAAAGCAACTGGAACAGCATCTCAATAAGAATGTGTGCTGAGTTTCATAATTTAGGGTGTCAGATCTTGACATGGGACATGCTGGTGTTGAAGCTGAGGTTAGTTTGTCCTTTTCTTCTTTTTTAACCAATTGATAACATGTTCCAATTCTTCTTTAACTATTTCATGTTTTCCATCAAAACTATAAAATGTTACATCATAACCATACTTTTTTAAGATATCTCTTGATTTCAACCCCATGTTATAATCCGGAGACTTGTCATTTTTACCATGTCCTATAAAAACTCTTAATCTTTTAGCACCAGCAATATTTTTTTCTTCCAACCAATCTGTGATTTTTTTGTCACCAAATGGTGAGATTAAAGGTTCTAATAGCCCAGGACCAGATAAACAAATTATCCCTCTAAAACGATGAGGATTTCTTATTCCTATTTGATAAGTAAAAATAGCTCCTTGTGAAAATCCCATTAAATAGATTGAATCGATTTTATACTTTTGGGTTAACGTTTTTAGCAAGTCAAGAATGTAGCTTTCAGATAAGTTCGAAGCCCGGCGCATCAAGCTTTCATCCCCTGTAGGCCATAGCGCCCAGTCATAGCCTATTTTATTATTTATTAACCACGCATAAGGAGCTTGGGGTACAGCATAAATAAATTCCAAGCCATCTATATCCTTCCATAGGTTTATAAAATTATCAGGGGAACCACCCCCTCCATGGAGTCCAACAACGAGCGGGTAACTTTTGTCTGGATTATAATCATTCGGAAGTTGTATAACACATCTGAAAAGAGCAAAACTCTTAAAGTAGAATGTTTCATTAGATTCCTTTTGATTTTGTGGGGTTTGTCCAAAAGCCAAACTTGAGTAAATAATGAGAAAAAGAATTGTCGTCAAAATACAAAACTTATGAGTCATAAGTTCTTCTCCTTATTTCACAGAATTATTAGTCGCAGTTTGCCCAAGAAGAAAATTTAAAAATAAAAAAACAAAAGAGAGAACGAGTAATATATTCTTTCTTTTTATTTTTAATATTACTGACATTTTGATACCTCTAAATAGTTATTAGCAGTATATCGATTATGGAATAACCCGCCGCTATTTGCGGTGGATACAGCGTACTATATTATTAAAGTCATTGTTTGACTG
>JBHIEE010000170.1:0-4557 GCA_046760445.1 Candidatus Aminicenantia bacterium
GGGGAATTCGGGGGTCAAATCTTTATTTTTGACAATCCTTTTTCCTGTTATAAAATTGTTTTTCTTACCATAAGAGAAATTAAGATTAGGTCTTTTGCTTTTGCCCCTTCAGAAGTTAACGATCAACTTTTTTCAAATATTTTTCCTTCAAAAAAATTGAATAAGTTAAAAATCTAAAATTTGTATCTAAAAGGACTAAGAATGTCTGGTCTTGACTTGATACATAAGTTCATCACGACCTTGCTAGAAAATACCTAATTCCCTCCGGGAAACACTAATTCATGAAAATTGAAATTGGAAATTTGAAGATAAGAAAAAGGTCTGGTCTTCATTCCCTCAGATATTAAAATTTTTTTCATAACCTATATTAAACTGAAATCTCCGAATCGATGATGAATGGATTAAAAAAATTTTATTCAGAATGTATGAAAAAAAGCAAAAATAGTGAAGTTTATAGTAAAATGCTTCGATGGATAATAACGATGATGTAGAGGTATCAAACCTTGACTTGCGACAGATGATTTAATATTTACACCATTAAAAAAGTAAAACTCTTAGAAATTAGTTTTAGTTGATTTATTTTACAATGAAAGTGACAGATGCCACTTCTTTGCCGTTGTTATCCGTATCATGCATCCTGAAATCATACGAGCCAGGCTTGGTCGGAGCTTTGAATGTCAATGTGCCAGATATCCGTTTATTCAGATATTGATAGGCCAAATCATGTTGGTCGTTCACCGATTCGCTACCATGGGGGACATGAGAAGGTATTATACCAATCCAAGCATTTTGGGCGAAATTGGTTGACGTCTCAAAGTGGACCTTGATCATTCCACCCGGTTTAACAACTGTGGGTTCACACCTTAGGGAGCCAGTCAACTTTCCCTTGACCTCAAAGGAAACCGAAGCGACTTCATCTCCGAAGTAATCGGTATCAAACATCCGTATATCATAAGATCCCTCATCTGTAGGTGCTCTAAAAACCATCGTGTCTTCGAGTCTCCCGTGTATTTTTTGGTAAGTCAGGTCATGGGCATCAGCATCCACCTCTTTTCCATGCGGAACCCAAGAGGGGATGATTCCGATCCAGGCATCGGGCTTAAAATAGGATTTTGCTTTAAATTCCACGCGAATTTCCTCACCAGGTTCATAAACGGTTTTGTCCAGTTTCAGACTGCCTTTTTCCAACTGGCCTTCCACTTTGAAGGTGACCGAGGCCACCTCCTTGCCACCTGCATCGGAATTGAACATGCGGAGATCATAGCCACCGGTTTTTTTCGGCGCAGTAAAAATCAATGTCCCAGAGATTTTTTTATTTAAGTGTTGATAGGAGAGATCATGCTGATCGTTAATCACTTCATCGCCATGGGAAACATGGGAGGGGATAATCCCTACCCAGGCATTGCTGGCATAATCCGGTTGAGCCGTAAACTTAACCACAATTTTTTCTAGAGGAGCAAATGTGGTCTTTGAAAGTTCCAGTTTACCAGGCCCTTCTCCTACAGTCACCCGGTCAGTGATCTTCTGGAATGCATTTTTAAATTGCCTGGCGTTGTTGGCTGGATAATACTCCCCGCCACCAGCTTTGGTCATGCAGGATAGTTGAGCTTTCTCTTCCTCTGTAACATCAAATCCAATAACGTACATACGAAATTGAATACCGTATGATTTGAGTTTTTTAACCACTTCACACGGGTCACTAGCACAGGTTTCCTTGCCATCCGATACCAGTAATATAAAAAATTCTTCTTCGCTGTTCTTCAATTTCTCTGCCGTCTTCTCCACCGAAAGGGAAATGAGAGTCTTGCCTTTGGGTTGAATGGATCTTAATTTCTCTAGCAATTTTTCTCTGTTTTGTGGTCCCACGGCGACCAATTCCTCCACGTCGTTACAGTCGTCTTTTTTCCGGTGGCCATAGGCGGTCAGTCCCACATGTATATTTTCAGGCAAATCACGGATGATCCCCGTCAACACCTCACGGGCAATATCAATTTTAGCTTTACCATCCACCTGGCCCCACATACTGCCTGAAGCATCCAGAATCACCACCAACTTTTTGTTCCCCGTGGCAGCTTCCATTGGGTTTGATAAAATGCTTTGTAATATCCCCACCATAACCAATAAAATAAACACCATCCAGATTGATTTTTTATCATTTCTCATTTTTACTTTCGTTGTAGGATAAAAATTTGCTTTTTTAGTTTTCACTTTTTTCCTCCTTTTTTCCTTTGATTTTCACCATTTTGCCTGCTTTAAAAAATATATCTATATCCCAACAAAAAGTGGTTGTCAAGGATAAGAAGGCGAGAGAGAGCAGGTAAAATTGAAGTGAAACCGAAAGAAGGTAATTGGGGTCGCGTCTTGCATTATTACATTTTGAACTTGAAACTGGTCACAGGTCCAGATTAGTTTCATTCGGCATAGTAATTGGGATCAAGTCTCAACTTTTGACAATTTAAGTTAAAGCACAGGCTGCTTTTTAAATTAGACCAGCAAAAGGTGGAGTGGTGCTTTATTTACCCGAAGATGCACCTTAAATGAACTGAGCAAACCAAGCCCTTCCACAAATGGGCTTACTGTGAAAAATCAAGCTGCTATTGCTTTCCCTCACTTGACTTCAAATTTTTACTGTGATATAGGTTTTTAGCGGGTAATTGGAGTGAAATTTAACAATAAGGGGGGAAAATCGTAAATTAGCAAAAAAATAAGTTCCTATCCATAATAGAAGAGAATTTCCCATGAATAGAGGAAATTGGTATAAGATAATCATCACTATTCTTTTCTTGTTGATTATCAGCTATAATATTTCCTACCGTTTCCATTTTTTCCATATAGAAGACATTTGGTATATCATTCATATAGCGGGACACACGGCAGGCTACATTGGCGCTTTCCTTATTCTCTTGTCTCTTCTGTATATTCCAAGAAAACGAAAGTGGGTCAAATTCGGAAAGATGAGACATTGGCTATATTTTCATATAGCAACCGGCATTGCTGGTCCTTTGTTAATTTTCTTTCATTCCTACGGAAAGTATTACGGTGTTGGAGGTATTTCGTTAGCATTTATGTGGGTAGTTTTTCTGACAGGTTTTGTCGGGCAATTTCTTTATCGAAAACTTTCAGATGAGCTGGAATTAGAAATCCTAACCAAAAAGACAATCGAAGAGCGCCTGAAAAAATTACAAAAAAAGACAGAAGAGCTAAAGATGAACGAAATACAGTTAACAGCTGAAGTTGACAATCTGAGTATTCTTGCTGGGTTTAAAGAGCTTAATAAAAAGATTCTTTTAAGAGGAAAAGGGTTACTATCATTACCCTTTTTTTTCAATGCTTTTAAATCTTACTGGAAATATTCCCGTGATATTAATCATTTAAGGAGAAAGATAAATAAAAATCGTAAAAGAGAATTAAAAGTACTTCAAATAAAATACGACAATCTCTACCGGAGCCTGCACATCGAAAAGAACACAAAAACTTTGATGCTCATGGCAGAGATATATTCAATATGGAGACTGGTGCACGTGCCTTTTACCTATCTGATGCTTATTCTTGCCTTGATTCATATTTGGACATTTATCCGTTATTAAAATGAAAAAAGAAGCTAAAATTCCCATCTATAAAAATATATATTTCTACCTGGCAATCCTGCTGATTATATTAGTGTTTGTTGATAAAAAACTCTTGATGCCTTATTACATGACATTGAAGCACAAAGCCTTTGAAAGCCAGTGCAGTCTCTGTCACCAACCGTATAGAGGGGCTGTTGATTATCTTTGTCTCTCTTGTCACAAAGAAGTAGAAGAACAAAAAATCAAAGGAAAGGGATATCATGCCTTTTTTAAAGGCAAATGTTCGGACTGCCATAAAGAGCACAGGGGGAGGAAATATCCCCTCACTCAAATTGACCAACGGTTATTCAATCATGACTTTACAGGATTTCATCTCGAAAAATACCATTATGGAGTTCCTTGCGAGAAATGTCACAAGGCAAAAAATTATTCTGGAGAACAAAAAAACTGTCTTTCGTGCCATAAGGAATGGAAACAAAAGGGAGTCGACCATTCAAAGTTTGGAGTCACTAATCTAGAACCTCACCCCTTTTTATCCTGTGATGAGTGCCATAAAGATTTTAATCAAATGAGAAAGGTCAATTGCAGCGACTGCCACGAATCCATTGATTATAAACAATAAGAAAACCCCTCTTCGTTTCATTAAAGGCCATTTCGCTTTTCCTGCCCCTTTCTAATTTATTATCTAAAGTAAGTTGGTAAGTTGTCATAAGTTGGTATCAAATCTTTATTATTGACAATCCTTTTTCCTGTTATAAAATTGTTTTTCTTACCATAAAAGAAATTAAGATTATGGATTTTGCTTTAAGTATGGGGTAGAATGATGTGGGCGGGCAAAATCCACGCCAGATGTCACGGTTCTTGCTTCTCCCGCTGGTTGAGCAAGAACGCATGCCACCCCTTCGGGGCTCGGCAACTTCGCATATGCTCGGGACGTCAGACTGTGTGAAAACTCTTTCAAATGCTTCATCACACTGGTATAATTCTA
>JBHIEE010000171.1:0-4535 GCA_046760445.1 Candidatus Aminicenantia bacterium
CTTTTACTAGACGATAGGTAGGCAAAATAATTAAACCAGGGTCATCAAGATTGAATAAAGTCATCATTATATAATTAAATGGTTCATCTCCTCTCACTTGGCCTAATTTTTTTCTTATTTCATCACGATAATTTAAAGAGGTTTCATATCGATGATGACCATCAGCAATGATAAGGACTTTATCTTTCATTAATTCTTGGATGTCTTTTATTGTTTTTTCATCTTTTATTACCCATAATTTATGGATTATTTCATCCTCATCTTTAATATTGCAGGCTAAATAAGAATCGGCTAAAATCTGATTGATTATTTGATTTATCCTATTAGCCTCATCCTGATAGAGAAGAAAGATTTGCTCAGTATTTGAGTTAGTTGCTCTGAGTAGATTTAGGCGGTCTTCTTTGGGTTTAGGAAATGTTCTTTCATGAGGAAGAACTTTTTTTAAAGAGAAATCTTCCAATTTTACCCGAGCAATTAGACCTGTTCTTTTCTTCCATTGATCATTCACTTTAAATTCTTGTTGATAAATATAAAATGATTCTTTATCTTCCTTAATTAAAATACCTTTTTTAAGCCATTCATCTAAATAAATTTTGGCTCTTTTATATTTATTCTTCTCGGGATGATCTGATTCGATGTCTTTTCCTAAGATAATCCTTATTATATTATAGGGATGTCTTTGATAGTATTCCTCTTGCATTGAGGATGGGATTCGGTCATAAGGTTCAGTAATTAATTTTTCCATTGGGAGTTGTTCTGAATTGTATCTAATGCCCTTAAATGGTTGTAATTCAGCCATTTTTCCTCCTCTAAATAGGTGATTAGGTGCCTGGGTTATTAGGGTTATTGGGTTGTTAGGTGATTTTGTACTCAGTAATCATAGTTATTCTAGTAACCCAGTTACCCAATAACCTAGTCACCTATTATAATAAATACTCTTTTAATATTTTAACTGCTTCTAATCCTGCTCGTTCTTGACCCTCTTTGGCTGCTGCTCCTAAATGGGGAGTGGCAATTACATTAGGATGATCAATCAATTCGAAATTATCGCTTGGCTCTTTTTCCCAGACATCAATAGCGGCTGCTTTTACTTTTCCTGAATTTAAAGCATTAAGCAGAGCTTCTTCCTCTACTACTCCTCCTCGAGCAATATTAATTAATATTACGCCTTCTTTCATTAAATCAAATTCTTTACTGCTGAGTAAATATTTTGTTTCTTTAGTTAATGGTATGTGAATAGTGATAATATCAGATTGAAAAAGAAGCTCTTCAAATGATACTTGTTTAACATCTAAATCCGTTTCAATTTCAATCACATCATAAGCAATCACTTTCATTCCAAAAGCCAAAGCCCTTTTAGCTACTTCTTTTCCTATCCTTCCTAATCCAATTATCCCCAAGGTCTTACCATAAAGTTCAGTTCCACTGAATAATTTTTTCTCCCACTTATGAGCTTTCATTGACATATTTGCTATGGAAATATGGCGGACTGCTCCAAGCATTAAGCCAAAAGTAAGTTCAGCAACAGAGATAGAGGTAGCAGCAGGGGTATTGGCCACTTTTATTCCCTTTTTTTCGGCAGTGGCTAAATCAATATTATCTAAGCCAATTCCTGCTCGGATAATGAGTTCTAAATTATTGGCAGCTTCAATAACTTTTGAGGTGACTTTGGTTGCACTTCTTACAACAATTGAGTGATAATCTTGGATAGTTTTGACTAATTCTTCTTCATTTAGTCCTGTTTTGACATCCACTTCAAAATCCGGAACTTTTCTTAATTCGTCTATAGCCTTAGGACTGATTGCATCTGAAATTAATATTTTTTTCATTGCCAGTTCTCCTTTAATACTTTTTCAGCTGCCCTGACCGAAGCTCCAATTTCAAATTTATAAGCCAGTTCAAGAAGAGTCATTTCCAGAGCAGATAAAGCAGTGATAATATCAAAACCTCCCATATAACCCAGATGAGCAATTCGGAAAATTTTTCCTTTATATGGTTCTTGACCTCCGGCAATATAGGCTTTATATTTACCTTGCATCGTTTTGACTAACTGAAGGCCATCAATTCCTTGAGGAACTTTTATCGCAGTAACAACATTACCTGGAATTTTAGAAAGAAGCTCTAAACCAATTTCTTTTACTCCAGCCCGGGTAGCATCAGCCAAAATTTGATGATGCTTGAAAAGACCTTCTAAAGTAATGGTTTTGATAATTTCTAATGCCTTTTTTTGTTGAATAATTAAGGAAACAGCAGGAGTAAAAGGGGTAGTATTTTTTCCTAAGCTCTTCTTACATTTTCTAGCGTCAAAATAGAATTTTGGTAATTTAGATTGCTCGACCATTTTCCAGGCTTTTTGGCTGAAAGCAATATAAGCTAAACCAGGTGGAATCATAAATGATTTTTGAGAACCACTGACCATCACGTCCACTTTCCAATCATCCATAGGGCAGGGAATTGCTCCTATCCCAGAAATAGCATCAACGATTAAAATGGCATCAGTATTAGCTACCACTTCTCCATATCCCTGGATATCATAGACTGAACCAGAGGAAGTTTCCGACAGGGTGGTAAAGACTGCTTTGGTATCAGGATTGGCCTTTAGCTCTTTTTCTAATTGTTCTTTGGTGTAAGGTTCTCCCCACTCAAGTTTTATTTCATTTACTTCTACTCCATACGCTCGACAGATTTGACCCCATCTTTCACCAAATTTTCCTCCATTTAAAGAAATAGCTTTATCTCCAGGAAAAAGAATATTGACTACCGCAGCTTCCATTGCTCCTGTGCCCGAAGAAGATAGGATGAAAACATCTTCCTTTGTCTGGAAAACATATTTTAGTCCTTCAATCACTTCCATTAAAATGTTTGAAAATTCAGGAGTTCGATGATGAATAATTGACTCTGACGCAATGGATAAAACAGAATCAGGGATTGGGGTTGGACCCGGCGATAGTAAATAATACTTTTTAATCATATTAATACCTCCTTGAATCTGTTATCGGTTATTTGCTATCTGATTATGATTTACCGATATCCAGATTTTAGACATATTGAACAATATTATAAATTAGCAAAAATAAATTTAACAGTCAATTAAATTAGAATTTAATAAATAAAATCCTGATATTATAATTGAGTTATTATTTTTGTGAGGAGAGCAGTTCTCTGGATAAGGGAAGGAATAATGAGTTGTTCATTTTCGCTGTGAATTCCTTCTCCTTCCGGACCTAAACCATCTGCTGTTGGAATGTCTAAATTTGAAGCAAATGAAGCGTCTGAACCTCCACTTGATTTTCCCCATATTAACTCCATTCCAATTTCTTCAGCTATTTTCTTTATTTTCCTGAACAGGACTTGTGAAGCTTTGGTCCTTTCCATTGGAGGACGATAACTTATTACTTTAAAGTCAATCTTTGCTCCTTTTAGTTTCGGTTTCAAATTTTTAAAAAAGGCAATCACTTTTTCTTTATCTTCTTTTTTCCAGAACCTAATATCCAGTATAGCCTCAGCTTTTCCAGGAACAATATTTGGTTTTTCTCCTCCTTTAATTAAGCCGACATTGACAGAGATTCCTTTAGTTTGCAATTTTTTTATATAAAGGAGATGATTGGTTAACTCAAGAATAGCATTTATTCCTTTTTCTGGGGTACTCCCATGAGCTGCTTTCCCAATAGCTTCTAATCGAGCAGCTATTCTTCCTTTTCTCTGCATTTTTAAGGCTCCACCAGGAAGAGATGGTTCCAGACATAAGACATATTTTGATTTTTTAGCTAAATCGACTATATATCTTTCTGCATAATGACTACCAGTTTCTTCTTCTGAGTTAAAAAAAACACAGATTTTCTTCTTTGGTTTAAGAGCTAAATTCTTAAGACCGAGAAAAGAGTAATAAATCATTGTCAAACCAACTTTCATATCAAGAACTCCTGGGCCAAAAATTTTATCTCCTTCTATTCTAAAAGGCATTTGCTCAATTTTACCTTTCCCCCAAATAGTATCTAAGTGAGCAAGGATTAAAATTTGTTCTTTGGTTAGACCAGGATATTCAGCTATGAAAAAATCTCCCACCTTTTTTTGTTTGATTCTGAATATTTTCAAGCCAAGTTTTTTTAATTCTTTAATGAGAAAAGTCGAACATTTGTCTACTTCTTCCTTTTTGTCAGTTGGAGATTCCCGAATGACCAGTTCTTTTAAGAAATCAATCATTTGTTCTTTTTTATTAAGAAAATAATTCTCTAATTCCATTTTTTCTCCTTTCACCTCTTTAAAATTTTGAACATTTTCGACTTTAAAAACCCAATACTAATCAGATTTTCATATCCTATTTTTTAGCTTCACCTCCCCATAAAATTAAAATTCGAAATCCGAATATCGAAATCCGAAACAATCTCAAAATTCAAATTTCCAAATGTTCAAAACAGTATAAGAGAATATTTATTTTGGTCATTTGGATTTTTGTCATTGGGATTTGTTTCGAATTTCGCCTGCCTGCCGCTATTTGCGGTGGATACAGCGTACTATATTATTAAAGTCATTGT
>JBHIEE010000172.1:0-4233 GCA_046760445.1 Candidatus Aminicenantia bacterium
GCTGCAGTGGAGAAAGGATATAAAGTCTGTTTTGAGAGGATCACAAACCTGATAAAACTACTGAAAACCTCTGAGATCCAGAAGACCTCTGAATACAGAATCAGAAGAATAATAAAATCAGATGCGGTTATCATAGACGAGATAGGATACACCCCGATTGAGAAGCGAGAGGCAAATCTGTTTTTCAACATGATAAGTGAGATGTATGAGAAATTATCAATAGTGGTTACCTCTAACAAAAGCTTTGATGCCTGGGCTGAGATGATGGGCGACAGTGTGATGACCACAGCGCTCCTGGACCGGTTGTTACATCATGCCAGGATTTTCAACCTGGATGGTGAATCCTATAGAATAAAAAATCAAAGGAAGGAGGAATGATCATTTCCTGGTCACTGAAAAATGGTAATTCTGTTTACCGAGAGGGTAGTAAATATCCTTACCATGTCACTAGTAAATGTCCTTACCGAAAGGGTAGTAAAAGTCCTTGACATTTACAGCGCTGTCCCAAATGCCAGGGAGAAATGCGCATCATCGCCTTCCTCTCAGACTGTGCGGTGGTGGACAAGATCATCAATCACCTCAAGCTGACCTTTGTGGCCGAGAGACCGCCTCCCCCTCATGTCGCCTATCAGGAAATTCTGGTGGCCGCCGAGACAGGCGCCAAATATTTTTCATGATCTTCTCTTTGACCAGGCCGAAGTCCGGCTGATTTCCGGCGTTTTTGAGCCGCCCCGCGACTTTCCAGGCGCTCTGTGCTATTCCTAGTTATTTTTAGCCCTTATTGACATTCTTTCCCGCCATGTTCTATACTCCATGACGATGGGACGAGGCAAAATTGGGTCATTAATGCTTACACAGCCATCGCAGCAGAAAACGAAATTCTTATCTTTTGATCTTTTGCCCAGGCACTACAAAAGTTACATTCTGGAGGATGGTTCGGTGGGGGTGCCGAAAATGGTTGATTAACAGTTTAAGGCGAGGAAAGACTTATGATGAATTATCCCAAGCAAACTCGTAAATTTCAAAAAGTTCCTGATCTGATAGAACAGTTGTATCTTTATCTTTAATTAGAGAGTATAAATTTTTTGAGAATTTTCTAAAAAATCCTTTTTTAAGCTCGCCTATGGACTTTGCCTTCTCTTGCAACCATCTTTCGAATCTTTCATCTTGTCTTATACTCGGGTAGTCTAGCAACCTACTCCAACCATCCCAAGAAATACTTTTTATAAATTTAAGTGGATATTTTGATGCTTTATAAAAATATTCCAGGTCATCTCTGGTTTTCCCTCTAATTTTAATAATATTTTCTTTTAGATGCCTCTCTCTTAAAGCTTTCCATACCCAGTATAATTCGTTCGGCGAAACCAAATTCTCATTATCTACTACTCTTGCAATTTTTTTGCCGATATTATATGCCACCTCTACATCTATCTTAATTCCAGTTCCTTCCTTTTTTCTTTTAGATAACCATTCCTTTTCTATTTCGGCCCCTAGCTTTGCCAGAGCTTCATCTAGCTTTAAAGCACGGTCTTTTTCTTCTTCTGTGATTTTTATAGAGTTGTAGACTGATTTTCCGTTTATTTTTTTTATTATAACTGCCATAATCGCCTCGAACTATTTTAGATAATCTGCATATAAACAATCCAAAGTATTTAACAAAGCCTCAATTTTTTCATAAGTTTCAGCGTCTGGATCTTCTAAACTAACTTTATATCCTCTTCCTTCTAACTCAGGCCAATATTCCAATTTATCCTTTCTTAAAAGTAAGATTAATGTTTGTCTCAAAAGCTGTTCATAAACATAATTTTCTATTTCCGCACTGTCTCCATTTTCTATTAAATTCTCATATACGGGATAGGCATTATTTATAAGGCAACCAAAACCTTCTCCCTCTGGTCTTATTCGAGATCTTGGATCTTTGGGACCTCCGTCCCATTCTGTACAATATTCAAAAACTCCCTTACCGCTATCTATATTTACCCAGAATTTAAGATCAGTCTTTGCTAACTTATCCCCTTTATCAAAAGAATGTATAGATTCTGCGATATTTTTTCTTTCTAGTGGATTTGCCCTTCTATTTAGCTTTGATTCCAGCTCACTTATTGCTGCTGCTACTCTTTGAGACGGAGCAGAAGCTATAATCGTGGACCTTAATACAACTGGTCCTTTTTCTCTGTCAAGGATGTTGTATTTTTCTTTACTCACTTCTATATTGGGGCACTGGATTTCTTGTTCACCAAAAGGTTCCAAATATAGGTCTTTTTCTGTTAGCTTTTCAATCTCTTCGGACATTACGCGGGCATTTAATACTCTCGCTTTAAACTTTATCGGAATTTTTTCTGCAGTTTTATTAGTTATAGTAAAAGCTATACTATTTATAGCCTCTCCATAATTTACTCTTTTATTTCCCGCTCCTCTTGGAAAATTCACTGTACTTAATGCTATTTCTACTATAGACTCAATTTGGGTAAGTGGTGCAGTGCCGATAAAAATTGGAATAATTTTCTTGGCTAGAGTCTGATTTTTTAGGTCATCCTTAACAATGCATGTAAAATGGATCTCACCCTCGCTAGGGTAATTATCTAAAAAAATTTTAAAAGAAAAAGGACCAATGGTTTTAAAATCTTTTTTCTTTAATGTAATACTTTCATCTAAAAAAGATTCAATGATTTTATCATGTAATCCTTTTGTAAAAACAAAAATCCGAACCTTTCGTTCCCAATCTGATTTATTATTTATTTTTAGCTTAATTCTTTCTATACGGTCACCAACATTAACAACATTGCCTTCTTGAGGAAAAAGGATGTTCTCTAGACTTATCGTAATATCTCTAGTTCTTGTTGTTTTTCCAACGCTAATACCCAATTCTCCCATTTTCTTATTTAGCATACTTAGGGCTGAATCCATGGCTCTTCGCATTTTCTCTCTAGCCATTTTTTTGGATTCAACTCCAAAGCCATGATCAGCTTTGAATTTATCGAAAAGCAATTGTACTTCTTTTCTAAGTTTTCTAATCAATCCTTTGTTTTTATTAATTGAATAATGCTCTGGACCTTCTAATCTCTCCTCAAGATAAATTTTTTCAAATTCTGAGTTAGTTTCTATTTCCACATAGCCATAAAATCTATCTGCTATTTTTTCTGGGATTTCTCTCAACCCTAAGTCTGCTACTTTCATTTCTCTTCGGTACAAATAGACGCCCCTTGTTTCAGAAGGAACAGGACTAGGTGATATAATAAAATGTACTTTTTTTATCTTTAATGTAGAGCCATTATAATCTAACGATAAAGGATAACTTCTTGAAACCCATTTTCCTGAGGGAACTTTTGGAATATCTTTAAATTCCTTTGGTACTTTGGCTGTATATATTCCTTTTTCTGATCTAATAGTAATCTTTGCCCCATTTTTGCTATGTTTCATCAATATTTGCCACCATGTTTCTTCAATGAATTTTAGAAATGAACCATCTTGGATGGCATTAATAATTTCATCTTTGGGATTAACTATAATAATTCTGGTTCCAGATTTGTTAAGAGGTTTAAGATAACCTTTTGTCAATTTTGATAACATCTCATAAGCAGCTTTTCCTTCAAAGGCCTTTGCATAGTTAGTAAATCGTCTTCCTTCTAGTTTTCTCTCATTTATTCGATAAATTCTATCTCGTGTTAAGGAATCATAAATAATATGGCTGTCTTTTGACGCCGCAGTAAACAGTAGCTTCCCTCTGCCAAATAAACCTGCTGCTTGCAAACTTTCCCCTGAAAAATGCATATGTTCAAATCTTGCGAGTCTTTCACTTTCAGGAAGATCGTCAGGAATCTCGTGAGTCTCCATGTTCTTCCCAGTTAGTCCGTATCCTCCTACATCTGTCATAGTCAAAAGATATTTATTATCAAAACCTTTAATTAGATTAAATTCAAAAGTCCAATCTTTACCTTTTTTGTAAAGGCGTTGTCCCCAGCCATTTTGAATAGCATCCTTTTGAAGTCCATGAACTAGCCCCTTATGTTCTTCATATCCTAATACAACTTGTTCTATCATTGCTTTCCAGTTCTGAACAACTTCTTGCTTGATACTTTTTTCACAGAATGGACAAATAGTTTCAGACTCTTTGATTTCTTTTGAGCAATTTGGACAAATCATTTTACTTCTCCCTAATTTTTAATTTTATTTAAAAAATTTTCACCTTTATCTGAAACTTTATAAATTACTTTAATTCCTTTTTTCTCTTTA
>JBHIEE010000173.1:0-4095 GCA_046760445.1 Candidatus Aminicenantia bacterium
TTCAATTGAAATAACTTATAATCCACTAATTCTAATATATCTTCTTTTCTTTCTCTTAATGGTGGAATTTTAATGGTCAGTACATTTAAACGAGAGTATAAATCTTCTCTGAACCAACCTTCTTTTACTCCTTTTTTCAAATCTTTATTTGTAGCACAGATAAAACGAACCTCTATCTTTAAGATTTTATTATCTCCTACTCTTCTAATTTCCTTATCCTGAGTCACACGAAGAAACTTTGCTTGGAGATTTAAAGGAAGGTCTCCAATCTCATCCAATAGAAATGTTCCTTTATTTGCTTCTTCTATTAATCCTATTCTGTTTTGAATTGCTCCTGTAAATGCTCCTTTTTTATGACCAAAAAGCTCACTTTCAATTAAAGATTCACTTGATGAGCCACAATCAAAATATCTAAAAGGAAACTCTTTTCTTGGGCTTAAACAATGAATTGCTTTTGATAAATCTGTCTTTCCTGTTCCTGTCTCACCACAAATTGAAACACTCTCATCACAATCTGCATATATTATTGCTTTTTCTAACAATTCTTTAAAAACTTTACTACTTCCAATTAGAGCAACCGGCTCGTTTAAAAATTTTAATGTTTCTTGCTCTATTTTTCTTATCAACTCATTCATCTTATCATCTCCAATCTTTCATTGTTACCCTCCCATATTTGTCCCCCTAATTACAAATTACCAGTTACTATTTACAGATTTTTAGTCTATCGGACATCGTATCTAATAAAAGAAAAGTATGTTCCTACAATGAAAACTAAATTATAAATAATAAGTAAGAGGACATCTGCTAAACTTTTACTTAATGTTTCTAAAAGATTTAAGAAATTAAAATTAAATTCAGGAATTTTTTTCAGATCCACCCCGCCAAATCCCCCTCCTGAAGAATACGACTCTTCTCCTTTTTCATTTATAGTTAAGTCTAAACTCCAAGTAGTGTACTTAAAGAAAGCTTTCTGAAGCAAAACTCTATGAGCTTTAATATCTTTTAAAAATTTTCCCCTATCTGGTAATCCAGTGTTACATAAATTCAAAGCAGAATTAGTATAAATGGAAGAAGGAGATAATCTTGAAAAGAGCAAACTTAAATTAGTGTTAAATTCTTTTTCTTTTTGATGTTTTAATTCGATTTTTTGTATTGCTGATTTTATTTTTCCTCTATATTCCTTCTGATAGGGTTTTTCTATCTCAAAATATTTTCTGTAGTCTCGCTGTTCAATAAAATATTTTCTGAATGGCTCTGCTAACTTTCTTGCTTTTTCTTTTTCAAGTTGATAAATCACCTGAGTTCTATTCATTCTCATTGCATCATCACTTTGAATAGGATGAATAAGATTAGCTAAAGGTTCACTGATTTTTGGTATTACTAAAGTGAGAAAGACCCAAACAAGAAAACTGGTTATTAGAGCTATACTTGATTTATGAGTTCTGGTTGAAATAAAAAGTCCTAAAGCAAAAAAGGTTGAGATAAAAATAAGAGACATTAAAAGCAGAGCTATAACTCGCCATAAATTCTCTCCTGAAAATAGAGGAAACCCAGCAAAAAACAGGAGTACTAAACCAATTAAAAAGGAAATTATAAGAGGAATAATCAAAATAGTATAACCAGCTAAGAATTTTCCCCAAATAAAAGTGCTTCTTTTTGTATTATTGGATAGGATAAGCTTTAAAGTTCCTGCTTCTTTTTCACTAACAATTAAAGTGCTGGCATAGAGAATAGCGAAAAGCCCTAAAAGATAACCAACAATGTAAACAAAATCCACTTTCCCAGCTATGTTACTTAATGTTTCTCCCTCTGCTTTTGTTCCTTTTGTTTTAGTGTTGTGATAGCCAAAAACTATTTCTTTTGATAGAGTCCTTTCCAATCCAACTCCAAAGGTGCTTAAAAGAGATGGTTTTCTGAATCCCACAATCTCAAGTTTAATAGCTCTAATATTCATTAAGAATTCTCTATAATTCTTCTTTAAAAATTCATATTCCTTTAAATTTTCCTCATAATTAGCATAATTCATTAAAAAACTCGGTGGGATTAACACTAAACAGAGAAAAAAAACAATCAGAAACTTAGGGTTAATTAATTGATCTAAAAGTTCTTTTTTAAAGATTGTTGAAAACACTTTAAACCTCCAATCTTATCGGATATCATATTTTATAAACGAAAAATAAGCTGAAGCGAAAAGTATTAGATTATAGATAACGAGAAGAATAATATCTATTAAGCTTTTACTTAATGTTTCTGAAAGAATTAAGAAATTAGAACTAAATTCAGGAGTTTTCTTTAAGTCTGCTCCATAATATCCTGATGAAGTACTGTAAGACTCCTTTCCCTCTTCATTTATATTTAAACTCCAATGTGCGTACTTAAAAAAAACATTTTCAAGTGTAATTCTATGAGTTCTAATATCTCCAAAAAACTCCGCCCTATCTGGTAATCCAGTGTTACATAAATTCAAAGCAGAATTAGTATAAATGGAAGAAGGAGATAATCTTGAAAAGAGCAAACTTAAATTAGTGTTAAATTCTTTTTCTTTTTGATGTTTTAATTCGATTTTTTGTATTGCTGATTTTATTTTTCCTCTATATTCCTTCTGATAGGGTTTTTCTATCTCAAAATATTTTCTGTAGTCTCGCTGTTCAATAAAATATTTTCTGAATGGCTCTGCTAACTTTCTTGCTTTTTCTTTTTCAAGTTGATAAATCACCTGAGTTCTATTCATTCTCATTGCATCATCACTTTGAATAGGATGAATAAGATTAGCTAAAGGTTCACTGATTTTTGGTATTACTAAAGTGAGAAAGACCCAAACAAGAAAACTGGTTATTAGAGCTATACTTGATTTATGAGTTCTGGTTGAAATAAAAAGTCCTAAAGCAAAAAAGGTTGAGATAAAAATAAGAGACATTAAAAGCAGAGCTATAACTCGCCATAAATTCTCTCCTGAAAATAGAGGAAACCCAGCAAAAAACAGGAGTACTAAACCAATTAAAAAGGAAATTATAAGAGGAATAATCAAAATAGTATAACCAGCTAAGAATTTTCCCCAAATAAAAGTGCTTCTTTTTGTATTATTGGATAGGATAAGCTTTAAAGTTCCTGCTTCTTTTTCACTAACAATTAAAGTGCTGGCATAGAGAATAGCGAAAAGCCCTAAAAGATAACCAACAATGTAAACAAAATCCACTTTCCCAGCTATGTTACTTAATGTTTCTCCCTCTGCTTTTGTTCCTTTTGTTTTAGTGTTGTGATAGCCAAAAACTATTTCTTTTGATAGAGTCCTTTCCAATCCAACTCCAAAGGTGCTTAAAAGAGATGGTTTTCTGAATCCCACAATCTCAAGTTTAATAGCTCTAATATTCATTAAGAATTCTCTATAATTCTTCTTTAAAAATTCATATTCCTTTAAATTTTCCTCATAATTAGCATAATTCATTAAAAAACTCGGTGGGATTAACACTAAACAGAGAAAAAAAACAATCAGAAACTTAGGGTTAATTAATTGATCTAAAAGTTCTTTTTTAAAGATTGTTAAAAACATCACAAACCTCCAATTCAGTCACTGGTAACTTGTCACTTGTGATTAGTTGCCAGAGAATTGCTTTTTTATTGAGTTTATATAGGAATTTAGTTTTTTCCCTATCTTATCAATTTTTTCTTGAAACAATTTAAATTCTTCTTCATTCAGCAAATCTCTCCTGGAAGCTCTTCTTAGCCAATCCCGAGTTTCCTCTAATGAGCCCCTGGCAAAGTATAAAAAATTAATATTTTCTTTATAATGAAATCTTCCAAAACCCTCAGCTATATTAGCACATATTGAATCAGCAGCTTTAACCAACTCTTTTCCAATTGTATCTTTAGAAAAGTAATCCCATCCTATACAAATATCCCAAATCGAATCAGCTAAATCCTCAGCTAATTTATATACTTCCAAATCTTCCAAATTTTTCATCTCATTCTCCATTCTTGGTCACTAGTCACTTGTCATTTGTCATTAGTTACGAATTACCAGTTACCAGTTACAAAGTTAGTGGTTCGGCACGCATATAGTCAAGATAAATTCGGACCAGATCTTCGTATTCAAGT
>JBHIEE010000174.1:0-4007 GCA_046760445.1 Candidatus Aminicenantia bacterium
AACTGCTTTATCAAATGCTGGAAGAATTGGGAAAAGAAAGAGGTGTAGATAGATGAACTTCAAAAAAACAAGAAAGAAAGCAATTAAGATAATAGATAAAATGAAAAAGAAAGAGATAAACACAGCAGATATTCATGATGCTGTATGGCTGATATGGTATGATTACTATCAAGAAAGAGGTGTAGATAAATGAAATATCCAGATGAATTTATTAATAAGATAATATGTGGAGATACATTATCTGTTCTTAAACAAATGCCAAGCGAATCAGTAGATTGTATAGTTACATCTCCGCCATATTGGGGATTGAGGGATTATGGAGAAGAAACTAATATTGTTTGGGATGGAGATGAGAATTGTAAGCATCAATTTGAAATTGTTAATCCTAAAGAAATCCTAAAAAAATATCAAGGAGATTGGGATAGACCTTCAAGGAAAGAATATAATAAAGTCGGTTCTGAGTTTATATGTCCTGTTTGTGAAAAAAAATTTAAAGGAAAAATGGGGCAAGTATTTTGTTCTACTAAATGTCTTAATACTCTTTCTAATGAAGAACGAACAAAAGCAATTCAAAAAACTCAATTCTGTCAGAAATGTAATGCTTGGTATGGTCAATTAGGATTAGAACCCACATTAGATTTATATATCAAACACATGCTACAAATCACTGATGAACTAAAAAGGGTTCTTAAACCTTCCGGGGTAATGTTTTGGAATCATGGGGATTCATATACCGCTTCTGGAAAAGGAATGAACCCAACCAATAAACCTTCAGGAAAACAAGTTTATGTTATGCCAAATAAAGAAAAAACATGTGAATTTTGTGGTAAAATCTTTGTTGGAAATCCCCAACAACGATTTTGTTCAGCTCAATGTGCAGGAGTAGATAATACTCCAAGACGAAAAAAGGGAATTCTACAACCCAAATGCCTCGCTCTCCAAAACTACCGCCTCATTCTCCGTATGATAGATGAACAAAACTGGATACTCAGGAATACAATAATCTGGCATAAACCCAACCATATGCCCTCATCAGTTAAAGACAGATTTAGTAATGCTTATGAACCTATATTCATGTTGGTTAAGAATAATAAACCACTTTATTATTACAATACCAAAACTGGTCTAATGGCAGATAAAAAACCAAATGAATTAAAAGAAGGGATTGATTGGCATTGGATTGAGTGTCCTGCTTGTAGTAATCCAGACTATTTTAATGTCAGAGTGAGAGATGCAGAGAAAGATAGATTTATGGAGAAACTAAGTTCAGCAGAAATTGCGAGGAAATATGGATATAATCCAGAGGGAACTTGCCCTGTTTGTGGAAGAAAATGGAAAAGACACGCTAGCCCCAATAGCAAACATGTAGCAGAAGGGTTAAGGAGAGAATTTATTCCTTGTATTAAGAAGGAAATTCCAGAAGAACAAGCGGAAAGTTTCGGAAGTCCAAGGGCGAGATATCATAGGTTAAAGGGAAAAGAAAATTGTAAAAGATGTGGAGGAATGGGAAAAGTAAAGAAATCCCATTGGAAATCTGTTAGTTATTGGTTCGATTTGAATGCGGTAAGAGTGCCACATAAAGAACCAGAGAGACAAGGAAAAAAAATGTTAACTGGAGAAAAAGCACAATTTGGTAATACTAATGATTTTAAAGAAACCAGTATGCAAGCCAAAAAAGGAGGTTGGAAAGAATGGATTATTTCTAAAGGAGGTATAGCAGATTATAATCCCGCAGGCAAAAACCCTGGCAATGTCTGGAAATACAATGATTATTCAGAAAATTCAGCAAGAAGAAGGGATATTGGACTTTATACAAGATTAGGTGAAAATCCACAAAGTAAGAATCCTTCTGACTTCTGGACAATCCCAACTTGCCCTTTTCCAGAAGCCCATTTTGCAGTATTTCCACCTAAATTATGCGAAACACCAATAAAAGCAGGATGCCCGCAATGGATTTGTAAGAAGTGTGGGAAAGCGAGAGTGAGAATGATTCAAAACAAATATATTCTTACTGGAGGCAAAGGACAAAAAGAAAAATATGATACTGATAACAAAAGTGGTGGATTAGATAGCGGAGCATGCCGACCACAATCAATGAAATATGGCAGAGCAAATAAACAGGTTCAAACCATTGGCTGGACAGACTGTGGTTGTAATGCAGGATGGAAACCAGGAATAGTCTTGGACCCGTTTGTTGGCTCAGGAACTACTTGTGTTGTGGCTAAAAAATTAGGAAGAAACTTTATTGGAATAGATATAAAACCTGAATACTGTGAAATGGCAAAAAAGAGATTGGATAATATTCCCAAAAGACTGGATAAGTTTGTAAGGAAAAGTGAGATAGATGGGAATTAAAATTCCAAAAGATTGGAAGAATTTGTTAATTTTAGGAGATAATAAACTGATTATGAGTTCTTTATTGAAAAATTTTGCTGGAAAAATAAATCTGATTTATATTGACCCACCGTTTTTTACTAAAAAAAATTATAAAGTTTACAAAGATACTTGGTCAAGTATGGATTCTTATTTGAAATACATACATGAAAGACTGGTTTTGATGAAAGAGTTGTTAGCTGAGAATGGAAGTATTTATGTACATTTGGATTGGCATGTTGCACATTATGTTAAAGTCATGATGGATGAGATTTTTGGGTATGAGAATTTTAGGAACGAGATTGTGTGGAGTTATAGAACTGGTGGTGCTAGTGTAAGAAATTGGAGTCAAAAACATGATACTATTCTATTTTATTCTAAAACAGATAAATATACATTTAATACTCAAAAAGAAAAAGCATATACAAAAAGCAAATCACGGAAGGCGGGAGTTATAGATTATGGAGGGGGAGAGACAGAATTTTTTGAAGATGAATATGGCGTTTATAATTGGGTCATTGCAAGGGATGTTTGGGATATTCCGTACATAAATTCTCAAGCATATGAACGATTAGCATTCGACACCCAAAAGCCCGAAGCTCTATTAAAACACATCATTCTTGCTTCTTCCAACACAGGCGACATTGTAGCCGACTTCTTCTGCGGTTCTGGAACGACAGGAGCTGTTGCAGAGAAGTTGGGCAGAAGATGGATTATGTCTGACTTATCAAAGTTTGCTATTCACACAACAAGAAAGAGGTTAATGGATATTCACAACTCTAAAGATTTGCTTGATGAAAAGAAAAAGGGTTATGGAAAACCTGTAAAGACGTTTGAAATTAAGGGTGAGACAGATGGACTTCAAAAAAATAAGAAAGAAGGCAATTAAGACAATAGATAAAATGAAAAAGAAAGAGATAAACATAGCAGATATTCATGATGTAGTGTGGATGATATGGTATGATTACTATCAAGAAAAGAGGTTTAGATAAAATGGGAATGAATGATGTAAATGTAATATTAAAATTGGAGAAATCCAAATATGGTTTTGGGATTAGATGTTTTCAGTGTGGTAGTTTTAACATATTAGATGTTTTATTACAAAAAATAGCTATTGAACAAAGAAGATTAATTGCTGAAAACATCGTAAAAGAAGTTGGAACCGATGCAACAGATGATGGAATCATATTTGGATTTGAAGAATGTAGAGAAAAAATATTAAAAGAGCTTATAGGAAAAAAGGTAAAATGAACGGATACGAAGAAACTTTATTGGAATAGATATAAAACCTGAATACTGTGAAATGGCAAAAAAGAGATTGGATAATATTCCCAAAAGACTGGATAAGTTTGTAAGGAAAAGTGAGATAGAGTATGAAAAAAATAAAAGTGACACAAAAACAGTTTGATGGATTGGTATTAGATGTTGCATATGATAGGGAGGAATGTAAAGCATTAGGAATAGATTATGTTAATTTAGGACAAGAAGCAGTAGCAAAAATAAAAGAATATATGAATAGATTCTACGAAATAGTGGAAAAATGACAAAATATCCTGAATTTCAGGAAAAAAATTGACAAAAAATCGCTAAACAGCACCTGAAGAGGTTGGGGAGTCTGAAAGAAATTAATCTCG
>JBHIEE010000175.1:0-3921 GCA_046760445.1 Candidatus Aminicenantia bacterium
CTTTTAGATAAGAAATATAAACTCAGAAACCATAATTCAATACACATGAAAAATAACCAGAAGAATATAATTGCTATCAAACCTATTAGGAGCTTTACTTTAATCATAATAAAAAGTCCTATTACTAAAGCAGGCATAATAAAAATGATTGATTTGAGGTCGAAAAATATTAACCCTAAGAAATATTTATATCTTCTAAATCTATGATTGGAGAAAATTGTTGCTTTATCTGAGGAAATAAAGCTTGCTCCCTGAGCCCATAAAATTGTTAACATAAAATCAAAAAGAGCTAATAAAAAAAGAAATAAAGATAAATAGTATTTATCTAATAAAGGAGATTCTTGAAAGAATCTGGTTAAAAGGATTGTCCACGCAATTACACCAAATAAAATTAAAATATGATATGCGTATTTCTTTTTTAAAAAAACAAAGTTCGATTTAGATACGCTCATAAACCTGTTATTTCTGATCAATTTCTTGCTCCTTTTTTATATTTTTTATCTGGCATTTGTAATTTAATATAGGAAAAAATCCTCTAATTTGCAAGTTTTAGTCGCCCCACGAAGCTATTTATTGAGACTTCGCAGGGCGAGTGCCAACTCTTCACAAACAAAATTACACTAAATAGCAGGAATACAACCTCTCTCATAAAGAGACATTGCTGCCAATGCATACCCCCCACCGTATGACAAGAGAGCAGGTAATACAGCTCCACCACTTGCGAGTATGCTTAAAACAGCTCCAGCAATCGCAGCTCCATACGCAGCAAGCAATAAGCTACACTTCCAACTCCAGGCTCCTTCAATTTGACTCATTTTCTCGTCATTTATTTTAGAAGAGGAAACCGGTGTTGAATAAACAATTGTCAGGACCAACATTGAAATTACCAGTATCGGAGAAATTAATTTCTTCATCTTTTCCTCCTTTCTCGAATTTTATTACCCTAAACCCAATGTCCTGATATTGTGAATAATACAAATGAATCAGGACACACCAATAACCTCATTTTTTAATTATGTTATCTATCACCTCCTCTCAAAATCTCTCATTGGTCACTTGTTACTGGTTATTGGAAATTTCTAATTTCTTCAGCTCACTGTTCTCCTTACTGCTGACTGTTTACTTGATTTAAATATCAATGCTTCCCCTTTCCATATCATTCTAAATCTCCAAGGAGAATATTCCAGTTTACCTATTGAGGGATCTAAGACAATTATTTTCCCATTATGGGCGATCTTTGAGATAATTACATAATGGCCTCCGTTGACAAAAGCAATTGCTGGAAGACCGATCTTTTTTATATCTTTAAAAGCAAATTGCCAGCATTCTGCTTTTAAAACTTTTAACTCTGCCATCTCCTTTAAACTGAGCATACTTGAACCTCTTTCCCCTAAAACCTTTTCTGCTATTTCTTCCAAAGTTACAGGAATTTTGAAATAGTCAAAGACCATTTTTAAAGCTGCTGGACCACAATCATTGCTGTGTTTCTGTAAAATTACTCCATCTTCTCCCAAATATTTTGCTCCTTTAAAAAAGGCTACTGTCTTTTTCCAATAATCTGGATGCTCAATGAATTGATGACCAGTGAATATTCCGACAAATGGAAAAGATAAAATTAAAGTGAGAATAATTATTATGCTTATCTTTTTTCTCTTCATTTTTCCCTATTAACCATTATTAACGAATAACCAATAACTAGTTAATGTATTTCATATAATTCTTCTTTATATTGTTTTTCTTTATACAACTCCTCAGGCAGCTCTTTTATCAGCTCTCGATTTATTATCTCTCCATCAATGGGATCTATTTCGATTTTAGCTATATTTAAAGTATTTTTCTTGTCCAGACAATCACAGGGAAGTTCAATGATTTCTATAATCCATTTATACATTTTTTCTTTTGCTGACCATGTAAGATTTATAATCTCCACTCTTTGTTCAGGATAAGTGAAATTTTCTTTTATAAATGCTTTTACTTCTGGATCTTTAAGAGCAATTTCCTTTGCCTTTAAGGCTGAGATTGATGTTTTAAGGTTGTCTATAATAAAATTTTCTCTTTTGCTATCCGAGTATATCTCTATTGGAATTTTATTGTTTTTTACAAATTCAGATATTATTTTTTCATCTAAATCTGCGGAACGGAATCCAACTCTTCTATATCTTATTTTCATTTCTTCGTTGAGGAGATATAAAGTAGGAACTCCTCCACCTCCATATTTGCTCTTAAAAATATCTTTATCATCAATCAATATTGGAAAATTTAAATTGTAAGTCTCTTCAAATTCTTTAGTCTTTTTCTTGTCGCTTTCTGATACAGCAATGATTTCTAATTTTTCCTGTATTTTTTCTTTAATTTCATTTAAATTGGCTAATTGCCTTAAGCAATGAGAACAATCAGTCTTGAAGAAAACAAGAAGTATTTTCTTGTCATTAAAATTAGCTAGATTGAATTCTTTTCCATCTGTAGTTCTGAGCTCAAAATAAGGAGCTTTTTCTCCTATTTCTAATAACTTAAATTTAAAAATTCTTGCCTTTAAATAAAAATAGCCAAATATAGGTATTCCAATAACTATTATTAAAGTAACAATAATTAACGTTTTCTTCATTTTCTTCTGAAGGAAGAAAAGAAAGCAAAATTCGTGCCAAGTTGGCTGAAAAGAATCTAATATACTGAAAATAAATGAATTAAAATTTTAATCCATTAGTTTCACAATCTTTAGAATTAATGAAAGTCTACCTATAGGTAGACTCAATTTCCGAAAAATATGAAGAAATTTGTGTGTTTTACTGAATTTAAAAGAGATGGTCAATCTACCCATAGGTAGACTGAGCCTTCTTATAAGTAGACTATTTTAATCCATGTATTCTTAGCATATTCATAAATCTCTTATAATCTTTTTCTCCTTGACCAATATTAAATAATGGCAAAAGTTTTTTATAAGAACCTTTAGTTTGTTTAAGACCCAAAGCAATAATTTCTTTTACTTCTCTTCTATTTAATTCTCTTTCTAAAAATGGTCTGTGCACTACTTCCCAGAAACTTTTCCCTTTTTTAATCATCTGATGATAAAGAATTTCTGAGATTGAGTGTGGATTTGAAATAATTATTTTTTTCTCTGGATTATAATTTTTTATTTTCTCTGGAAATGCTTCAATATAGATAATGTCCTTTGAATGAACATACACATAGGAAATTATACTATTTAATTCTCTGACATTTCCTGGCCAAGAGTAAGTTACAAGAGAAGATTCTACCTCTGGAGCTAAATTTTTTTTCTTTTTATATTCTCTATTTAATAAGTAAAGCTGATAGTCAGCTAATTCCATAATGTCTTCTTTCCTCTCTCTTAATGGAGCTAAATAGATTGAAAGAATATATAAACGAAAATATAAATCTTTTCTGAATTTTCCTTCTTTGATTAGTTTTTCTAAATCTCGATTGGTCGTGGCAATCACTCTAACATTTATTTCTCTGAAAAAATTTTCTCCCAATCTTTTTATCTTCTTTTCTTCAACTGCTGTTAAAAGAGAAGATTGAAGATTAAAACTCAAACTCTCTATCCCATCTAAAAGCAATGTTCCATTGTTTGCTTTTAAAAATAACCCTTCTTTCTCTTCAATTGCTCCAGTAAAAGCTCCTTTTCTATGTCCATAAAGCTCACTTATGATCAAAGTATCTGTGAAACAGCTACAATCTGCTTTAAGAAATGGATATTTTTTCCTTGGACTTAGATAGTGAATTTTCTCGCTTGCTAAATTCTTTCCTGTACCTGTCTCTCCTTTGATTAAAACATTTTCTTCATACGGTGCATATAGTTTAATTTTTTCTCGAGCTTCTTTAATATTTTTACTGCTACCTATTATTTTCAATTCCTTATTCATCTTCATTTTCTCCTCTATATAATTTAGTCTTAAAAAGAGG
>JBHIEE010000176.1:0-3910 GCA_046760445.1 Candidatus Aminicenantia bacterium
GAGATTACATTGCTAAAAATTCTCTTATCATTCCTCAAATTTCCTTAAATTTAGCTAATATCTCTTTCTATGGTAATCTTTTGAATCTAAATATTTCCAATAATCTTTATTACTATATTTCTCAATCTCCTTTGTTAGGAAAAAGAACTGAATACAGCGATAATTTGATTTTTAGTCTTTCTACTTCCTTTCAGTCTATTCCTTTTTTAGATAATATAAATCTGAGTCTTAGAGCAGAAGAGCTTTTTAAACAGGATAGGGACGATTATCTTTCTACAGGCTTTGGGGCTAATTTTGGAAAGGATTTTTTTGGAAAAAATCTTTCATTAAATGTTGTTTATATTTTTAATAATTATAGAAAAAGTAAAAATTGGTTTTTAGAGGGAACTTCTTATCAGGATCTTTCCAGTTATATTAATTTTACCATCCTAAAGAAACTAGAAGGCAATATATCTATAAATGCTGATGTTACGAGGAGAAAGTTAATAAACTCTTTTATGAATTTTGCCTTGAAATTATGGAGAGGTTGGTATATAGATTCTAATGTTCAGTATGATTTTTTGAATAAGAGAATTAATAATGTGGATTTTTATTTAATAAGGGATATGAATAAATTCGATTTGAGGGTAATTTGGAGACATCTTACCAAACAGATACTCATTGAGCTTGTGCCAAAGTGAGAAAAATTAAGGCTAATTTATTTTCAATCCTTTTTTTGATATTCTTGGTGAATTGTGCTCAGTTTAAACTTAAAGAAATTCCTAAACCTCCTCCATTTGAATTAGAATCTGTGATTTTATGTAATAAAATAGAGATGAAAGATAATTGGGCTTATCCCAAAGAAGAAAAAAAGGTGTTCATTAAAGGAGAAGATAAAAATATTATTTCCTTTGTTAGTTTTAAACATATGAAAGGACAACATTTGCTTCAGTGGAAGTGGTACAATCCAAAAAAAGAGATCTACCGAGAAACAGAAGAGATAAAAATTGGAGAGGGAAATAAATATTTTGAAAAGTATATAGCCTGGGATAGAATCTTTTTATTTGAAGAAAAAGAAAATGGTATCTGGACCACAGCCATCTTTTTAGATGGGAAACTCTTAGAAACAGTTGAATTTGAAATTAAATAAATTCAAAATGCAATAAGTGCTGTTGTTAAGAAAATAAATGACTGCTGCACTGAAAAGAGGGAAGATGACAAAAATGATTAACACAAAAGACAATAAAGGTAGCAATCTATCCCTTTGGCTCCTGATTTTTGGTATTGCTTTTGCCTTTTTTCATATTATGCCCGCCTTTTTAAACTACAATATAAAAAACAACATCAGGGCAGCAGAACTTTTTGATTTTTTTACTCCTTTCTTTATTATATTTGTAGTTTTTATGGTTTATTCAAATATTAAGAGAGCCAGAGATAGCCAATATATAGAGAATTTAAAAGATAAAACAGGCAAAATTATTCTCTTCTTAATGTCCATAGCTTATATTGATGGACATGGAATTCATCTATCAGCTAACTCTCTTTCTTATCTTCTGAAAGAAATGGAAGGGACTGATATTTATAAGTTAAATTATCTTTATGATGAGGTAATCAGTCATGCAATATGGGATGGAGGAGTGATAGGAATTTCATTAGGATTAATCATTTTATCCTTAAGGCTTTCGTTCAAATCCTATTCCAAAGGAATGAGAGCATTAACTTTATTGGGTTCAGCTTGTTACGGATTTACTTATACAGTAAATGGTATAGAGGGACAGACAGTGTATCTCACTCTTCCAGCAGCGATTATAATTGGAGTTTTTATTTTTGCTATTTTGTTAAAAACAAAAATAAAGTTGAATCAAAACCCTGTTCTTCTATTTTTCTTCTGTGGTTACTTAATAGCCATTATCTTATTTATTTACTGGGGAATCGCCCACAGCGGATTCCCTGAGTTCAGCGAATTAGGTTGGATTGAATAGCTTGCATAATATAATAGAAGAATGAAAAATTCAAGTGACGAAGCTCAAATGACAAATGTAAATCGTAAAGAGTAAGGAGTAAAGAGTAAAGTGATAAATAATACCTTACGATTTACGCTTTACACTTCACGGTTTTGACATTTAATCATTTGACATTCATTTGGCATTTGGATTTCGGACTTTGGATCCCGAGTACTCGGGATGGAATTTAATTATTATCTTAGAAATAAATTATCCACACAATATGGAAGCATTCATCTTATCATTTTTTCTAACTGAAGATAGCTTGTAGTAACACCAAGGACATCTTTAATAGCAAGAGAAACAGTGTAATAACCTGGATCTACATACATCTCAGCAAGATATGGGTAACCTCTCTTAAGAGCAATTTCATAATCTTCAACAGGTATTTTTATTTCTTGAGTCAATTCATAGCAAGGAGATATATGATCTTTTGAATCCCTTAGGACAAAATATACCTTAATTTGTCCAATATAATCATTCATTCGAGGATATAATGTTAATTTTTTTATGGGTATAAGGAGTTTTAATGTTAGACGAAGCTTATTGGATCCAGGCATTGGTTCTACAGGCAGGATCTGCACCATAACCTCCATAGGATTGTACTCACGTTGAAGGAACAGTCGCGAAAAAACAGCATCTTTTATTTTCTCTTCTTGAGAAACTCGCATATATCCATGCCGAACACGAACATTATATTTTTCCTTAACTCCAACTAACTTAACCTGGATAGAGTGATATTTATTATCCTCTCGATGAGGAGATACATATCCAAGGGAATAGTAAAAATGAAGGTCATCCTCGATTCGCTCCAGACCTGATTCGATATCATTAGTATTTAGAATGGCAAGACCTCCTGTCTCACGAGCCATAAGTTTAAGAGCATCGTTTTTTACTCTTGATCCAGGCTTAACCATGCCTGAGCCTCGAGAATAAATATTCCATCCTGCTTGCTTATCTGCTGAAAGAATCATGGTCTCAAGTCCCTGGGCATTGATGGGGTAAAGGGCGATCTCATTGGCATTACATCTTGCTGTCAGTTCCTTGAAAAACTCAGTAGCATCATAGTTCATTGCTTCAACCTTAGCGTTTCCCAAAGGAAAGGCTTGATCAAGGAAAGTAAAAACTTCCTCACCTGGATTTATAGGCAATCCATCACTGACATAAATCAGTATTTTCCTACCCTCGATTCCAGTCAAATAATTTATAAAAGCATTCAGAGACTTCAGAGAGTATATAAGGTCGTTTTGCTCAGCCTCAACATAATTCCTGGCATAGCCCAAAGCTCTCTCATAACTTTCAAATTTATCAAATCTCCTTGTTTCTGTAATCATTCTGTTTAGCTCTTTTCTTAGCTCTTCTTTTGTCCTTATTCGTAAAAGAGATTGGCCAGAACGTCCTTTAACTTGATTTATAGCTTGGATAAGCTTATATTGATTTGAGGTGAATTCCTGTACGATGTCCAGTTTTTGATCGAGACAAACTACCATTCCTTGGTTATTACTATCAGGAGAGAAATTATTTCGAATGAACGATTTTATTTTTTTTACACTCCAATTTCTATTTAGGGGATGGAGATGCCAGTTATCGAAATAAATAATGATTTTATTTCTAGCTCGTGCAGATATTTCGGGCAAAGGTTGTAAGGGCACTAAAAGTTTACCACTTTCTTTTTCAGGGATAGAGGCATAAACCTCCATTCCCTTGACTTCATAAAAATTAGTCAACTTCTGAAGTAAACCATCTTCGTAAATTTCAAAATTTTCCGGTTTAAGACCTGAAATTCGTTTTCCATTTTTATCAGTCACAATAACATCAACATTGGTAACAATAACCTCCACCTCATAGGTAGGTTTGGGGATTTCTTCTTTCTTTTGTTGCTGAAAGTTATTATTTGATTTTTGAGCTAAAGCATATTGACTTAAGAA
>JBHIEE010000177.1:0-3838 GCA_046760445.1 Candidatus Aminicenantia bacterium
CACCAGCACTATGGCTATCTCTCACGAGTTACCTCTCCGACCTAGTATTTTGATGCATAAAATGGCACTCGTTAACCCCGTCAATAGCAAAATAAAAGACTCGGATACCGGTAACCATGTCTTAATAATGGTTAAAGTTTTTGATCTAAAATCACTTATTGAATAAGTTTTCCTTTATCTCTGGTCACTTTTTACCTTCGTGTCAGAAGAACCATCGATTTTCATATCATGATTTTATCTGGTGTAATCGGATCTGATGAAACTCGCCAGGGCATAATGCTGATACTATCATCCCTGTTCCTAAAAGCTCAACCCTTATAGTCATTAATAAATGTAGCACAACGGATTCAGGATTAACTCCTCTTAAGAAGAGATATTGATATCTTTTCCAAAATCTTACTTGGTGTAAACGGAATTGATAAAACCAATATCCGGTTATATAATCCAGGAATAATTACTTTTTTATTTCTCATAAACTTACGATAAGCAATCTCGGCTACTGCTTGTGGCTTCATCACAAATCTTTTAAAAAGCAATGTATTTTCCATATTTGCTTTTTTAGCAAATTCCGTTTTCGTTGCGCCAGGGCATAATGTTGATACTGTTACCCCTGTTCCCAAAAGCTCAACCCTAATGGCACTTGAAAAACTTAATACGTATGCTTTAGAAGCACAATAAACAGCATCCAGGGGGCAAGGGGCAAATGAACCAGTTGAACCAAAATTTAATATCTTACCATACTTATACTTAATCATTCCTGGCAAAAAGAGTTTTGTTAGGTGTGTGAGCGATGCTATATGCACTTGCAGCATTTGCAACTCTTTCTCAAGGCTAGTTTCGTAGAATGGACCACATTCATTAAATCCAGCATTATTTACCAGTATATCAATATGAACCCCCTTACTTTGAACATCTGAAAATATTTCTTCTGGTGTTTTAGGTTCCGAAAGATCCTTTGTGATGGTGTAAACCTCTACTCTATACCTCTTTTTTAAATCTTCTTTTTGTGCATTTAGCTTTTGCTCATTTCTGGACACCAAAACTAAGTTGAACCCCTCCATTGCAAAAATTTTACTAAGTTCATATCCAATTCCGCTTGTAGTTCCAGTAATAAGAACCGTCCTCTTTTTATTCTGATCTTTATTCTTCATATTAGCCTCCTTTTTTTATATTTATTTCGTAATCTTTCTCGTTCTTTATATCTCATGCTTTTCATATATGCATTACTTCCACATCCTTTCCTTCTCTGTTTCTGAAAAGAAACCATATTCATTATATCCGGCATTATTGACCAGAATATCAATCCGAATCGATTCTTGTTGAAGTTCATAAAAAATTTCCTCTGGAGATTTTTCTGTACACAAATCCTTAGGAATAACCTTTGTTGATATACTAAATTTTTCTTTGAATTCATCTGCTATTTGTTCAAGTTTTTGTTTGTTTCTTGCCACCATCACAAGATTGTATCCGTCCTGTGCAAATAACTTGCTTAATTCATACCCAATTCCACAGGACTTCTCAGTAATAAGAGCAGTTCTTTTGTGTTTATTTTGGTCAATTTGTTTCATTGCACTCTCCTTTTATAAAAATAATGGTTAACCACAAGTATTTTTTGACAGCTGTGTCATACTCTATACATATATTTAGAATGAACATTCATTCCAAATTTTCGGAAAAAATATTACACTCTTTTTACAGGTGTATCGCCTCCCAACAACAATTCTCGGCCTGCTCAACTACCTCAGGAGTTAGTTCAAACTTCCCATCTTGGCCGTTCTTTATGATGGCAACCATCGCCCCATGTACAATCGAGATTAGAAGTGCTGATGGAAGGTTTTTGATAATTTGCTCCTTTTTAGCTTGCTCAAATAAAGCAATAATCGGTTCTAAAAACTTTGATTGTAGCCTAAGGCTTATCTCATCTAAATAAGGTAAGTGATAATGAAGCTCGCAAAACGAAAAAGCTAGTGGATTTTCAATATAATATATTATTATTCGATACCAAAACTCGTGAAACTGCTCACGAATAGGGGCCTTAAAGGGAAAGTTTTTCATTACAACATCATAACATTCATTCTTCAGTTTCTGGTAGAGTCTGTTGACCAGCGCCTCCTTACTCTGGAAGTAGCGGTATATCGTGCCCATTCCGACATTGGCACGTTCAGCGACAAGCGGCATAGCAGTTCCATGAAAACCTCTTTCTGTAAATAGTTCCAGTGCGGCCTGGAGGATAACTTCCTGCTTATTGTGGGTGTTTCTTTTCTCTTTTTGACTCATCAAACTAATTTCAAATACGTACAATTACATAGATACGGTTTTTTAATAGTTCTGAATGAATATTCATTCTATTTATTAAATTTAGCACAAACAATGACAAATTGTCAAGAACTTTTAGAACTTTTTCAGGACTATATGACAAGCTACGAGAAAAATACACAAAGTGGAAATTTCGTGAATGCCTGTGATTTCGCTAACTCAGCTCTTGATATACCGCTGTGACTATATGGAAAAGGAAGAATTATACAGTCTAACGGCCAAAGCTCACCTGCCGCACGGATTCTGCAAAACCAACCTTAAACAGAAGACAATCTACAAAGGCAAAACGAGCCGCGATTTCAGCGTACAATAAGGCAGTTAGCTCCAGCACTTTGTTATGTGGTATTATGGCATCAAGCCGATACGAATACACCTCAAAAAGATGAAAAATTCATTTTTTCCGGTAATCCTTGGGATTAGATCCCGTCCATCGCTTGAAAGCATGATTGAAGGCACTTTGCTCTGAAAACCCAAGGAGAAAAGCAATATCACAGAGCGTCACCTCATTTTTTTTCAGATAATTTAATGCGATTTCTTTTCTTGCCTGATCAAGAAGCTTCTAGTAAGTAGTTCCTTCTTCTTTCAATCTGTTTTGCAGATGCCGAGTACTTATCGCTAAGTCATGTGCAATCGATTCAATACCAGGCTTTTCCCCACGCAAAAGCATTTTACCTATCAATCGAATAACTTTATTTGGCCAGGTATCCGGCGAGTATAACCTGTCTAAAAGCTTTTGTGCGAATTGTTCAAGTATCTCAAGAAGTTCGGGGTTGGCTAAAAAAATAGGTAAGGACAAGTGTTTTTGTTCGATCACCAATTCATTCTTGGGTTGTTGAAACAATAACGGAGCACAAAAGATTCGTTGATGTTCAGTTATATCTTTAGGCTGTGGATGAGTGAATCGAACTTCGACAAGATTAATTTTATTTTCTGTAAGACGGCGAAGAATAGATATAAGCATGCTAAGAACAGCTTCTGAATGATGTCGGTGAAGTTTTAGGTCTGGGTAGATAGTTTCCCATGTGAAATAGGCACAGTCATCCTGTTGATTCATTTGAGGCTGAATTACATCCGCCATGAGGCTATGATACCTGAAAAATTTATCAATTGCATCCCCCACAGTGGGGCAGTTCATCATCACTGAAAATAGGATGTGTCCTCTGGGAAAATTATATACTGTTTTCCCAAAATGCAGTCCAAAATTTTGATCCTCAGCCTGCAGTGCAATTTCCTTCCAGATTGCATTAAATTGTTCTAAAGATATTCTTGCCTCAGTGTTTTCCAAAATAGAGGGATCAAGTCCAACAGTCTTGTAAATCTCTTCGAGATGTATCCCAATTCTCCATGCATATTTCAGTAAAATGCGCGTAAGATCGATAGAAGCGGATGCGCTGTGTTTCATTGCAACCATGATCTTTTGAGCCTTCGTCGTACCATTCCAGATTACATCCAATAATTTTAATTTTCACTAGCGCAAGTTTACTAAATTTCGACATAAAAAATGTGAAAATAGGGGATTGAT
>JBHIEE010000178.1:0-3724 GCA_046760445.1 Candidatus Aminicenantia bacterium
AGAAAGAAATATTATTTTAGGTTCTTTCGTAAAAAAAGTTGAAATGGCATAATTATGTAGCCATAGGATATTGGATAGAGGTGTTAAATCCTAAATTCGAAATCCTAAATTCTAAATAATATCTAAATCCAAAATCCAAATGTTCAAAACAACAAAGCTGAGCTTAGCTCTGCCAACAGTATAGAGTTTTGAATTTCTGTCATTTGTCATTTGAATTTTGAATTTGTTTAGGATTTAGATATTAGGATTTAGTATTTAAATATCTCAGACATTAGAGTTTTATGAGTTCTTAATTTAAACTATCAACTTAAATACGAAAGAGGGTTATTTTACTCCAAGTTCTTTTAGGACATTTAATGCCTTGTCAACTTTTTCAGCAATGAAGAGAACATAGCGAATATCAACATTTATACTGCGTGTTAATTCAGGATTAAAATAATAATCGCTGTACAGTGCTTCATAGTTACCATCGAATAAGAGACCAATTAGTTCACCCTTGCCATTCATTACTGGGCTGCCTGAATTTCCTCCTGTGCTATCATTGGTAGTTAGAAAATTTACCGGAACATCCTGAATGTTTTCGTCAATATACTGTCCGAAGTCTTTTTCCTGATAGACTTTAAGAAGCTTATCAGGGCAGTCAAAAGGTTCTTCTCCTGTGTATTTTTCTATCACCCCTGATAATGAGGTCAGGTAATAATACCTAACAGCATCTCGTGGGGAATAACCCTTTACTTGACCATAATTAAAGCGGAGAGTTCTGTTTGCATCTGGGTAGAGGCGGATATTTTTCCAGAGAGAAATTCCTTCCAGATAAAGAGGTCGAAGTCTTGAGATAGCTCCGGAAAACTCTTTTCTTTTTCTATTTAATACTTCCCTTTCTTTTTCTAATTCAGCAGCGAATTCAATAAATGGGTCTTTGAGCTTGAGCAATTCTTTCCGATTCATTTCAAGCATTTTTACTCTTTCTTCAACAGAGACGAGCCGGGTATTTTGATATAGATTGTCTAAAAATTCAGCTATTATTTCATTTTTAGGTCTGGAAGGATTGGCTTTAAATAGTCTTTCTATAGCTTCAAATTTTTGCCCAGGAGGAAGAGTGAGGGCTTTTTCCAGAAAATACTTAAGAATTTCTCTGTCAGCTTCAGGAACTAAACTTCTTTGAGCAATCTTTAACCGCAATTTAATTCGGGGAAGATCACGATTTTGATAGCCAGGCTCTCTTTCCATGTCTTTTTTCTGCTTTTCAATAGACCATTTATTTATGGTCAGGGCAAAATTCATCATCTGACTTCCATATGACATCCACCTCAACAGTGCATTTTTCTCTTGCAATTTTCCTTGTTCCTGGTAAAGAGCTTCAATCTGAGGAAGGAGATGGCCATATTTTTTCTGGAGTTCAGGTTTGGTTTTTATAAATTCAGTAAAAGCTTCTTCCTCACTTCTTTTTTTCTGAAGAAGCTTGGTTCTGATTAGCCCCTCAAGCATTCCCTGGTTATTTTTGAGAACATTATTCAGCCCTTTAATTCGAGAAACAAGCTTAATGGAGACATCTTTATCTTTTTGAGAGAATTCTTCTAAGATGCGAATCAACTGGGTTGCTGTTTCGATTTGAAAAGGATAGCGGAAATTCTGATCCTGATCAATGGCAAATGAAGTTTTATAGCGCATTGTTCTTCCTGGGAAGCCCATAATCATTGCAAAATCACCTTCTTTAACTCCCTTAGTGGAGATTTTAAGATAAGATTCAGGTTGATAAGGAACATTATCTTTTGAATATTCTGCAGGTTTGCCGTCAGGACTGACATAAGCCCTGAAAAAGGCAAAGTCTCCTGTGTGTCGAGGCCACATCCAGTTATCAATGTCACCTCCATATTCACCAATCGAGCGAGCAGGAACATAAACTATTCGGATATCTTTAATTTTCATATAAGTAAAAAGATAATACTGCATGCCACCATTCATAGAGGCTACCCGACATTCCACATCACCTTTCTTTTCCGCCTTTTTTATAATTTTTTTTGTTTTCTTCTCAATCGCTTTGTAGCGTTCCAAATCAGTCATTCCTTCTTTAACCGCAGAAAGAATTTCTTTGGTTATGTCCTTAAAGGAAATAAGAACATAGACATTGTAACCCGGAGCAGGAACTTCTTCTTCTAAGCTTCTGGCTAAAAAGCCATTTTCAATGTAATTATTTTCAGGAGTGCTGATTCGCTGAACTGCACCAAAGGCAACATGATGATTGGTAACAATAAGTCCCTTGGGCGAGACAAAAGAGCCTGTTGCTCCCATGCGGACAACAGCCTTAGCCAGACAGCTCCCTGTTGGATTGTAAATCTCCTCTGCAGACAATTCAAGCCCCATCTTTTTCATCTTTTCCATCAAGTTTTTGTCAAGTTGGTCTAAGAGAAACATCCCTTCATCAGCTTTTAATGAAAAGAAAAGAGAAAAAAATATGACTGAACCTAAAATTAAAAGAAAAAACTTTTTATTAAACATAGTTCCTCCTTAATTATTTGTATAACAGAAAGAATTTAAATTTACAATTATTTCAAGGAAAATATTAAAGAAAAACTTGCTCTCTAACCTCTAAGCGGGTATTATTTGGGAATTGTTTGGTTAAATGTGTAAGTTTGATTTTACTCTTTTTATTCTTTTTGAAGTGGTTTTCCTGTTCGGCGAGGTCTTAATCTTGGTCTATAAAATTTCTCTTTTTCTTCCTCAGGAATAAATATTAACACTTTTTCAAGAAGTGCCTCTAATTCCTTTTTGAATGGATACCTGGGATTAATTCCAAATAATCTCACCTTTCCTTTGAATTTACTATAGAGAACGCCACCTTTTTCTAAATTCAACAACTGATTTTGAACCGTATTTAAGTGAAATTGGAATGCATTGGCAATTTCTCTGGCATATGCTTCCCTATGAGTATAAAGATACAAAAGGATTTTTTCTTTTTTCTCTGATTCAAATAAAGGTTCTAACATACTCAACCTCTTGACCAACAAAATAGCTCATATAACCGACTACATTGGTCGTATGACCAATATTATTGGTTATAGAACACTAAGAGTGAAAATTGCCAATAATAACTATAATTTTTTATCGCAAATTTTGTTCTTTTTTTGAGGAAAAATCTTTTAAAAAACTTGTTCTCTAACTTCTAAGCGGGTATTATTTGGGAATTGTTTGGTTAGGAGTATAGGTTGAATTTACTATTAAGTAAAGTAAATTAATAAATGAAATGAGAAGACCAGACCTTTTTTCTCTTTTTCTCCTTTCTGGTTACTCAATTTACATATAATGTTTCCTATATTTTCAAAAATAACAACGCCTGTTTAACGGATTGGATGACTATGCCATTTAATGTATAGATAACAACCTATACCAAATATTAACCTCCCAAAGTAGCATATTTCACTTAATATGGGATTTGGAAAAAGAATTGGCAAAATAAATGATAATGAAGCGACTGTTACTAAAAAAATTTTGCCTTTTGTACCAGCTTCTCCGATTGCTAATATGATAAATATTAATGCTAAAAAAGTACCAATCAATCTATATGGAATCGGCATAATCATAATTTTGCCTTCTAATTTGTTTGTTTTAAAATTTGTCCCAATTGTCCGTAATTTCACATAATGTTTTCAGGCTTTGCGAAGCCCCGAATACTCGGGGTTTGGGTAAACTCCGCGAACCGCAAATACGCTGTTCGCTGCTGTTG
>JBHIEE010000179.1:0-3693 GCA_046760445.1 Candidatus Aminicenantia bacterium
TAACGGCTATCCCTCAGGAGGTAATTACTGGTCAGATTATATCGGGATAGATTTATACTCAGGCCCCAATCAAGATCAACCAGGAAGCGATGGAATAGGTGATGCTCCTTATACTTTTTATGGCGGCCAGGACAATTATCCTTTTATGGTAGAAAATGGATGGGAAGTTCCGGAAAAATGGTCTTTTGCCATCATCACCGACTTACATATTGGCTGGGGAATTCCTGATTACGACACAGAAAGTTATAGTGATGGAGAAATTGGCCAAGACTATTATCTCACTGAAAGATTAAAGAAAATAATCGAATGGATAAACAATAATCATAAAAATCCTGATTATAATATTAAATTTGTAGCGGTAACTGGAGATATTTCTGATACTGCCGAATACTCGGAATTTTTAACAGCGAGAAAGATTTTAAATGAATTAGAAATTCCTTACATTCCTATAATTGGTAACCATGATATTTGGCCTTATGTCCAGAAAATAACTACGAAACCAGATAACAGAATAATGGGGGTTCAAGATAAGAAAAAAGATGGAGAACCACTCGGAGACGAATACTTTGAAACAGTTTTTTGGAAAGAAAATTCAACCAACACACAAAAAATAAAGAGTCTTTTTGGAGAAACAGGATTAATAAGACAAGAAGAGCAAGTAGGATATGAAGGCCCTCCTTATTTCCAGAATTATGCTTTCAGTTATGGCGGAACAAATTTTATTTCGCTGGACTTTGCTTCGAGAGATTTCTGGAAATTACTTGGGTTACCAATAAATTCGGAGCTTCAGGAAAACACAACTCTAAAATGGTTTAAAGAAAAATTAAAGAATCACGGAGGCGGAAAAGTTGTTGTATTCACCCATTATCCATTTAGAATAATAGGAGAAGGCGAGTTTAAACTTACGGGTGGCTTTTGGCCCTGGGATAGAGAAAATATTAGTGATGTTATTCGGGATTGTAACTGCGAGGTATTTAATTTCGCCGGTCATACTCATATTAACGCCACTACAAGTCCGGGTGAAGAATACGAAGTAACGGAAACTGAACCTACTTCACAAATTCCTCTTTATCCCAATTATACTCTTACCGGAGAATTTATAAGAGTTGTACAAATAAATGGAGATAATGTTAAAGAGATTAATTATGAAACACTTATAGGAGGATTTCCTTCGGCAATAAATCCATATTTTACCGTTAGCCCAGGAGAAGTTTCTACTGGGCACGAGATAACTTTTAAAGCCTATGCGAAAAATCGAAAACCAGAAGAAATTTCTCATTATAAATGGGAATTTGGAGATGGCCCAACTATTACTACTTGGGATAATGAATTTAAAAAGATATATCAAAATCCAGGCACATATAAAGTAAGTTTAACAGTAATTGATATTTACGGAAACTCAGAAGAGTTATCTTGGAATCTTCAAGTAAAAGCAGAATTTAAGAAGCCATTTAAAATCTTCTTACCTGTTCCAGGTCTCATCCCTTTATTAAGCGGAGAAGAGGGCATTAATCTAACTCAACAAGCTAATGCTCAAAACACAAAGGAGTGGGTTATAATAACTCAAGTAACTTCCCCAGCAAAACTTGTTGGAGGATTTAAGGTTCACTTCGAACAAGCAACCGAAGATGTTGATCTTTCAAATTTAGTTGCCGATATTGATCTAGAAACAAAGAAATCTATTCTTTATATGTCTTCTTGGCCAATCCTGATTGAAGAAGAAAAAATTCTTTACATTCCCCATTCAGCTACCGGAACAGTATATGTTTGCCCTAACGCAACTTCGCTTCAGGAAGTAAATCCTCAATGTTCAGGTAAAATAACACTTCAATTAGGAGAAATAACAAATGGATTATTCTTAAGTACCACTATTTATGAAGATAATGATTATTACATTATTTTTGGCTTCACTAATGGTGGAGGTGGAGTTAATCTGCCACCAGTAGCAGGTGCTGATGGTCCCTATCAAGGCTACGGAGGCCTGCCAATAACTTTTGATGCCAGCAGTTCTACAGATCCAAACAATGACCCTTTACAATATCGTTGGGATTTTGACAATGATGGAATCTGGGATACTAACTGGTTAAATGCCTCAACAGCAGAGCATATTTGGAATAATGATTATGAGGGTGTTGTTAAACTAGAAGTCAACGATGGTGAATTTACTGCCACCGCTACTACTTCAGTTAAAGTGATAAGTCCAAAAACTTTTAAAGAGGAGGCAATTGTCAAATTAAAGTCTGCTAAAACTGGAAAATGGATAATCGACAGAATGATTGATTGGATTATTCAACAAATCCAAGATAGCTTAAATCAAGATTTATGGATTGATGCTTCTCATTTAATCTTTTTCAAGAAAGGTATTTGTATTGACTCTAAAATATTTGAAATTCACCCAGACAAAATAGGCCTAGAAGAAATATTTGGACTCGAGATTTATGAAGCAGAACTAAAGCTAAAAGAGATATTCAAGGAAGAATGTTTCCCTCCCAAAACAGGTCTTATTGTATTTTTCAAAGAATACAAAGCAGTGGTTTCCATGTCTTTGAGCTTGAAGTTATGGAGAAGAATGCCAGGAGAACTCAAACTAGCTTTTCAGGAAGCTATTGCCAAACTACTAGAAACAGACCAACTATTAGCCCAGGTATCTCTTTATGATGCCAAGAATACTCCTGTTAGTAATCCAGGATTTCAAGAAATAGTTGAATATCAAATAGCCAAAGCTGAAGAAGAACTAATTAAAGCAGAACAAGAATTAGCTGGAGATCATCCAGGTAGGGCTATTGTGAAATCAGCAAAAAGCTGGTTACACTCACAATTAGCTATCAAATTCGCTTCTTTTAAAATGGAACTCTAGATTTTAAGGGATTGAGTTTTTGATGAAAATTAGATAACTTAAAATGAACAAAAAGTCGACATAGACAAAATTTAAAAATATTCATTTGGAATATGATCTATAATTCTAATCAGCTTGAAACCAACCCTAATTCCAAAGGAAAGGCTATTGCCTCATTAATATTGGGAATAATTAGTGTAATACCGGCTGCAATAATAGGAATGGAGTTTCGAGAAATAATAAAGATTCCAGGAGTAATGGTTACTATATCGTTTTTAGCAATTTCTTTAACAGGAACATTTTGGATTGCTATAGCAGGATTAATCTTGGGAGCGATAGGAGTGAAATCCACAAAAAAAAAGTTTGCCATTTTAGGAATAATATTATCTATTATTGGCTTTGGAGCATCTGTTTATACATACCTATTTTTTTTAAGAATCGGTGCAGGGTAAATACTATATAACGTTGTTTTAATGGAAACGGGAAAAAATAGTATCTTACCTATGTTGATATCCCCACCTTTACTGGCTTTCAAGAAGTCTATGAACAGATTATAGAAGAAGCCAAAAAAAATTTCTGAATTGTTCCAGAGCTTTGCTAGAGGAAGCACTGGCCAGAGGATATGGACCGAAGGGGTAGGTTTGGGCCTCTATATTGCCAAAAAATTCTTAGAATTGCATAATGGAAAAACCTGGGTTGAGAGCCCGGGTAAAAAGCAAGGTTCAACCTTTTATATAGAGTTACCCATCAAGTAAAATTCTCGCTTCTCGAGAACATTAATTTTTCACTCATTTCAAAATTAATATGAAAAAAAATACTCTTTTAATTACAATATTTATTTTTATTATTCTCTTAGC
>JBHIEE010000180.1:0-3678 GCA_046760445.1 Candidatus Aminicenantia bacterium
TCCATGACAAAATCTCCTCTGGTGAGGCAATTTTTATTCTGATTGCTTTTAAGTTTTCTACTCTCATAAGATATAATACTAATTGATACGAATTAGTATCCGAATGATACGAATAAGCTTACGAATTCTACGAATTTAGGTATGCGAATCTATTCGCAGCATTCGCATAAAAAATTAGCATTAATTCGCATTATTTCTCTTCTTTTTCTTTCTCCGTTACCTCCACATCTAACCCCATTGCCCTTAATTCACTGACTAAAAGATTAAATGATGCCGGAATATTTGGCTCCTTTATATCCTCTCCCTTTAATATTGCTTCATAAGTTGCCGCCCTTCCCAGGACATCGTCAGATTTTATAGTTAACATCTCTTGTAAAGTGTGGGCTGACCCATATCCTTCCAAAGCCCAAACCTCCATCTCTCCAAACCTTTGACCGCCAAATTGGGCTTTTCCTCCCAAGGGTTGTTGAGTAATTAAAGAATAGGGGCCAATGCTTCTGGCATGAATTTTATCTTCAACCATATGGATTAACTTCATCATATAAATGAAGCCGACGGTAATTTTTTTTGAAAAAGGTAGTCCGGTTCTTCCATCGTATAATGTAACTTTTCCATCTTCAGCCAAATTTGCTTTTTTCAGCTCTTCTTTTATATCTTTTTCGTTAACCTCTGAAAGAGCAGAAGATATAGCATAAAAACCTTGGGTTTTAGCTGCCCAGCCCAAATGGGTCTCCAAAACCTGACCCAAATTCATTCTTGAGACGACACTCAAAGGATTGATAATTATATCTACTGGGGTCCCATCTTCCATAAACGGCATTTCTTCCATTGGTAAAACTTTAGAGACAACACCTTTGTTCCCATGACGGCCAGCCAGCTTGTCTCCGGCCTGAATTTTTCTAATTTCGGCCACTTCAACTTCAATTTTCTTTATAATTCCGGGTTCGAGTTTATGTCCCGATTCTCTGGAAAAAACTTTCACCCCAATCACTCTTCCCCTCTTTCCATGTTCCATTCTTAAAGATGAATCTTTAACTTCTTTTGCTTTTTCTCCAAAAATTGCTCGCAAGAGCCTTTCTTCAGCAGTTAATTCAGCCTCTCCTTTTGGAGAAATTTTTCCCACTAAGATATCATTTGGACCTACTTCTGCTCCAACTCTAACAATTCCTTCTTCGTCCAAGTCTTTTAGTTTTTCTTCCGAAACATTGGGAATATCGTAAGTAGTTACTTCAGGCCCTAATTTCGTTTCCCTAACATCACAACTGAAACTTTCAATATGGGTTGAGCTATAGGCATCTTCTTTGACTAATTTTTCTGAAATTAAAATTGCATCCTCGAAATTCCCTCCCCGCCAAGGTAAGAAGGCAACTAAAACATTTTTACCTAAAGCCAAATGCCCTTTTGAAATTGCTCCCCCCTCAGCCAAAAGATCTCCCTTTTTAATTTTTTGACCCTTTTTAACCACCGGCTTTTGATGAAAGCAGGTATATTGATTTGTCCTGACAAAAGTTCTCAAATTATAATTTTGGGCCTTGGAACCTGAACCCCGAACTTTAATATGGTTAGCATCAACTTCAGTGACTATCCCACCTTCTTTTGCAATTACTGCCTGTCCAGAATCTTTAGCCACTCTTTTCTCCACCCCAGTCATTACCAAGGGAGGCTCTGGATGAATAAGAGGCACTGCTTGTCGTTGCATATTTGAACCCATAAGGGCTCGGTTAGCATCGTCGTTTTGCAAAAACGGAATTAGAGAGGTGGCAATGGAAACTGATTGTTCAGGAGAAACATCAATAAAGTCAATATCATCTCTCTTGGCTATGCCCGGCTCTCCCTTAATTCTGGCTTCAACTTCTTTAGGAATAATATTGCCTTTTTTATCTATCGGAACCATTCCTGAGGCAATATTATACTTTTCCTCTTCGTAGGCGTTAAGATAACGAGCCTCGCCTTTCACTTTCCCCCTTTTAACTTTAAAATACGGAGTTTCCAAAAAACCATAGGGATTAATTTTAGCGAAAGAAGCTATGTGACCTACCAATCCAATATTGGGACCTTCAGGGGTTTGAATTGGACAAATTCTTCCATAGTGAGATGGCTGAACATCTCTAACTTCAAATCCCGCTCTCTCTCTTTTTAAACCCCCCGGTCCAGTAGCTGATAATCTCCTTTTATGTTCTAACTCAGCCAAGGGATTTTCATTATCCATAAATTGAGATATTTGACTTGAGGTGAAAAATTGTTTTACCACTGCCATCACCGGCCGAGGATTAATTAATTGAATTGGGGTCAAAGTATAAATATCAAGAGTTGACATTCTGTCTTTAATAATCCTCTCCATTCTCATTAATCCAATCCTTAATCTACTAATTAATAACTCGTTAAAAGTTCTTACCCTTCTATTTCCCAAGTGGTCAATCTGATCAGGTACGGCTGTAGGGTCATTGTTGAGCCGGATAATTTCCCTTAAAACTGCCACAATATCCTCTGGTTTCAAAACCCTATCGGCTATAGTAATTTCCTCCTGTTTTGGATTTTGGGTTTTGGATTTAGGATTTAGGATTTTAGATTTTAACTCTGGTAATCTCTGCCCCATCCTCCATCTTCCAACTTTCGACAAATCATATCTTTTAAAATTGAAAAACATATTTTCTAACAATTCCCGGGCGGTATCGGGAGTAGCCATATCCCCTGGCCTCAGTCTTTGATAAATTTCCACCACCGCCTCTGCCTGATTGTGAGTAGAATCTTTCTTTAAAGTTTCCTCAATAAAATCTACTTCTCCTTTATTCACATCCTGAAACTTTTCTCGAATTACCAAATCTTTATCAATGCCAAAGGCTCTTAAAAGGGTTGTCGCGGCCACCTTTCTTCTTCTATCAATTTTTACCCCTATTGCTCCTGATGATTCGGTTTCAATTTCCAGCCAGGCTCCCCGAGTTGGAATAATCTTTGCTCCAAAATAATTTTTACCTGAAATTCTCTGAGCAGTAAAAAATGCTCCTGGTGAGCGAATTAATTGAGAAATGGCCACCCTTTCTACTCCATTAACAATAAAAGTTCCCCTCTCAGTCATCAAGGGGAAATCAGATAAAAATAACTCCTGCTCCTTTATCTCTTTAGTTTTTAGATTAACTAATCTTGTTTTAACCTTTAAAGCCGCTTCATAAGAATCATTATTCTTCTTTGCCTCGAGGTCTGATTTATATTTTGGCTCATCTAATTCATAATCTAAAAACCAGAGCTCTAGCTCCTTTCCGGTATAATCTTTAATCGGCGATATTTCTTGAAATAACTCTTTTAAATCTCTCTCCCAAAATTTCTCCCAGCTTTCTTTTTGTAAATTCAATAAATAAGGTAAGGGTAAAAAAACTTTCGCCTTCCCAAAATTTTTTATCTTTATTTTCTCCATAAACATAATGCGGATCTACGGATTTTAGGCGGATGCTGCGGATATGCGGATAATATTAATTAGAAACATCAGCAATCCCTAGATCGGCATCAAATTCGCATATCGGCATCTTAATCTTAACAAGCCAAAAAGACCCTAAGATGTGTTTAGGGCAAATTTTTATTAAGTTTTTAAAAATTAAAAGTCAAATTATTGATCTTTGATTTCAAAACTTAGTAAGCTTAATTTTACTCCCTTTTCTTGAAAATGTCAAGGTGGTGTACTGG
>JBHIEE010000181.1:0-3586 GCA_046760445.1 Candidatus Aminicenantia bacterium
AATTTGAGAAAAAAAACCAAGAATATCATTTTACCCTTAGTATTCATAGGAAGTATAATAATTTTAAGCAGTAATGATAGAATTATTTCTAATCTTCCAATTATTGGTTGGACTGGAAATGGTATTTTTAATGCAATTAACGGAAATTGGGTAGGTTCTCTTTCTTATTTCTTACTGTTAATGTTAATTAGTTTATTAGGATTTTTTCTTGGTTTGAAATTACTCAGAAGCCAAATTAATACGAAGAAGAACTCTGTTGAGAAATTTGAATAAATATTCCAGAATATAGTCAGAAGTTGTATTAAAAAGGACTATATAAGTTGAGAAACATTGAAAAAGTAACAATTATTGAACAGATTAAAATAATAAAAGATATCATTTTTTCACCAACAAAAGCTTTCAAAAAAATTAACAGAAAACCAAAGTGGTTAATAGTGTTTTTAACAATTGGAGTAGGAACAATGATAATTAGTTATTTAACTTTGCCATTTGTAGTTCAAGTTGCAACACTTTCTATACCTCCTGATATATCCCCTAATGAGGCTGAAAATGTATTGAATACCATGAAACCAATGCGAGTAATAGGAATTTTTTTATCGCCTCTATTTCTATTAATTGGATTCCTTATTATTGCTGTAATATTATGGCTCATTGTTCAGCTTTTTTCAGAAGTGGATTTTAAGAGAATATTTTCGATAGTGGTGCATTGCGGGATAATCACCTTTTTAGGCTCAGTCCTAACATTAATCATTTTGCAATTGAGAGGTCTTCGCTCTATTAAAAGCGCAGCAGATGTTCAGGTATCTTTAGGATTGGATATATTTCTTCGAAATCCAGATTTGAGTCTTGCTTTTAAGACATTTCTAAGCAATATAAATGTTTTCTCTATCTGGTGGATTGTTTTAATAACTTTAGGTATATCTATAACTTCAAAAATTTCAAAAACAAAATCTGCTTTTATTGCCATATTCTTCTGGCTTTTTAGTACTGCTATTCAAATTGGCTTAGCTTCTCTAACCGGTTCCTTGGGCAAGATTGGATAATCAAAAATTAAAAGAAATGATAATTGATTAGAAATAGTAGTTGGAAGATTTTGTATAAATCGAATTTTGTTTTTTTAAAAAAGAAATATGCATATCATGTTTTAGTTTTATTTGGTGTAATTATTTGGTCAATCCTTTTAACAGTATGAAAGAAAAGTTGTGACTTATCTGATAATGAAAAGAAAAGATTTTTGAAGGAGATGAATTTTTTTCAGAAATTTTTTGGGGTATTTCTCAGCCCAAATTTAACTTTTAAAGCAATTTCAGAAAAACCTGTATGGGTAGAGGCTTTAATTACCTTGCTTTTAGTAGTTATTGTTTTTTCATATCTAGTTGGACCTTATAAAGCTAAAGATTCTGCTGCTTTTTTACGGTCTAACATCAAGCTTCAGGAAAAAATGGGCGAAGAAAAATTTATTTTGTTTTAATTATCATTCTGATTGTGTTAATAATTACCTTGGTGTGTTCTTTTTTAGAGGGAGATAATATAACTGAAAAGGTTGAGAAAGCTCCTTATATTTCAGAGAGTATTTTTAGTATAACTCCTATAATAGTATTACACTATAACATCCCGTCTGATCCGAAGAGCGGATTGAAATCCATAGAAGGTTTAAATCCTGAGACCAATTCTCAGATCTTCTTGTTGGAATTTGATCCTCCAACCCTTTATAACAAATATTCTCTATCCAAAAAAATCAGTACTCAGCGTTTCTACTCTCCCTCGGGTGTTCTTTTATTGCGAAACAGATTGAAAGATGGTAAAATTAATTTTTATTTTGATTATTTAGGTGAAAGAAACATTTCAATCAGAGATACGATAATTAAAAATCGTGCTTTAAAGAGAAGTAAATTTGAAATATTCTTAGAAGGTCGAAAAATAGTTGATATTCTTTTTCAATATGGGAGTGATGGTCAAGTAAAACTCTCTCCTCGATCAAAAAGAATTGGAATTAATCAGATATCTTCTTTTTTAAAAAAGATAAAAGGAACCAGTTTAGAAAACCAGCTCAAAGAATTTGCCTGGGCTCATTCTTTTATGCCGGAGAATGATGCCACATTTGCAGCCTTATTTGCTGGAACTCTTACAGGAATCCTTTCGATTCCTGACCAATCTTTTAGTGGTAATATTAAAGTTCAGGCTGAAGATTCTCCATTCTGGGACTATGTGGAATGCTTAGAGGATTCTTGTGCTGACTGTGGGGGAGAATGGGTAATGTCGCCTATTGTAGAGTGTGTGTTCTGGCCATGGGATGTTACAGGTAGGATGTTATGTTATTCAATCTGTAATTTGCATGAAAACATTTTTGCAAATGTAATTAATTTTTTATGTCAAACTCACAAAGTGTAATCTCAATAAGAAATTTATTCAAATCATTTAGGAATTTTTTTTCCCGAAAATTAGTTCTAAAGAATGTCAATCTAGATATATTCAAGGGAGAGATATTTGGTTTAATTGGACCAAATGGAGCAGGAAAGACGACTCTGATGGGATGTGTATTAGGGCTGCTCAAAATTGATTCTGGCGAAATATTCATTGATGGCAGAACTCCTTCCAGTGTTGAGGTAAAAAGGAATGTTGGCTACCTTCCAGAAAGGATGAATTTTTACAGGACAATGACAGGAAAAGAATTTCTCATTTTTCAAGGAAAACTTTCAGGGCTCCATGGCCTTGATCTTAAAAAAAGAGTTGATGTTTTACTGGGAGAGCCGGGTCTCAAAGATGTTGCTGACCATAAAATAAGGATATATTCAAGAGGTATGCTTCAGAGGCTTGGCTGGGCTCAGGCACTGATTCACAATCCAGGCATTCTCTTCCTGGATGAGCCTGCCGCAGGAATGGATCCCCCAGGGATCATTCAGGTAAGAAATTTGATACTTCAATTAAAAAAAGAGGGAAAAACTATTCTTCTTAATTCTCATCAACTTTCTGAGGTAGAAAAAGTTTGTGATCGTATCGCCTTTATCAATAAAGGGAAGATTATTCGGATCGAAAGTCTAAGAAAAGACTCTCTGGTCTATAGGATAGAATACTCTGGTGTTGATAAAAAGTTCATTGCCTCAGATACATCCCAGATTCATGGAATAGAGATACATCAGGTTGAGGATTCTTTTCTTAAAGTCAGAGTAGAAAACGAAATTATCCTTTCTTCCTTTGTGAAATTTCTAGTAGAGAAAGGCGTTATAATTGGTCAGATAATAAAAGAAAAAGTTGATATAGAAAAACTTTTCTCGGACAAATGAATAAATATCTTGTTAGTAAAGTATTTACAGAAAAAATAAAAAGTCCTATTTGTATTGGTTTTTTTATAGGCACATCAGGTTTTATAATTGTTCAATTCTTTGAAATTATTATTTCTCCCCAAAAAATATTTGATTTGGCTTTTCTTCTCACTCTATTCATCACTCCGGGAATATTTGGGAAGGAGATTTCCTCAGGAACTATCCAATTTCTGTTAACGAAACCTATCAAATGGTCATCTATCTACTTTTCAAAAGTGTTTGGAGTATGGCTAACTATGTTCTCTTTCCTGATCTTCACTGTC
>JBHIEE010000182.1:0-3527 GCA_046760445.1 Candidatus Aminicenantia bacterium
AGCAAAACCCGCTGCTCGTTTAATAAAATTACACTAATAAAAATTTCATATATTCCCAAAATCTTTTAGTTTTTTCAAAGCATTTAATTTATCTTTTCTTCCCAACTTTGCATGATCAACAGCTGTTCTTAGAATTTCTATGGATTTATCATATGTTTTTCTATCAACTGGCCATGGATAACCATCCTTTCCTCCGTGTGCAAATGCATATTTTGCAGGATCTCTCCAAGAAATTTCAGTTCCATATAATAAATTACTTAATAATGCTAATGCTCTGACAGTTTTTGGTCCCATTCCCTTTACTAATAACATTTCTTCATAATTTCTTGGTTGAAATTCATAAGCATTTACTAAACCATAATATCTTTTCAAATCAATTTCATCTTTTTTATCCATTATTAATCTAATTAATTTTTTTGGTTTTTCCTTTGACAGGTCAACAGAAGCCTTTTGAGTTTCTTCTGATTTTCTTGCAACCATGTTTAATGTCTTTCCTCTAGTATCACAACAAATTGCTAAATGTGGTTCTCTTACAAATGATTTCACTTTTTCATCAATCCAATGATATCTTCTTGCATAACCAATATCAGTTCTCATTCCTTGTTGAATAACAGACCATTTTCCATCTTCTGTTACAAAAAATGAATGATGATATAATGTATAGGAATCTTGAACACCTGCAGAATCAACCTTTGCAGCTAATCGAGAAGCTTTTTCTAATTCTTCTATTTTCTGGGTTGATAAATTGAATACATTTCCTATATTCCAAATTTCTTGGGGTGTTCTTCTTGAAGCTCTTCCCTTTCCACCTAATGCAACCACTCCTAAATCAGGTGATAAAGCTTCTTTTAATGCTCCACAAGTTGTAGTTGTAAGACCAGATGAATTCCAATCAAATGCCATTAGACATCCTAGGGATTGAAAGAAAAAAGGATTTGAAATTCTTTTTAAAAATTCATCTCTTCCAAATTCTAAAATAATTACTTCTGTTATTGCTTTTCCTATTCGTTTCATTCTTTTAAATAACCAAGGTGGGCATCTTCCATAATCTAATGGAACATCAGCATAACCAGATCTCATAATAATAATTAGGAGAAAAGATTTTTAACGATTTATTTTCTCTTAAATCTATTTTTAAATAATTATTCTAACATACCAGTTTTTATAAAATATATATCTCCACATTCACCTTTTTCTTCTAATAATATCTTAAAATTTCTTTTTAACATAAATTTCTTTACTTCTTTTTTTATTTTCTTACCGTGATATTCAATAATAACTTTCCTTACTCTTTCCAGAACCTTTTTACTGCTTTTTAATATGTCTAATTCATTTCCTTCAACATCCATTTTTAACAAATCAATATCCTTAATCTTATATTTTTTGCATAATGTTTCTAATGTAATAGAATCTACACTTATTTTCTTTATTGATTTTTTATCCAACCAACCTCTGTCTCCAAATATCTTTACTCCACCTATTTCTATTGCCCCCCTAACAACTTTAAAAGAGATTTTACCGTTTTTAGAAGTTACAACTTTATTTACAGGTATAACATTTCTCACTTTATTAGCCTTCAAGTTTCTTTTTAAATTACTAAATCCAGATGGATTAGGCTCAACCGAAATAATCTTAGATTTTGGTGCCATTTCCCTCGCTCTTAATGTGTAAAAACCATCACTTGCACCTAGGTCTATTATTACCAAGTCTTTCTTTCTTGGGAAATTAGGTAACAAAGTATGATGTTTTTCTCTGAAAATTTCAGTATAACTATCTAAAGAAGCAATAGAATTTTCTTTATCTAGCCAGATATTCCATTTGCCTAGTTTCAAAGGAAATTTTTGTTTTATATTTATAATTATTAGTTTACTTTTATTCTTAACCAGATTATATTTCTTTTCTAATTCCTTAATCACTAATTTAGTTCTCTTATCCCTTGCTTGTTTATACAACCAAGGAAAATCTATTATTAGCATTGCAATACTAACCTTTCTTTAATGTTTCTTGCCCTAGTAATTGATCTTCATTTACACCTAAAACACTTAATCCTCTTAGTGCAGAGGGAATAATCTGGTGATTTATGTAATAAACAAAGTCAATATCTTTTAATTTTGCATACTCAGCTGGTTCTGCTCTTTCAGAAATAGAACCCTTACCTTTTGTTATTACAAAATTAATCATCATTCCTTGTTCAACTTTTTTTCCTTTTGATTTTAATTTTCTAGCAACAAGAATATGTGGTCCAATTGCTTTATATTTATGAAGTGGTTTTGCTAGTTGAACCTTTATTATCAAGTCATTATATTTTACTTTACCTTTTTTTAGATTAGAAACTACATTTTTTACATATTTTACTGCTTTATTACCTTTTTCTTGTAGAATTAGTTTTAATACTTCTTTTTGAACATTCTTTGCTAGAGTACACCAATCCTCTCTCCGAGTTTCAAAACCTCTTACTAATAAATTCCCTTTTTTATCAATTAGTGCATACTTTTTCTTTGCCCCAACTCCTGTTTTTCTAGAAACAAACATCCCTTTTTTATATAACCCTCTGAATTCTAATTTAATAATTCCTGGAAGTTTTTTGTTTATTTTATTTAAAAAAGTTTTAGCTTTTCTCTGAGAATCTGTTAAAAAAACAGAATCTGTATCAGCATATAAAACTTTAAATTTATCTTTTTCAGCTTCTTTAATTGTTTTTTGTATATAATATCTTCCAAAAGCAGAAATTGATTCAGCTGCTTTTACATTATAATAAGGACTTCCTTTATAACCAAAATAACCATAAGTAATATTTGCAGCAAGTTTTAGAGAATCAATTCTTTTTTTAAGTTTTTCATTTTTAGGATCTTTTTTAAGTTTTTTTAATGCTTCATCACGGTCTTTTAAAATTTTCTTCTCTTTTTTAGGAATTTTACCTTCCTTTTTCAAACAAAACCATCTATTAAATCCAGGAACTTTATTCTTTTTACATTCTCTGTGTTTACAATTCATTGTTTTGACATCAATATTATGTGTAACAATAATACTTGGATACAAATTTTTGAAATCCAAAACTATTATGTTTTTAAAAATTCCTGCTTTTGGTTCTCTTACAAATCCACCCTTATATCTGACCATAATAATGATTTAGATTCTAGATAAAAAAGGTTTATTTTAGTCAGATTCTATATTAAATCTATGAAATTATGGATTTTGTTAGTAATAATTATCTTGATTGGAATTGCTTCAATTGTTTTAGCATCTCCAGACATCTATCAAAGAAGACCTAACATTTATGAACCTGGAGCAGGTTGTACTAATCCAGAAAATGCTTATGATTATGATACAAACAATGTACAATGTCCACCAGATGCTGGTAAACCAATAAAAAATGTTTGGCGAAACAACACAGATGTAACCCTTGAGCATAGTGAAACAATAAATTCTGCAACCTTTGGAACTTATGCCTCTTGTACAGGAACAGAAGGAAATGATGACTGGATGATACAATATGGTTTTTCTTCTACAGGAAATTGTACAGCCAG
>JBHIEE010000183.1:0-3509 GCA_046760445.1 Candidatus Aminicenantia bacterium
AGTGGCAGTCAAGGTAATGGCTACCGATGTGTCTTCATTTGTAGTCACTGATTGATCATTTGCCACCGGAGGTTGATTCACCTTTGTCACTGTAATGGACACTGTCGCAATATTGCTATCTGCTATTCCGTCGTTGGCTTTGAAAGTGAAGCTATCTAAACCGACGAAACCAGGGTTAGGGGTGTAAGTAAGAGTTGGTGCTATCCCGCTGAGAGTTCCATTAGTTGGCGGCGTCACCACCGTGTAGGTGAGGAGGTCACCATCAATATCACTTGCAGTCAGAGTGATGGCTACTGGAGTATCCTGAGTAGTTTCCACTGATTGATTATTGGCCACTGGTGCGTCATTAACCGGCATAACGGTAATGCTAACTGTCGCTATATTACTATCAACTTTTCCATCATTTGCCTTAAAGGTGAAGCTGTCTGGACCATTATAGTTGGCATTGGGAATATAAGTAACATTCGGGGCAGTACCGCTTAACAATCCATTCGCTGGTTGAGAAACAATAGAATAAGTCAAGGGGTCTCCATCTGGATCAGTGGCAGTCAAGGTAATGGCTACCGATGTGTCTTCATTTGTAGTCACTGATTGACTATTAGCGACTGGTGGGTTATTAGCTACCGCCGTCCAATTCAAAGCAGCAAAAGCATCAATTAAACCCCAACCATAAGTAGAATCCCAGCCAGCTGTTCCTAAATCTTCAGCAGTCTCTTGAAGAACAGCCCGAATTTCATCGGGAGTGGTAGCATTTCCATTGGCAATTAGTAAAGCAGCTGTTCCGGCTACATGAGGAGAAGCCATTGAAGTTCCTTGGAAGAACCAATAACCAAAATCTCTTGGATTTTTGCTATTAGGATTAAAGGTATTCTGTAAAACTCCATCACCATAACCATCCCCATTTTGATCAACAGTTAAATCACCACCTGGAGCAACAAGGTCAAGACTTGGGCCGTAGTTAGAGTAATAAGCCAAAGTTTCATCGTAACGGGTAGCGCCAACGGCAATGACATAGGCATCATAGGCAGCTGGATAGACAATTGAAGTTGAACTATCATTACCAGCTGCAGCTACTACTGTTACTCCATTATTATAGGCATAAGCAACAGCATTCTCGAGAGTTAAAGAAGGAACGCTTCCACCTAAGCTGAGATTAATCACCTGAGCGCCATTATTGGTTGCCCAGATAATACCATTGGCTACATCAGCATAAGTTCCACTTCCATATTTCCCTAAAACTTTCACTGGCATCAAGCAGGCATCAAAAGCTACTCCTGCTACTCCTCTGTTATTATTAGTGCTTTGGGCAATGGTTCCGGCTACATGGGTTCCGTGGCTATTATCATCATTAGGATGAGTATCATTATTGACAAAATCATAGCCATCGACAAAACAGGTTTCATTGAAATCTGGAGCTCGATAATATCTTTTCCAACCTTCCCGATAATTCTCATAAGCCACTCCAGTATCAATCACTGCTACTGTCACTCCTAAACCAGTAGAAATGTCCCAGGCTGCTTCAGCCTGAACACCACCATAGACCGGGTTATCTAAATGCCATTGATAACCATAATAAGGATCATTAGGCACCATCAAAGCATAGGCAATATAATTGGGTTCTGCATACTCTATTTCTTCTTCAGCCTCGAATTCTCTTTCTGCTTCTTCAACCGATTTCTTTGTCTCCTTTCAATTTGACGATAATTTCATCTTGGACATATTCAGCTTTCCCGAAATTCTTTTCACCAAAAGAAGGCTTAGCAGAAACTACTCCACCAAAAATCAAACTAACTAAAGCAATCGAAGCTAAAATTACTAATCCTATTTTTATCTTTCTCATGTTTTATACTTTAATTAAATTTCAAATTTTTCGACCTTTGTAATTTTATCATAATAATATTCCTATTTTAACAATTTTGCAAGGGCCTCAAGGACAAGACAACAAATCAAACTTTATGGACCCGAGCGGACTTGAACCGCTGACCTCCGCTATGCAAAAGCGGCGTTCTAGCCACTGAACTACGGGCCCAAATCAGTGCTTCGCACTGGAAATTCCAAATCTCAAATTACAAATTACAAATAAACTCCAAATTCCAATTACCGAATGACCAAAACGGTTTTAGAAATTGGAATTTTGGTCATTCGAATTTGTTTGGGATTTGGTGCTTGGTGCTTGGAATTTGCCGTGACGAACGCAGTGAGGCACGGCCGGTGGGCACGGTAGGAATTGAACCTACGACCTCATTCTTATCAGGAATGCGTTCTACCACTGAACTACGTGCCCATAAAGGTGCGGGATAACCAACTGAGCTACGCGCCCTTAAATTAAGCGTTTTCTAAGACAAAAAGGACTCTATAGACAGGATCAATTAAATCTAATTTTATTGCCAAAACTTTTTTCTCAGCAACAATTTTCAGCCCTAATTTTTCAAACAATTCTCCCCACTCCCTTTTAGTTTTGAAATTTAATGTTTTTCTTTTTCTTTGGAAAAAGGCATTGTAACTAACTTGATGAAGATAGCACCTCAATCTGGAGAAAAAACCTTCTGGTAAGTCCTCAAAAATGATAGTCCTTTTAGCGACTCTCTTTGCTTCTTTTAAAAGAGAAATAGGGTCATCTGCGTGATGCAAAACGTAGTTTAGCAAAATAACATCAAATGAATTTTCAGGAAGGGGAATAAAAAGACCATTAAAAATTCGAAAAGGTATTTTTTCTATTCTTTGGTCTCTAATATCTATTCCAATCAGTTTTGCCTCAAAAAAATTCTCAAATTCCCTCCCTATTATTCCTGATCCACAACCCAAATCGAGAATTTTAGCTCCTTTTTCAATAAATTCTTGGCAGTCTCGACACATTTTTTTAGCCGCTCTTTCATAGAATTTTGAAAAAATTCGGTAATAACTCATTTTTTAGCTTTTGTGAAACTACCTTTTATCAGATTCGGTATTAATTTTTTAAGAGAAGCGGGCGAAATTTTTATTGACCAATTGTAACCACCACCTGAAACAACAATCTTAGGCGCGTTTAATAGAGATTTCTCGATAAAGGTTAAAAACCCAAATAAACTCCCAAACGGAGGAACAGCCCCAACTTTTACTCCTTTAAATTTATTTTTCATCAGTCGCTCTGAAATAAATTCAATCTTTTTTACCGGTTTTTGATTATTCTTCTTTCGCCAGCTATTGATGATTTTTTTAAGTTTATTTTTATCCAAATTTTTATTTCCCGGGATTAGAGATACTATCAAATCTTTGTCAGTTTTTAAAATTAAGGTTTTTCCAACGATATTTGGTTTTATTTTCAAGGTTTGAGCTTTATCAAAAGCAGTATAAACTGTTTTATGTTCTATTATTTCGTATTTAACTTTGTCCCGCTCCTTAAGTCCACTATTTACCTTCTCTATATACCTAATCACTTTTTTCAAAGGACGACTAAGTTTAATATTCAACTTCGGGTAAGGAGCGGGATTAATTATCTTTTTGGGGACTGCCATATTCTTTTTCTATTC
>JBHIEE010000184.1:0-3496 GCA_046760445.1 Candidatus Aminicenantia bacterium
TCAACAATGGGTTTTCCAAGCTGCTTCTTTGAACGCTTCTGTATCTTTCGAAGCCGATTGAGCACATGCCACCTGTTGGTTTTAAGCAGTTCAGCCAGCTCTGGTGTTGTGGCTCCTTCGTGACTGAGAAGGTAATCTATAATCTTGTGGTCCATTTCATCGATGCAAAATACATGGGGGTTGACCTTGCCTTCCTCGTATGCGAGGACTTCTAGCTCTGCCAAGTGCTTCTTAATTTCAGAAATCCCCGCTTCAAGCTTGTTGATTCTCTGGTCCAAATCCAGAATCTTGTCTGGACGAGGAATCTGCTGCAGTTTTTCGAGAATAGCTTCTCGAAGAAATTCGCTTCTTTCACCCTCTGGAACTCGTAAAATCAGCTCCTTGTAAACTTCTTCTGGAATCTTAGCTGAAACCATCTTGAATTTGGTCATTTCTGTGCATCCCCTATTTACTTTACAATCTACAAGGTAAAAATGTTAGCTTTTCCATTAATTATAGCACATACGTTAATATTTATATATGTGAGACGTCCGCGCATCCTCAAATGCTGGAATTAGTCGACTTCCTAGTTGTTCCAATTATATTACACTTCAATTTCTTCCTTATTTTTGCATTGGCGAACTATTAGAAAATTTCCATCATTTTCCTATATTTAGAACCCTTAGGAAAACCATATAATTCAAAAACTAAATCATTTATTTCATCATCAGTTCTTTGAATTTGCTTCTCAATTTCTTCTCTTCTTTCATACATATCATAATATTTTTGTTCAAGTTTAGTTGTTTTTTCCATCTCTTTATTTAGTTCATTTAGTTTTTCACTTAAATCAAGAATTTTATCAACTTTAGAAATTACTGGTTTTTGATCTTCTAATCTCACTTGTTTAATTGGGAATTTCTTCACATAACTCAAGTTAATTCGTGGATAAATATTTTCACCCATCAATTTTTTATAATAATATGTCATCAATTTAGAATTAATCAAGCCAAGCAAATATCTTAGATCATATTTGCTATCTTTCAAAGGACACAAACATAAAACACTTTTGAGACCGTAGTATTGTTCCTTATCTAATGTAGCAATTAACTTTCTTCCTATATACCTCATAATTATTTTCTCTTTCGCCAAAAAGAACCGTTCCTCTCTAGCTCTTTCAAGTAATCTTTTATCGTACAAGACATATTTTTTATCAAAATTAAAACCATAGCGATAAATGTCTCTACCATCCAAAACTTTTTTATATCTTTTATTTTTGCGTTTATCTAATAAGTAATCCCTATGTTTTTTCATATCCGATTTAGTAGACCATATCTGTATTCCACACGATAGTTCAGCTATGTTCTCCAAAGGCACGGTATTATCTACAATTTTGTTAAGCAATCTAGCCTCTGCCTTTGTTTTTTCTGTGAATATAAACCTCTTTTTAGGAGTATTATAGAATTCGCTTTGAGTAACATAGTATTCACCCATGAGTTTACCATCTTCATCAATACCTCTTCCTATTGTAACGGTATTGTTGTTTCTCTTCTCAGGGTCAGTTTCTTTTTTCAAGATAATTATTGCCGTGTCTACTGTCGCTTCATCGAATACCCCAGTTCCCAACCATACAATTTCTTTAATGACACATGTATCTAAGACATAATTTCTTATATTTTCAAGGTAGTCATTAGAAAGAAATGTATTAGATACTATAAATCCTAACATCCCACCATTCTCGAGGAAAGTTATTCCTCTTTCAATAAATAGTGAAAACAAATCAAATCTGCCTTTAGCAGTTTTTAAAAACTTTTTATATACTTTTATTTTGTCTTTCCTGATATTTCTAATCTGAACATAGGGCGGATTACTAACAACAATATCAAATCTTTTGGGAAAATCTTCTTCTATTATTATTTTCTCTGTTATGTTATTAATGTTCTTTCTTTCAATTTCCGCCCATCTTGTTAAGCTTGTGATTAGACTATCTCCTTCTACAACATTTATAAAATTGGTTTTATATTCAATTCCTCTTAACGCTAAGTTCATTCCAGACAACTGAACGGCAAATGGATTTATATCAATTCCATAAATATTGTTCTTTAAGATCTGCTCATGAATTACATCTACTGCCCAATCCTCTTTTTCGTATTGTTTTTTTAATCTATCATAAACCCTTATTAGAAATCCTCCAGAACCACAAGCAGGATCTAAAATTTTCTTATCGGTTGTAATCTTCACTTTGTCTAAAATGTGATTGATAACCCATTCAGGAGTATAGAATTGCCCCAACTCCTTTCTTTCTTTTTCGTCAATGTGCAATTCATAGACTTTGCCTAGAATATCGCTATCTATGTTTTTGAAATTATACTCTGATAATTGAACAATGATTTTTTCTACATTGCGTTCCTCAAATTCTATTGTATCAAAAAATTTTTGTTCGAAAATTGCTCTATAATCGACTTTCAAAATCTCCCTAAAACCAGACTCTATTATTTCTCTCAGACCAAAAGACATCTTCAAAACATTTATAACTCCCCTAGTTAACTTCGGTTTTACTATTCCCCTATCTTCAGCAATCCTATAAAAATAAAGTTTGTTAATAAACGAGTATGCGACTTCTTTACTAAGTTTGTCTATCCATTCTTTTTCATTGTTAATATCCAAACCCGTATTTTTGATCCATTCTTCAAGGTTCTTCTTAAATTGTGGATCATTCTTATATTTTATCTTAATTTTTGGTTTGCAATCAGTAACCAGCAATCTTTTTGCTTTCTTCAAATTGTCTATCAAAGTGACAGCAGTAACACTTTCTCTAATAATTTTCTCTTTTTCTTCAGTCAATTTATCTAATTTCTTTGTAGTTAGACTTTCTTTTGAAATCCACTTATACAACTCACTGAATTGTGTTTCTAACTTCCTTAATTCCACTTTTAGTAACAATCTATCCTTTGGATTAATTACATTTTCAATAAAGGTTTTATACAATCGTATTTCTTTGCCATTAGTTAATACAAAATAACCTACTTGTTTAGCAGAGGCATAGCCATATGCTTGCTCTACAAAATCAGCTAAATTTACTTCCAAGCTTTTAGCTTCAACAATAACTTTTGGTTTTCCATTAACAAGTAAGGCATAATCAGCAAAACCTTTCGCCTTGAACTCTAAATCAATGTCTCTAGCACTTATATATCCCAATTCCTCAAGAATGGGTTCAACAATGAATTTCTTTACATTTGCCTCAATTCCAGTTCTGCGAGTCTTTCTTAGGTCATCGAAATCAATGTTCTGAAGTTCTAGGATTTTCCCCCTGTCCAAAATCTTCAACCAATTAATGATAAGAATTAAATCTTTTAAAAGTTACTAGGTATTCCACGCGCAACCATAGAAAAACTTACCTTAATTATTAATGCAATTTGAAATGAAGGTTAGATATTTTTTGCGAATTCTGAAAGGGAGAGAAGTCTTTTAAGAGGAACACACTTATCTACCCTCGAAATCTGCAAGTCTGCGAGGTGGA
>JBHIEE010000185.1:0-3432 GCA_046760445.1 Candidatus Aminicenantia bacterium
CACCAAAATTTGGTGGGGGAGAACTAGGCCCGACCGAAGGGAGTGCGCCGCCTCGGTTTCTCTGGCAAAATTAGTGGGGGGTCGTCCTCTATGATTAGAATCTTTTTCATAAACCTACGAATTACGAATCAATACGAATATACGAATTTTAAATTTCTATTTTTAGATTATTTCCGTCAGAAATAATTTTTATGTCGCTTTGCTCATCTGTTCTTAACACTCTTATATCATATTTAGCCAAAACTTCCAAAACTTCTGGATGGGGATGGCCATAGCGATTTTCTTTGCCAACCGATACCACAACTGCCTCGGGAACAACCTCTTCTAAAAACTCCTCGGCTGTAGAGGTCTTGCTCCCATGATGACCGACCTTTAATACATCAGATTGGAGATATACTTCCCTATCCACAAGCTTTCTCTCCACTGATTTATAAGCATCGCCAGTAAAAAGAAAAGAATTTTCATCAAAGACTAACTTGGCAATAACTGAAGTATTATTACTATTTTTAACCTCCTGACCCTCAAGATTTTCAAAAGGATATAATATATCAAAATATAATTCGCATAGGCGCATTCGCATACCCCGAGCCCCCGCACCAGAACGAGTTCGGTGCGGGGTAAACTCCGGCGAGGGTTGCGCTGTTCGCATGCATATTTTTTGGCCGGCCCTGGCAATGAAAATTTTAGCCTGCTCTTTCTCAATTAATCTCACCCATTCTTGGTATTCAGACGTATCTCTTTTCACTCCGGTCCATAAAATGTTTTCAACTCGATATCTTTTTAAAACCTCAATCAAACCGGCAATATGGTCGTGTTCCGGATGAGTTAAAATTACCAAATCAATTGTCCTATCCCAAAATAGCATTTCTTTCCCCAGTTTTTCTAAGATAGCAGGGCCCGGGCCTCCGTCAATTAAAATCTGGTGTGATTTAGGAGTCTCGATAAAAATTGCATCTCCCTGTCCTACATCAAAGAAATTAACTTCCAGAAATTGGGTTTTATTTAAATCAAAAACAACTAGCCAGGCAAAGATATTCAGGAAAAATAAAATAATTAGAATCCAAAAAACAGGATTTTTAGTGTTTCTGTCCATTCTTTTAGTATATCAGGCAAAATAAAAAGTCCGAAAAACCCGGGTTTGTATCAAGACTCCTTTTTCCAAACAACAAATAATTGTTGCATTTTGTAACCATTTTGGGTTAAAGTTACATATTATTATTAGTATAAATACATATAGATATGGACCAGCTAAGTAGCCAAGAATTATCGAGATTGGTAAAAAAGGCTCAAAACGGCAGTAAAAAGGCCTTTCGAGAGATCTTCGAACGCCTGAGTAATAAGTTCTTTGCCTACGTTCATTCCCGTACCTCAAACAGAGACGATGCCCTAGATATTGTCCAGGAGACATTTATTGAACTCTGGGATGCCCTAAAGAGATTTAAGTATAAATCAAAGCAGGCGTTCTATGGCTTCATCTTTACAATAATCAAACGAAAACTCTACCGATACTACAAATATAAGCAAAAATTTGTTCCCCTTAATGAGAAAGTTATAAGTGATAGTCACGAGATGAAGACTGAGAACTATCAATATTTACTCAAACACGTTAACGCACTGGCCCAAAAGCATCAGGATCTCTTGAGGCTGCGCTATTGGTCTGGAATGACGTTTGGTGAAATTGCATCTGTTTTGAACATTAAAGAAACAACTGCCAAAGTTTGGCATCATCGCGCTATAAAAAAATTACAAGCTTTATTAGAAAAATATGGCAACACCATTTGATGTAGAAAAAAAGCTAAAACGTATACATCCAGAATTTTTAACAGAGAATGAAAAGAATATACTCTGGTCTAAGATTGAGCACGAGATTAACAAAAAAGAGCAGTTATCTGCCACCGGATACCGATTTCCAATCTTTAGTATATTTTCGCAGCGAAGATTTGCCTTAGCTGCTCTTTTGATTTCTATCCTTATTGGAAGCTCAGCAGTAACTATTGCCGCTGCTGACAACGCAAAGCCAGGCGACATCCTCTTCCCTATTGATATCGCAGTTGAGAAGGTCCAACTTGTGTTTTCAATTGGCGAGAAAAAAGATAGACTCCGGCTTAAATTTGCCGAAGAACGGCTTAGCGAAGTGAAAATGGTTTTAGCATCCGTAGTCTCATATCATTCTGACCAGACTGCGACATCAAGCTTACCCCAAGACTCCACCTCAACTGATTCTCAAATCTCCACTTCAACTGATTCCCAAGAGGCCACCTCAACCCCTCCAGAGGAAACGCAAATTAATGTTGGAAAGGCAGAAATTGCTTTCGAGATTGCTCTCGCCCAGTTAGAGGAAACCAAAAAGAAGCTTGAGGAAAAAGGAAATACGGTGGCAGTAGCAGCTATTAATAATATTATAAGAGAGCTCACTGAACTCGCCGAAAATCATCTCGCTGAGTTAGAGAACTTTAAGGCAAAAATTAAGACAGATGATGAAAAACTTAAAATTGAAATAAAAGCGTCTATCGATAATCTAAAAATGAAGTTTAAGTTCGAGCAGAAAAACAAGAAAGAAAAAGGAGAAAGCGAATTCAATGTCCCTGATAGTAATTCGAAGGCCGAAATCGAAATAAAAGACGGTGATCTCGAGATTACTCATCCAATCGAAGGTCAATCTGAAGAGGATGATGAAGAGGATAATAATGATGATGAAAATGAGGATAGAGAAGAAGCTGAGGAAAAAATTAAGGAGGCAGAAGAAGAAAAAGAAGAAATAATAGAAGAAGCCGAAAAAGAAGGAATAGAGTTTCTATTTGATGTTTTTGCTGAGTTTGATGATCTACTTGCCCAAGCCAAGGCTGCCTTTGAGGCAGAGAATTTCCAAGAAGCGAAAAATCTTGCTAAACAAGCAAAAGAAGCGCTTGAACAAGTAGAAGAACTTATTGAAGATGAAGATGATGAAGATGGAAAAATTACTATTTGTCACATTCCACCAGGTTCTCCAGACAACCCCCAGACAATAAGAGTAGGAAGGGCATCGGCAAAAGCTCATCTGGCTCACGGAGATACTATAGGTCCATGTGGGGAGGTCCCAACTCCAGACACTACCGCACCTGTCATTTCTAATCTAACTTCAACTACTACTACCAGCACGGCCGAAATAAGCTGGGATACGGATGAGGCATCAGATTCTATAGTCTGGTACAGCACCACTACTCCCCTTGTTATTTCAACTACTACTCCCTTTGTCAGTTCAGCCAATTTGGTTACGAACCACACTTTATCTTTAACTAACCTAAATGCAAGCACAACTTACTACTTCATCATTGCCTCAACTGATGCTGCAGGAAACACAGCTACTTCAGCAGAGTCTTCCTTTACAACACTTGAGATCCCAACTCCAGACACTACCGCACCTGTCATTTCTAATCTAACTTCAACTACTAC
>JBHIEE010000186.1:0-3430 GCA_046760445.1 Candidatus Aminicenantia bacterium
CCCTCTACCAGAAACTTCCAAAGTCTTAGTGCAATATACTTCCATAGAATTTATGGTATTAGTATCTGAGATTTGGATAAATTTCATAATTGAATAATTTGCAAGGTTTTTTTTGTTTTGATTACTTAATTTATTTTGGAAATATAAGTCCAGTTTTTGATTTCTCACTCTTGGATTTCCAATTCTTAATAAATCATTTATGGAATTAAAATCCTTGCTCGAAAAAAGCTTATATAAAATCGCAGTTCTTATTGCACCTTTTATTGAACTTCCTGGAACATAAGGCATATCATTGACTTTTATTTGTTCTACCACTCTATCTCTTGGAGTTCTTGATTTTAGTTCTGCAGTATATCTTTTTATCTTCTTTATATCAATTCCTTTATTTTTTATGAAATCATATAATCTAAAGCTGGGATTTTCTAGGTCTTGTGTAAACTCTTTTATTTCTATGGTATTTAAGAAAGCCAATAACTTGTCCAAGGACACTCTATGCAATATATCATTTTTCAGAGTATATTCTGCCTTGGAATATTTATTTCCAGTCCCAATGTGCAATGGTGTATAGGTTTTTATTTCATATTTCATTTTTTACCTCTTGATTTTTAGGACTAATATGTGAATTAATGATCAATTTTACGTGTACCTCTTTTTAGGACAATATTTCGAGTTTAATTCCTTTCAGTATCCAATCTAATAATACCTCTTTTATAGATACACTTTTTCTATGTGCAATTTTTTCAATGAGTGTTGTTTGATCTGGTTTTAAACCTAGAGTAGCTAAAAAGCTCCTTATTATTATCTTTTCTTTAAGCTCTTTTTCTAGTTCTATATCTACATCTTCTGTATCGTCAAGAAAATCTGTAAATTCATGAGTAGACCAAAAAATATCTATTTCATTTTCATCTTTCATTTTTGGTATTTTAGCCAATAGTGGTTTTAATCCATTTTTTATAGTATCGGACATAAATATTGCACAATATTTAAGTAATACCCCTTCAGATTGCGGATTAAATCCGAAATCCGAAATCTGAAATCGAATTGCCATATATAGGTCTTTTGGTATAGTTAGGACTACCTCTTTATTTTAATTGTATATGCAATTCCATATTCTAATATATCATGATCTAATCCAGATACTTTTTGTTCAAGCACATTTTCAATGCTGCCATACTTATCCAATTCAATATCTGGAAAAGTTGAACCCTCTACAAATAACTTTATAGACTTCTTCCAACATCCATTATAACTTCTTCCTTTTCTAGTAAGGAGTTTATACCATATTTCTTTATCAGAATATTTTTCAATTTCTTCTTCTGAGGGATGATATAGAGACAAAGTTAGGATTGCATTTGGTTCTTCTGGCTCTTTTATTAAATTAGTATTATTATCCTCTATTTTGCATTCAAATTGCCCTCTTCCTACAGATGTGTCCCCTCCTATGCCTTTATCTTCCAAAAATCTCAAGGCAGATTTTATGGTTTTTTTACAATTATCCTTAAAATATTTAATAATGAAGAATAGCCCTGCATTTTTAAAATAAGTTCCTGTTGAATAAAAAATTTCCTCTGAAGTTCCAATAAACCTATTTATTTTATTTCTTGCAGAATCTAAAGTAATTATCTTAAAATCAAGTTTTTTATTTATCTTATTGAATAGTAATCCACTTTTTACTTCATATTTACTTTTTAGATTCTCAATCAATTCTATATCTTTTATTTCACCAGAAATTAATTTATTAAATAGGTCCTCTGAAACATATTTTACTTTATTGAAATCTTTTGCTTTTTTAAGTTTATCCCTATATTCATAGTCGCTTTCGCTCTTATCCAATTTTTTGATTTCTGGAAGTTTTGTTATTGGCTTAGGAAAAAAGTGCACTTTTTTATTATTATATTCAACAAAAGGAAATGCAGAAGATACTAGGAATGGTATTTTTTCTCCCTTAAATCGACCTATCATATCTTCTAAACACTCATTTCCATAAATTGTTCTGATACCAGCGCACATTGCGCCAAATATAGTATCTGAATATAAGGGATATTGAAAGGCAGATTTTGGCTTAATGTAAATAATCTGAGTCATTTTTTACCTTTTTTTAACTTATTTTTTCTTTTAAAGTATTCCAGTTTTTCAATATTTGTTTAAGTTTGTCATCATTCTGAGAAATTATATCTACCAAATCTATGGGTTTTTCATCTTCTCCATTTTTATAATATCCTAGATCTCTGGCAATAATTTTTATGTTTTCAAATTTAATTTTTCCATATCCTCTTGATCCCATACCTCCTAGATAATAGTCTTCTAAAAGTTTCATTCCTTGGAAAACTGTTTTAAAGAGATCAATGTCTTCAGAAGAATATATACTATACATCATTTCGAAATCAAATTCTGACCCTTTCGGAACTCTTTCAAAAGACCTTGGAGTTGCTTCTGAAGTTATTCTATTAATCCAATTTTCGGTTTTAATCTCTGCTCCAGAAAATATGTTATCTAACTGGTTCCAGATGCTTGAGGTATCTCCATCTGGAAAGGCATCTCTAACAATTAATCTAGTAGGTCCTTTTTGTGCTTTTTCTTCTCTTGCACCTACACCAAATACTTTACATATATAGCAGTCTCCACACATACATGGTTCTTCACTTACTGGCTTTCCATCCTCTCTACTTAACTCAAGTAACGACCTCATTTTTCCTTTTAAAGAAGAGCCTGGAATTAAAGGCAATCCAGATATTGGATCTCTGATTACCCCAAGATCAACACCACCAATATCAATTGATTCATTACGCCCTCCAATATGCAATCCAGTTTCAATTACTATTTTTCCACTTATTAGGATATTTTTCTGGAATTGGAACTCATTATTTTCCATTCTACTCTCCTCCATAATATCTATGATAGGCAACAATTGCTTCAAAAAACTGAACTAAAACTTTAAAGTCTTCTTTAGAGTTGGTCTTTCCCATACAAGCCATAATAAGATCATAAAAAATATCTGGAATTAATTTCCTTCCCTTTGCAAAAGCAAGCTTTGGCTTTAGTAAATAAAATTCATTTTCTATATCTTTCCAGTCTCTTCTTTGAGCGAAAAGCTTGCTTTCTATTTGTTTCATTGCATCAAAGAATCTTCTTAATTGGTTGGTTTTCACATTTTTAGTGAAAATCTCACCTAAAACATCTGCATAGCCATCTTTGTCAGCATAAATTTTACTCTGAAGATCCTGAAGACCATTTGGAAGGTTATTTTTAATGGTGCTAATTATATTTTTTGTTATATTTTTTGCAATCTCTTCATTTTTGTTTTCTAATTTATTAATTTTGTTTTTATTTTGTCCATAGTTTTTTCTTAACTTTTTTAATTCTTCCGCATTATTGCGAAAATTATCTCTAAGTTGGATTAAATTATCTGTAGATTTGCCGTTCATTAATA
>JBHIEE010000187.1:0-3426 GCA_046760445.1 Candidatus Aminicenantia bacterium
TTCAAATAAAAAGGGGAGTGAAATTTCGAGAAAAATAGATTAAAATAATATTACAGAATGAGATGACCAGAGAGGAAGCTCAAAAAAGAATTGAGGAATTAAGAAAAGAAATCAATCATCACAATTACCTCTATTATGTCCTTGATAAGCCAGAAATATCTGATGCTGAATATGACCAATTAATGGAGGAATTGAAATCCTTAGAAGAACAGTTTCCAGAATTGATTACACCTGATTCTCCTACTCAGAAAATAGGAGCTCCTCCACGAGAAGAGTTTGGAAAAGTCAGACACCTGGCACCAATGTTGAGTTTAGATAGCTCTCTCAAGGAGAAAGAGATAGAAGATTTTGATCGAAGAGTTAAAAGAGAATTAAGTGTGGATGCTATTGAATATGTGGTTGAGCCGAAATTTGACGGCTTATCCGTTGAATTAGTTTATGAGAATGGACTGTATGTTAGAGGATCAACCCGAGGAGACGGTTATGAAGGAGAAGATGTAACTGAAAATTTAAAAACAGTTAGACCCGTTCCTCTAAGATTAAGGGAAGGAAAAAGAAAAGTTCCAGAGTCACTTGCTGTTAGAGCTGAAGTAGTGATGAAGGTTAAAGATTTTGAAAAATTAAACGAAGAAATGGTTGTGAAAGGAGAATCTCCTTTCGCCAATCCAAGAAATGCAGCTTCTGGGTCTTTACGACAGCTCGACTCTAAGATTACTGCTCAAAGGAAATTAGATATTTTCTTTTATGATATATTACACATTAAAGGAGATAGTTTTAATACTCAATGGGAAGCGTTAAACACTCTTCCTGAGTGGGGATTAAAAGTCAGTTCTGAAGTAGGAAAATGTAAAAATATCAAAGAAGTTCAGGACTATCATCAACAAATGGTTGCCAAAAGAGAGAAATTGGAGTTTGAGATTGATGGAATTGTTATTAAGGTTAATCAATTGGAATATCATTCCCAATTAGGAACAAAAACAAGAAGTCCACGATGGGCAATAGCTTATAAATTTGAACCAAGAGAAGAGGTGTCTCGAGTCAAGGACATCGTTGCGCAGGTTGGTAGAACAGGCATTATTACTCCCGTAGCAGTTTTAGAGCCAGTCAGAGTTGGAGGGGTGACAGTTACTAGGGCGACTCTCCATAATCAGGATGAGATTGATAAAAAAGATATTCGGATTGGAGATAAAGTGGTAGTAATAAGAGCAGGAGATGTTATTCCTGAGATTAAGGGAAGAGTTCCTGTTGAAGGGGAAAAAAGAAGGGAAAAATATCATTTACCTGATAAATGTCCAGTGTGCGGAGCCGAGGTAGTTAGAGAAGGAGCCTATTATCGATGTACTGGCGGATTATCTTGTCCAGCTCAGCTTAAAGAATCTCTTCGCCATTTCGCTTCTAAAGGAGCAATGAACATTGAAGGGTTAGGCAAAAAGCTGGTTGAGAAGTTTGTTGAAGAAGATATTATCCGAACTCCGGTTGATCTTTATAAACTCAAAAAAGAAGATATTGAACATTTAGAAGGGATGGGAGATAAATCAGCTCGAAATCTTCTGGAAGCAATAGAAAAGAGTAAAGAAATCGGGTTTGCAAGATTTCTTTATGCCCTGGGTATTCCTTTAGTGGGGGAGCATTTAGCTCGAGTTCTGGCTCATCATTATCCTTCAATTGAACAATTAGCCAAAGCCCCGGAAGAAGAGCTGATGGAAATTAATGAAATTGGCCCAGAGAGTGCTCACTCAATAGTTAAATTCTTTCAGCAAAAAGGGAATCGGGAAGTAATTGAGGGATTGAAAAAGGCAGGAGTGAGATTCAAGAAAATAGAACGAGAAAAGCCGGAAAAACTGGCTGGCTTGAAGTTTGTTTTTACTGGAAAATTAGAATCCTTTTCAAGGGATGAAGCGGAAAAGATAGTTGAAGAATTGGGAGGAAGGGCAAGTTCAAGTGTAAGCCGTGAAACTGATTATTTGGTGGTAGGTGAAGATCCAGGTTCAAAGTTTGATAAGGCCAAGAAATTAGGAGTCAAAATTCTTTCTGAAGAAGAATTCAAAAAACTTATTAAATAGACAATAACTAAGCCTTTCTTTTTAAATTTTCTAATTTCAAAAAATCCTTATCTTTTCAATTCAAGAATAAAAAAATCTGTGTTATTATTTTTAAAGAAGAACTTTGAGAACATTATAAGAGAGATAACTGAGGAACAGTGAATAAAATAAAAAGAAAGGCAGCTATTATTTCAGTTGTCTCAAATTCTACCCTGATTGCTTTCAAGCTTATTATTGGGTTAATCACTGGTTCAATAAGTATTATTTCTGAGGCTATTCACTCCAGTATGGATCTTTTGGCTTCTTTAATTACTTATTTTTCAGTTAAAATTTCAAGTAAACCAGCAGACAAAACTCACACTTATGGTCACGGCAAAGTAGAAAATATTTCTGGAGTAGTTGAATCAGGATTAATCTTTATGGCTGCTCTTTTTATTATATATTCTGCTATTAAAAAAATAATGGGAGAAACCCATTTGGAAAAAATAGAACTTGGATTGGTAGTTATGTTTGTCTCAGTCATTGTTAACTTGGTTGTTTCTCGATACTTATTTAAAGTTGCACGGGAGAGTAAATCAATCGCCCTTGAAGCTGATGCCGCCCATCTTAGTTCTGATGTTTATACTTCCCTAGGTGTTCTGGCTGGGCTTTTTATTGTTAAAATTGCTCGAATTGAAGTTTTAGACCCAATTATTGCGATAGCAATTGCTCTGATTCTTATAAAAATCGCTTTTCAATTGACCAAAAAATCTATGATTGATTTGGTTGATCAGAGTTTACCTCAAAATGAAATTAAGAAAATATCAGGCATTATTCAAGCTCATTATGGTAAACATATCGGGTTTCATAAGTTTCGCTCGAGAAAAGTAGGTCCAGAAAGACAAATTGACCTTCACTTAGTAGTAGCTAAAGAAATGACCGTTGAAAATGCTCATAATTTGTCGGCTCATTTAGAGAATCATATTAAAAATGAATTTCCTAACACAACGGTAACAATTCATATTGAACCTTGTGGAGAAAATTGCCAGGAATGTACGGCTGAAGAATGTCAGACCAAGAAAGAAGAAATTAAAAAATAATTTATTTCTGTAAAAGACCTTCCTCGTCAATTTTAGAATGTTTGTTATTACATCAAAAAAATATGTAATAATCAAAGAATTCTTTAGAAAAATTGTCTAAATAAAATAGAAAGGAAATTATTACATAAAGGGTTTCAATATATGAATAAAAAGAGAATGAAAATACTAAATCCTAAATCCGAAATACTAAACAATATCGAATTACCCAAATTCAAATGACCAAAAAAATTGCTTTAACCTGTTTTGAATTTAGAACATTTGAATTTTGAATTTGTTTAGAATTTAGATATTAGAATTTAGGATTT
>JBHIEE010000188.1:0-3413 GCA_046760445.1 Candidatus Aminicenantia bacterium
TAGTCTGAACGAAACCATATTTACTCATTTTAAAAACTTCTTCTGGTTTAAATTGATCTGGATATTCTATTGTTCCTTGAAAACCTTTAATTGGATTATTGATATTATACTTATTATAAATTTGTAATCCTTTAATAACATCATCGAATGATCCTCTTCCATCATAATATTTTCTGGTTTTATTATGAGCTGTTTTGTAACCATCGATGCTTAAAACTGTACTAAAATCATGTTTACTCATAAATTTAGCAATTTCATTTGTCATTAATGCCATATTTGTGTTCATATGATAGGAAACTTTTATATTTGGATATTTTTGAGAAATCCTTTTAATGATTTTTTTTATTAGGTCCCATTCAAGTAATATTTCTCCACCATTAAAAACTATGTGAGCTTCCTTTATATCATTTTTTATTATCCTTTCAAAATATTGATCAAGACATAAGTTGATCATATTTAATTTATCTTCAACCCTTGTAAAAGGTGAATTATGTTTCGATATTCTTTTGTATTTTTTAACACAATATGGACAAGTTAAATTGCAAGGATCATTTATAATATGAAAGGCTGAATAAGGTTGCTTGTGTTTGTCTGTAACATTTTGATTAACTTTTTTAAATTTTTCATCAACTGATTTGAAAAATAAATTCTGATATGGATCTGTATCCCCTTCGTATAATAATTTATATCTATATAATTTCCTTAAAGACCGCCTAATTCCACTCAGATTTTTAAAGGGTTCTTTATTTTCTTTGAAATTTTCTAAAAATTTAATTGCATTTCCATTCATTATAAGTATGGATGGGAAAAATTTATTCCATACCACGTAGTTATCTTCCTCTATTCGATAGAAAACTAAATGATTAGATGTTTTCAATATCTTATTGTGTAGTTCTTTGATGTTAATTCTCTCTTCCGAAAGATTAGCTGAAAACCTTTTTCTTTAATGTTAAATTAATTAAAGTTTGGCTACAGGACTTTTATATAAAGCTTAGCTAAAGCGTAGGAGAATCGCAGACGCAACTACAAGTATCATAATCACTACTTCGATTAGCGTCATCGGTCGCACCTGAAATAATCACGCCTCCAAGCACACCTTTTAATTCTTTAATTTTTAATTTTTTAATTTTAAAATCTGAATTTTTGAGTTTTTTGTTATGAAATTTTACTTTTTTCATATCTTACCTCCTTTTCCTTAATTCTCTAACCATCTATCTATATCCTATAGCCTTATTCTCAAATAAATTCTGGCAAATTTCGTGCCAAGTTGACTAAAGAAGCATTAAATAGCTGAAATATAAAGAAATATATTTTTGAAATTAGAAATTAGAAAATGGAAAATTTAAGATTAGATATGATAATTTTTCTTGGATTATTTCTTCTAATTTGTTTTTTATTAATAAATTAATTAAGTGTCATATGTAATATAATGTCATATATATGACACCTTTGTAGTTCTGAAGCTTTATAAGTTTATGATTTTTAATTAGTTAGGCAGATTTATTTTTAGAGGAGTGTCACATCTTAGGTAAATTCCAAATCTTAATATACAAATATCTAAAATTAATAAAATGGGATTAAACTTAACCGTCACTGGGAAATCAGGGGAAAGATTCAAGGAATCAAAAAATCAAGTTCTCAAGTCATATAGAAGTTTATAGTTGTGTAAGTTTTTTCTTTAACAAGTTAAAGCTCCAATTGGTTTCAGACTGAAAGCTAAACCACAATGGATTTATGAAACCGATCTGAAGGTCCGCGCTATATTTTAAAGTAAAACCTAAAAAATTTGTCTTATATTATATGCAGCTCAGCATCATATTTAAATAAACGATCATAAGACGAGTTATTTATTTTTTAGATCATTGAGAATTTCATAAAAGTAGCCTCGGCTTATACCTAACTCCTTAGCTGCTTTGGTTTTGTTTCCTTGGTATTTCACTAAGACGTTCATAATTTTTTCCATCGAGTATTTGCTTCCTTTTTTCTTTTTAATCGTTTTTTGTGGGAAGTGAATATTTTCTTCCTTTATTAAACAGTCTTCTGCAAATGTGGCTGCTCTTTTCATAATATTCTCTAATTCTCTCACATTGCCTGGAAATGAATATTTTTGAAGTTTGTTAAGAGCATCTCTAGTAATAGTAATTTCTCTTTTTTGTTTTAAGCTTTCTTCTTTTAAAATTGCTTCAACTAATAATGGAATATCCTCTTTTCTTTCTCTTAGAGCTGGGATATATAACTCCAAGGTGCTTATTCGATAATATAAATCTTCTCTGAATTTTTCTCTTTTCATTTCTTTATATAAATCCTTGTTAGAAGCTGCAATTATTCTTACATCTGTTTTTATCTCTTTCGCTCCTCCTACTCTAAAAAATTTTCCACTTTCTAAGAATAAAAGTAATCTAGCCTGGTTTTGAAAACTTAAATCAGAAATTTCATCCAAAAACAAAGTTCCTCTATCTGCCCTTTCTATTTTTCCAATTCTTCTTTCTGTTGCTCCTGTAAACGCTCCTTTTTCATATCCATAAAGCTCACTTTCAAGAAGTGTCTCCGCTATATTGCTGCAGTTTTGATGAAAGAATAGTTTATCTCTTCTTTTGCTCAGTGAATGAATCAACCAAGCAATAAGTGTTTTTCCAACTCCTGTCTCTCCTAAAATAAGAACAGGATGATCAACTTGAGCTACTTTTTTAATAAATGCTTTTATCTCTCTAATAGCTTTACTTTCTCCAATCAGTTTTTTTAATTCAAATAAATTTCTATTTATTTTAGAAATTTCCATTTAAACATCCTCCTGAGCTTAATCTTCGAAGAAAAAAACATCTTTTTCCCTTCATTAGTTTAGTCTTTTAAAAAGCCAAAATCTTGAAAATTTTTTTAAATGTTGGCGTCAAGGAAAAAGTTCCAAAAAAGGTCAAGAAAATGACCCACTTTCTCTCAATAAAATATTTAACTTTCATTTTATGTTGAATCATTTTTTAATTTAGCCTTACTTTCTCTATAATCTTTCATCCGATAACTCGCTCCTTTAATCACAATTATCTTTGAGTGATGAATCAATCTATCTATTATAGCAGTGGCTAACACTGGATCCCAAAACACATCTCCCCATTCCTCAAAGCTTTTATTGGAAGTAATTATCACTGAGCTTTTCTCATATCTTCTTGAAATGATCTCATAGAATTCATCTACCGTATATTGAGTCATTTTTTTAAACCCTAACTCATCTAATATTAATAACTCTGGTGTAAGATAATACTTCATTTTCAGGTGATAGGTATTATCTGCTTTAGATGAGATTAAATTGTTTACCATTTCAGTGACTTGTGTAAAGAGCACTTTCCAGCCTTGGTGAAGGGCTTTCATACCTAAGGCAATGGCTAAATGAGTCTTTCCCACTCCAGGTGGACCTATAA
>JBHIEE010000189.1:0-3387 GCA_046760445.1 Candidatus Aminicenantia bacterium
TCAACTAAAATTGATAGCAATTAAAACAATTAAAGATTATGTCTTGAAATGTAAACTTGAAATGTAAATTTGATGACTTTAACTAATCTGATTCAAATTAGAATATTCATAAAATAGACTTTTCCATCAAATTTCGGTTAACAAATAGTTAACAAAATTGACCGAAATAGCTGAAATTATGGTAAGGTGGCTGAAAGTTAAGTTAAAGGAAAACGCTTATCAGGATTGAATTTTCTCATGCTGACAACACTTCTCTGGAACCCCTGACCTCAGCGTTGCGAACGCCGCGCTCTCCCACTGAGCTAACCGCCCACTAATTGTTTGAAATCAATACGTTATAAAACTTTCCAAACTCTACTTCTTTTCCTGTTTTACAAAAGGATATGTAAAATTTCTTCAGTTGTCAATTATGTGGTCAGAATAGATTCCATCCTATAAATCCATGTGCACATCCAATACTCTCTAAAATATAGTCAAATCGATTAAAAATGAAGACTTTTAAAGTGAAATGTCATGAAATAATTATGTGACATCCTATTAAAACATTTCTTTAAGAAGAGATAGTTATTTCTGGATTCAGTTGCCTTGTAGAGGAGATATTAAGAAAGTGGTGGTGGAGATTTTTCAGCTATAAAATCCAATTTAAATCTTCCTCGCTATGTCTATTTTATTAACGCAAGCAAGGAGGAATATGTCAAATCTTATGTATCAAGTCAAGACCTGACACTCTGACTGCTCTGACAAAGTTTATCCCCTCTGCTGTTTTCAAAAAATAATTTTTCTCCCATCATTGCATATATATATTAACATAACTACGGATAGAAATTTTAGATTTCTTATTTTATCAAATCTATTCTTTAAGTTTTGCATCTTGACAATCGGGAAAAAAAGAGTAAATTAAAAAACAGGAGGTGACAACCAATGATCGAAATGAGTTTTTTAGCATCTATAGTCTTATTTATTATCAGCATTGTGATCTCGGCGATATTGTTTTTTCTCGCAAAGATAAAAATCGGCAAAGGAATACAAGGCTTTATTGCCGAGATTTTTGTTGGTTGGATAGGCGCTTGGCTGGGGTGGATATGGGGACATTGGTGGTTTAAATTTTGGGATGTTTATATTGTGCCAGCAATTATTGGCTCTGTGGCTGTTATATGGATCATAGCAACATTATATCCTCCGAAAGAAGCATAGGTAGACATATTCTCCCGTATTTTTTACCATCTTTATACGACAGCACCTCACTTTAGTTCTCATTGTTAAAACCTGACCTTTTTTCTCTTTCAGTTAGTGGAAAGAACTCAGTAATAGCCAATAGTTTAATCCTTTTCTCATTATCTAAACCTGATTTTTTTAACTCTAACAAAATCTTTTCTTTAATTTTATTCTTTATGGCTATAGAAATTACTTTGTCAAATCCACAATCCAAATCTTTCCTAATATTATAAATCGTATCACTCTTTCCAGTCTCAATTTCAATTGCAATCCTCTTTCTGTCCTTATCTGCCACTATGTCAACTGACTTTCCTTCTCCGAGTTTGTATTCATATGTGACTCTAAAACCCTTCTTTCTGTAATACTCGCCTACCTGTATTTCCAATATTCGTACTCCCAGTCTCCTTTCCTTACTGAAAAATTATTCTTTAAAAAACCCAATAAAATTTCGAAAAAAACGGACTTATTATATGGAAGGATAATTAAGGTAAAATAGAAGATAGAAATTTATAAATTAAGCAGAAAAGGAAAAAAATTGGAGTTAAGCAAAAAAGGAAATTCTATCACTCTGTAAACAGCAAGATAGAATACTTCTCTTCAACAATTGCAATAGGAATTTAAATGGAGGAGGCAAATCTACGCCTCAAAACTGAAAAAAGGAGGTGATACCGGAGTGAAAATAAGAAATTAAGAGTAAAACACAAAATTAGGAAGTGTCAAAAATAATAAAGAAGGAGGTTAAAATGAAAAAAAATTCATTAACACTACTATTATCCGGCGTTCTTCTGATTTCAATCTTTTTGGGTTTTAAGATAATCCTATCTGCTGGTAATCAGGACTGGGTTAAAATAAATACACCAAATAGCCCTGTTCCTCCTCGAGCTTTTCATAAAATTATTTATGACTCACATAGAGATAAAATTGTTCTTTTTGGTGGGAGTCCATGTAACGATTGCTCATTAAATGATTTATGGGAATATGACGGAATGACGTGGGAACAAAAATTTCCACCTAATAGTCCAAGCCCTCGCTATCTCTATGATATGGTTTATGACAGTAATCGAAACGTGATTGTGCTTTTTGGAGGAGAAAGTTGGCCAACAATATACAACGATACCTGGGAATATGATGGGACTGATTGGAGACGAATAACCACTCCCCATTTACCTCAAACAAGAGCTCATCTTGCCCTAGCATATGATAGTAAACGCAAAGTAGTTGTACTTTTTGGAGGATGGCATTGGTATCAGGATTTAGGTGATACTTGGGAATATGATGGGACTGATTGGACTCAGCGGTTTCCTTCAGTTTCTCCTTCTCCACGACAAGATCCTTCTATGGTTTATGATGAGCATCGAGGTGTTGTAGTTCTGTTTGGAGGTAAAGAGCAATATGGAGTAAATTTTAATGATACATGGGAGTGGGATGGCACTAATTGGACTAAGATAAATACACCACATAGTCCAAGCCCAAGATTAATGACCCCTATGACTTACGACAAAGATAAAAAGAAGGTGATTTTATTTGGTGATTATAGCTTTGTATTTAATGATACCTGGGAATATGATGGGACTGATTGGACTCAAATTAATACATTGACATCGCCTGAGCCTAGACGTGGTTCTTCTATAGCTTATCACCAAAACAATAAAAGAGTAGTGCTTTTTGGGGGGTACATTAAAAATATTGGTTGGAGTAATGATACATGGGAATTGGTTTCCTTAATCCTAGAATCGGCTGTTGATATAAAACCAGATACACTAAACTTAAAGAGCAAAGGGAAATGGATAACTGCATATATTGAATTGCCAGAGGGATATAATGTGGACCAGATTGACATCTCTACTGTTGCTATTGTGGCTATAGATGAGACAGATATTGATTCACCCATTTATGCGGAATTATCACCTACAAAAATAGATGACCACGATAATGATGGAATTCTTGATTTAATGGTGAAATTTGACAGGCAAAAGCTGATCATTTTTCTTAAAGACATAAGTGTGGAGGACGGAGACGAAGTCGAAGTAACTGTAGCTGGAGAACTAATAGAAGAGAAGTCTTTTGAGGGCAGTGATACAATAGAAGTGATAAACAAGAAGAAGTAAGGGCTGAGGGGGTCAGATACTGTGATCAAAGTCAAGCATAAAAACTCTCTCCCTTTAATATATT
>JBHIEE010000190.1:0-3315 GCA_046760445.1 Candidatus Aminicenantia bacterium
ACTGACTTTTTTCGCCGTTTTCATCAAGAATTTCCACACAATTAGTTTCAATCCTTGTTTTAGTGGATTTTTCTCACTGACTAGATATTAACTCGAATTATCTGGATATGGCAATAGAGTTTCAATCCTTGTTTTAGTGGATTTTTCTCACTGACAAGAAATATATCGAGAAGGGTTTAACATCCGACCTTCGGAGTTTCAATCCTTGTTTTAGTGGATTTTTCTCACTGACCATATTTTTGTTTAGTTAATCCTCCTTTATATTCAAATAGTTTCAATCCTTGTTTTAGTGGATTTTTCTCACTGACAGCACATATCGTCCAACTTGAGATTTTCCAATGAATTAGGTTATTTTTAGAAATGTTTATTTTCAAAACATTTAATATAAATTTGCACATATTACTGGGCAATTCTCTTGTGCTTTACATAATTTTTTCCGCTATATCTTCTTATTTTTTTTATACTTAGAATCGTATTCACTTGCACCATAAATAAATTTTAATGGGAAAAATCAGTGAGAAGATCAATTGTCAAAGAGCTGAAGATATCTTACCCGAGATATCTTTAAGAGTCAAATACACCTCCTTTCTTCCTTCAAGTTAACATTTCACACACAAATATTCCTATAACAACAATCAATGCATTTAGCTATATACTTTGTCTTCTTTGGATAATATCCTTTCTGGACAATATTTATAATCTCATTTACTATAGCCGCAGCTTGCGAAAAATCTTTTTCTTTAAACTTAATTTCTTTTAAAAAGGATTTACTTCTGGAATAGCACAAATAACCTTTATTTACCTCTCGACCATAATTATCCTTGATTAACAATCCGTAAAGCAATGACTGAAATTTATATGTTCGGAATAACCTTTCTTTATATTCAGCAAATTTATAATCTAAGGGAGCCATACTACCATCTTTTAAAAATAAAACCTCGTCTACTATCCCTTTTAAGTGGTATTTCTTAGAAACTAAATAAACAGAAAACTCTTTTTTAATACACCCAATCTTTTTTCTTAGATATTCCCTATTTATTTTACTCTTAAGTTTATGAATTTCTCTTCCTTTTAAAACTTTGTATCTTTGTTCTTCATGCTGAGGGATATTCAAGCAATTCATAAAATAAATAAATCGAGGACAGTATAAATATTCAATCACTTCAGATGGAGTAATATAAATTTCCTCGCCGATAATTTCTTGATGCATTAAATTCATTTCAGAAAAACTTAGTCAATACTTCGTCCGAAATAAATCTTTTATCAAATGCCTGACCTAATAACTTGACTTTTTTAAAATCATCTTCGCACATAGGAAATATGTATACAGAATCCTTCTCGACATCAATTAAATCCTTACACTTCACAGCTAACTCATCAATATCATTTTTAGAAATATTACCCAAAAATACACTTTTTTGGACTCGATATAATCCATAATTTTTGCACGCCCGGGCAATCTTAGTTCTCTTTTTTGTCTCCACAATATCGTATACTACCCAAACTAACATAACCAAACTGTTCAAACGGTTCGAACTATTCAAACCGTTAGTTTAGTTCAAACCGTTTTTATTAAATCATTTGCTATCCGATGACATTCAAACTGAATGATATTTTTTACTTTTATATTTCTACCCCGATACCGAATGTTCTTTTCAAAAGTATTATTTAATGCTTCGATTAATATAGCTTTGCCTTCTTTATTCAATGAAAGCCCATTTTTAATCTCATCAAAATATTCTTTTTTAACTTTTCTTGAACTGAATAAATAGATAACTGTCTCATCTACCCAGATTCTGAACATTTCAATTAAATCAAAAACAAGAGATTTTTTATTGTAATTGTCAGTATGGATAAATCCAACATACGGGTCCAACCCGGCAATTATGCACGCTTTTTCTACCATTGAGTATAACACTCCGTAACCATAGTTGAGTAAGGCGTTAAATTCGTCCTTAGCTGGACTTCTGCTTCTTCCTTCAAATTTAAATCTGTCAGGGATGATATAGTTTAATGCGTCAAAATAAATCTTTCCTCCTGCTCCTTCATAACCTAATATACTATTTCTTTTCTCTTCTATTGTACCTTTGAGCTTAGATAAATTTTTCTTTATCTCGTTTAATTTATTTATTGAATCGTCAATTTTTTCTTGCTTATGAGGTCTTTTGTATTTAAGTCTTCTTAAAAAGTCGATATAATTGTCAAATTTCTTCTCAATCCATTCTTTTGCTAAGGAAAGTCCTTTCTCGGCTTCTGCAATCTCCAGTTGCTTTCTTCTAATGAGAGTAGTGCTCCCTAATTTGGAATGCCACACACGGCCATAAGGATTGCCGAATTCATCCAGAAAAATTATGTCTATATTGTTATCCATAGCAAACTTGATAGCATCAGTGGATATTAAAGCACTGGTTGTAATTACAATGCTATCAATTTTTTTAGCAGAAATTTCAAAGACTTTATCATCTTTTTTAACCAAAAAACAGTTTTCTTTTTTCTTTAAGTAAGAACCTCTTGTATTAATTACTAATTGCATTCTAAAACCGTTTGAACAGTCCAAACTGTTCGAACGGTTTCATTTCATTCTGTTTTAGCATTTCTACGATTAAACTGTTCTAATATTTCTTTCATTTCTTCTTGTAATGATTTTCGTGGAGGTTTTTTAAACTTCTGGCCTCGAAATCTACTTCCTTTTAAATACTGAATAAAATTATTTATCATTATTGATATCTTCTTTACCATTTCAGAAAGATTTTTGAATTGTTGTTGGTCTATATAATTCTGGTCAAGAGCAACATAGAGCTGACATCGAACTTCTCCGGAAGAACCTTTAGCAATAGAAAGAAACTGAATAAATTCCTGATTTCCTCCACGCTCAAACCCTTCAGCAATGTTAGACATAATGGAAACAGAAGCTCGGCGAATCTGGTCAACAAGACCGTAGTCTTTACTGAAAGGTTCTCTTCTGGTTACTGTATAGATTTCTTTAGTTAATTTTCTTGCCAACTTCCATATTTCTAAGTCCTCAAAATATCTTACAGTCATCAAACCTCCTCCAAAAACGGTTTGAACGGTTCGAACTGTTTGAACAGTTTTTGTTCAAACCGTTCGAACAGTTTATGTTTTTTTAATCGTTCCAAATCCTCTGGAAACTGATTTACCAAGACCCCAGTAATCAGGGATATTGAAATTAACGGAAAATGTTCCGAGAAAACCGATCATAGGGATACCTTTGAGATAAATCTTAACCTCTCTGAGATTGGTAATGTTTGCCTTAATTGGCTCAGGAACAGTATAACCCAAGCTTTTTGACATTGA
>JBHIEE010000191.1:0-3291 GCA_046760445.1 Candidatus Aminicenantia bacterium
TAAGTATGATATTGAAGTCTTTATGGAAAAATAGGATTATTACAAAAGATGAAGTTATAACTCTTATCAATGAAATCGAAAGTAAAGACAAGATGGTGATTAAGGATAAAGATGAGATTCTGCAGTAGTGTTCTGTCAACAATGTAAGGTCGTAAAATATATAAATCTGAGAGGATTAATTATGAAGAAATACATCGTGACACTTTCCAAAGACGAACGCGAAGCTCTTGGTGCACTTACTTCCAAAGGCAAACATAAATCACAGAAAATTCTCAACGCTCTGATTCTACTCGGGTGCGATGAGGGTGAACATCAGATGAAACGTTCGACAAACGAAGAAATTGCTCGCGTTCGGGATATAAGTATGAGAAAGATTGATCGCGTGAAGAAGCGATTTGTCGAGGAAGGTATCGAAGCGGCCCTCAACGGGAGAAAGCGAAGCCGCATCTACGCTAAAAAAGCTGACTGAGATTTTGAAGCCCATTTAATTGCATTGAGTTGCAGTGAGCCACCCGAAGGCTTTGCGAGATGGTCTCTGAGGTTGTTAGCCGAGAAGGTTGTTGAGCTTGGTTATATTGATAGCATCTCCCATGAAGCAGTACGCCGACCTTGGCAACGAAAAGGATGGGTAATTCCACTATGGAAATGGTGTTGGATGTTTATAAGCGTCAGTTTGATCCACGAGCTCCTGTTGTATGCATAATTCCCATTCCTGCTTCGCCAGGGCAGCCGACTAAGCATGATTATGAATATTGTGAGCCATTGGCAGGAAAGCGCATGGTGAAGGTCACCGAAAGAAAAACCAAGCAGGATTGGGCTTATTTTCTGGAAGAGATTGCAGATCAATATGGACAATCTGAATACACACGACCCTGGATCGTTTTATGAAGCATTTCCGCCTGATAAAGCAAAAGCAATATGGGATAGATTTGAGTTTGTGTACACCCCCAAGCATGGGAGCTGGTTGAATATGCAGTAGTGTCCGCCGTCCGCCGTCCGCCGTCCGCCGTTAAAATCCTTTTTCTAAAGCTCTTCGTAAAGCTTGTAATTTAGCAAACAATTTTTCTCCTTGGGCATAAGCTTCATTAAAGTTTTTAGGGTCTATATAGTTTCTTCTTTTCGCTAAATATAAACATGCAATAACTTCTATACACGATCTGACTGCATATTTGATAAACTGCTTAAATTCTGAATTGGTTTGACTTGTGGATCCTTCTGCAATATTTAATGATATTGAAGTTACAGCCCTTATCAATTGTGATCTTAAGTTATACTGCTCATTATAAGGTAATAATTCGGCAATATTATAAATAGTATCAGTATATTCTAATGATAAGTGCCAGACTTCTAATTTTTCGAATTTAAAAGTCATAAAATATAAACTACTTAAAAGCCTTTAAAGCCATCGATTCGCCGTATTTTATTGCAAAATTCGATTCCTAATAAAAACATAAAAAACATACACTCGTTTATTATTTGAACTTCTATAATTCTCAGGGTTTCCAAAAGTCCTAAATGATTTAGTCTATTTTTTTGTCTATATAACAATATAAGTATGTGTGTAATTAATGCCATGTAAATCTGGATCATAACGCCATTAGGAGAGTATGAAATAAATTTGTTAATTTTAAGATATTGCTTAAGCCATTTAAAAAGAATTTCAATCTCCCATCGTAACCTGTATAGTTCGCAAACTTCAAGTGCAGATAGATCAAAACGATTTGTTAAAAATAGTAACTCTTCTCCTTTTTTGTTTATTGCTGTAATAAGCCTGAACAAGTTCTCAGATTCGTTTTTCCCAGATCCTATCTTTACGATCTCATCTTTAATTATTTTTATAGTGTCATTTTCACGAACTTTTATTTTAAGCGTATCAACTATTTGATACTTATAGGAAGGGAACATGCGCGTAATAAAGAAGTTTTTAGATTCATGTATTTTGTCCAGGGTTTTTATTCTTTGAAAACCCCGATCAAAAAGGTAAGTAATGCCATGGATATCGAAATCAATCATTTTTTCAAAAAAATTGTTGTCATTACTTTTTGCTAGATCTATGACTATATTATCAGGTAGTGCTTGTCCTTCATCAATCCGTAAGCCTATTTTTATACCGCTTTTTTTTTGTGTGTACTGAGCCCATGGAAATAACTTCAAAGATAACATGATAAAAGTGGTATCGAATATTTTTACGCGGTTACAGGTACTTTCAAAATCTTTTCTTTTTTTTCCTGTAAGATAGATCAGATCAAATAATATATCAAGAAACAGACTCGCTGGAACTCTTCGAAGAGAATCAGAAAATCCACTGCGACTGAACGAAGGAATTCCTGTACAAACATTACAAATAATTGAAGAAGAAAACGCAGTAATACCTCTTAAAGTAGCATATTTAACCTTTAAAAAGTTGACCAGCAAAAAGAGTCTTATCAAACGATCAACTGTAAAAACAGATGCACGTTTATCAATATCATACTTTTTTTTATAATTCCTTATAGGACTTATTATTCGTGAAAAGTTAGTATAATATTCTCTTTTGGATCCATTTAAATAGGTCATATAATTTTTTTATAATTTTTCTTGTATTTAAATTACTATTGGACGGCGGACACTAATGGGGTTACGCCCCGCTCCTGTAAATGCTTATCAATGGAAATCCATTGATGAGATCGAAAGGCAGGAGAGTCTGGTTAGAATCCAGAAGCTAGACCGCGTGTTATAGTGGCGCGGTCCGCCAAAGTAATTGGTGTTGATAAAAAACCCTAAGTAATTAATTATAGCTATAATTAATTATATGGGTTTTTTTGAACTATTGGAATGGGCTATTCGAGAAAGCAAAATGGAAACTATAGTATTGGACACAAATAATTGAGCATATAGATTTATTATTTTTGCACAATTATTAATGTCCAACACTATAGTTATAAAAAAAAGAAACCGATTATTCCGATCTTTATATGGAAATTTATGCCTTATCTATGGCAAGTGGAACATCTATTCCAAGTTCAAGGAAATTTATAACCTTCTTTACGATCTTTTAAGCCCTCTACATAAACTATTACATTTAGGTCTTCGCCTTCCTAAGGTCCAAAAGCGCGTATTTTTTTAATTCTAGGTTCCCCAAATTCTTTCACTGGTCGCTTACGCTCCCCAACCTTGCAAGCAAGGTCGACGCTTCGCTACGCTCGCTACTTCCTTTCTAATTAATTCTATTCTTGGCATACTTGGAAGTTAGTAATTTCAGAATTCCAAGAACCCTCCAATTATCTGAGGTTGGCATACTTGGAAATTAGG
>JBHIEE010000192.1:0-3263 GCA_046760445.1 Candidatus Aminicenantia bacterium
TTTTTATTTTCTATTTATGAAAATTCAAATTTCAAGGATTGACCCTGGTTCTCTTAGTTCTCTCTGCTACATTTTTGACTTCTTTTCCTAAATTTATCGATAGATAAACAGCATAACATTCAAGCTGAGCCGCGAAACCACAGCGAGCACAGACTTTAAATAAACCACTGAAATTTAACGGATGGAAAGAACTTAAACAAGTGCAAGAACTGGTTTCGTCGGCTCCAGCGCCTTGTTAAGTGCTTAAATGATTGTATAAATGTATGATACAATTCTATTCTTTTCTTTACCAGAGGAATTTTGTCGATTCACTTAGTTCGAGCAATCTCTTTTACCGATGAATGCTCTTCTTAACACAACTAATGATGGTTCAATTTTTTTCCAGTCTCAAGATAATAATTGATGGCTTCTTCCCAGTCTTTTAGATCTTTTGAATACATGCGATGTAGTGCTTTTTCATTCATTTCATTTCCTCTTTCCGTAAGCCCAGTATACGTGTAAGTAATTTCTGCTTCTGTCGTTTGGTTAGTAGTGTTTTCACTACATCTGATGGTTATACACCAAAGTCTTTCCGTTGTGAAAACAGTATACTCTACCAATGACTGCTCCGGCATGTATTTCGTGACTACCCAGGTATAATCTTGTTCTTTATGATTATGTAATCTTGTTTTAAAAACCATATGCTCTTCTATTTGATTTGAGGTGGAATATACAATTTCAGGATTCCACCCTTCAGCCCATTCTTTTTCTTTTATCGGGCCAAATAATGGGAATACTCTCTTCAATGGAGCATTTAAAGTAATGATGCCTGTTCTTGATATACGTTTTGATTTAAAATTTGAAGATACCATATTCTCCTCCGAATTTTTTCTATTAGTAAAATGATCACAGCTTATCATAAAAAACAACGGAATAGTCATAAGAAATAATTTGCGTATAAGCCGCCGAAAAGCTTAGACGCATAGAACTTTAAGTTTGTAATAAACTTGATTAGCCCCACCTGCCGTAACTAATTCGAAACACTGCTTTTCGGTCGGCTTAATACGCTGGTTATGCCGAAGATTTCGAAGACATAATATTAAGTCTACATACCAACAAAAAATTCTAAAATTTTTGGTAAAGTTAGTTTCCTTTATCTTATCAAAAACTACTTTCTTGCGATTAAACACATAGAACGTTCTGTTAAAGCAGATATCTTAATAGCGTTGAAACCAATATCATTAACATATTTTCGCAGTGATGAAATTGACAATATTTTTCTATTTGGGTCGAACACTAACTGCCCAAGCACAAATAGCGCTCCAAAAAGAGGCTTTGAATTATCTGGATCTGAATAGTATCCACGCAAGATTAAAGTCCCATTTTGACGGAGGGATTTATACGCATTTCTCAAAATTGCTGCAGCGGTTGACTCATCATAAACAACATCGGATAAAAGCACAACATCGATGTTTTTGCCAAAAGATTCTTTTGTAATATCTGTCTCACGAAATTTGATTCGCTCTTTTTCTTTATATCCTGCTATTAATTCCTTTGCTACTATTAATGCATCACTTACATCTAAAATTGTAGATCTTAACTCTGGATACTTTTGGCAAAGAACGATCGAATATAATCCTGATCCTCCCCCAGCATCAACCATTTCTTTACATCCAGAAAGATCTACCGCATTCTTTAAAGCCTCTGCTTCACCTATCATTCCTAGATTGTTCATCGCCCTAATAAATGTTCTATAATTAACCTTTTCAATATCTTGACTATCAATTAAATTATTACTTCCAATAACTATATCATACAATTTGTCCCATTGTTTTGACTCAGAATATTGCAATTCGATGAGATCTCCTACATAATGAGGTTTCCCTTCTACTAAATAGACTTTACTAAAATGAGAATTCATGTACTTGCCGTTTTTCGATATAACTAGACCCATGCTATCACATGCGTCCAAAAGCGCTTTTAAAAGACGTGGAACTGCCCCGCAACTCGAAGAAATCTCCTCAGCAGTCATCTCTCTGTTTGAAAGAATGGAAAATGTTTTTAGACGAATTGCAGTAAAGAGAACACAAGTTGTCCAGGGAGCTATCAAAAGGTCAGAAATTGTGTTTCTCATGCAGTATCTCCTGCTTGTGGGGATGTTTTTACTACCACAGGCGGCATCGATTTAACATTGATTTCGCTTCCCGCTCGAGCAATTGCAACGCCAGCCATCATAACTCCTACTAACACCGTCATAGCAAGTCGTTTCAGCTGGCTCCTCCTTTCTTTATTCCATACACCTAACTAATACTATATTACATTCTGTAATAATGAACAATCATAACGTATCAAAACCTAATAAAAATCAAATGTCAAACACAATAGGAATTTGCTTTTTTGCTTTGCAACGATTCTCTCCAGTTCAACTTAAGCTCTCTATTTCTTCTTTTAGCCCCTGGATAATCTTATTGATTTCATCAATCTGAATGTATAGTGGCTTCAGATTTTTATTTTCAATTCTTAATTCATTTACTGTTTCTCCTAATTCTTTAAATAAAGGAGATTTTTTTATCTCAATTTCCTGATTTTTCCCTTCTAATTCTCTCTGACTCTTTTTAAATTGAGAAATTTCATTTTCAATTTCTTTGGTTTTAGTTTTTTGCTCTTCCTTTAAATTTTTTATTTTATCATTGTAGGTGTTAATCAAGGAGACAAGTTCATCTATTTCTTTTTTGGATTTTTCTGTATTCTTTTCCAAAGGGAGTAATTTTTTATTTAATTCTTTTTTTTGAACTTCTAATTCTTTTATCTTAGTTTCCTGTTCTTGCTTTTGTTTTTCTTGATCTTCGGGTGAAATTTCTTCTTTTGATTCTATTGCTTTAATTTGGATTTCTATATTTTTGATATTCTTACCAATGTTTTCAATTTCTTTTTTAATGTTTTCTATTTCTTTAATATAATTGTTTCTCTTACCTTCAAGTTCTTTAAGCTTCTTGGATTCTGGAGCTCTTAAATCTTCTTGTTCTTTTATTTGAGTTTCAAATGATTTTATAATTTCTGTTTTTTCATTCTCTAAATTTTCCATTTTTTTAACAATCTCTTCTATTTCTTTTTTATTAGTATCAATCTCCTTATCAAAAGATTGAAGTTGATTTGTTATCTTTTTAATGTTTTTGTGTTCGAGTTTTAATTCCCAAGATTTTTTACCTAATTCTTTGATTAAACTTACCCTTTTTTGCTCCTCTTTGGATAACCTTGATTTTAATTTAATTTTTCTAATCTTT
>JBHIEE010000193.1:0-3257 GCA_046760445.1 Candidatus Aminicenantia bacterium
GTTATCCTTTTGTAAATCTCGACCCTAAAACAACATTGGTCCGCTCCCCTAAAATAGGTTTCAAAAGTTTGGAAATTTCCCGGGGATCAAATTGACCATCAGCATCAATAGTGACCATAATATCTGCCTTCCTTGAAAGAGCTTCCTTCACTCCAGTACTGAAAGCTACTCCCAGCCCCCTATTTTCTGAATGAGAGATAATCTCAGCCCCCGCCTCCTTGGCTACTTTTGCCGTATTATCTGTCGAACCATCGTCAACAACAATTATTTCTTTCTCGGAAATCTTGGGAATATGGCGAGGTATTCTCTGAATAACAGAGGCAATGGTTTTTTCTTCATTATAAGCGGGAATGAAAATGATTAATTTCATAGATTTTTATTTTTTAATAACAAGGCCCCACCAGGGATGGTTAATAATATATTCCAAACAAAAATTAACAAGGAAAAGGAGACTGCCTGGGTTGGAGAGATCCCCAAAAAAGAAAGAAAGAAAATGTAGCCTGCCTCTCTCGTGCCTAACCCAGAAAAGGAAAAAGGTAAAATAACTAAAAGCGTAACCAGAGCAATGATAATGAAGAGATACCAAAAGGGAATATATAATCTTAAAGAAAGAGAAAGGAAATAATGTATTATCACTAAAGTGAGGTAGTAAAGGGATTCGACAAAAAATAACTTCATCATCAACATTTTGTTCATTTTTTTTATCTGATTGAAAAAATTCTCAACAAATGAATTTGTCTTATTCCTCACGGTTTTAGGAAGAAAATAGCGAATAAGAAACCTTAAAATCTTCTGCAGATATTCTTTTTTTATTAAGAGAGAGAAGATTAGAATTACCAGGAGAAAAGAAAAGACAATCAAGACAAGAGGAGTCTTAAAAAGACCAGCAAATATAATTCCCCCGATCAGAGCTATGACACCAAAAATTAGGAAATCTATAACTCTATCAAAAATGACCGTAAAAAGAGTAGTAGCTAAAGTAGTATTCGAAAGTTTACTTAAATATTTGGCTCGATAAAATTCTCCCACTTTGCCGGGAGTGAAAAATCCCAGAAATAATCCCTTCATCATCATCTCTGTCAATGGTCTGAAGGGAACAGTGATTTCGAGAGAGTTTATTAATAATCTCCACTTTAAGGTTCTCAAGAAAACAATAGGAATTATAAGAAATATGCTTACCCAAAAATATAATATTTTTACCTTACCCAAAAGTATTAGCATCTCTTGCCATTCCAGCCTGGAAAGAATATAGATAAAGATGAATATTCCAATTATCCTGGTATAGTTTTTAAGGTGGACCATCTTCCTTATTTACAATGTAATATGATATATTAAATTGATGGAACAGAAAAATCTAAAAGCTATAACATTAATTTTCGTTATCACCCTTATTATCGGTTTAGGATACTTAAAGTTTGGCATAATATTTCCTGTTTCGGGTGACACTGAGACATATTATGACCCAATCGCCTTAAATATCGTCCGGGGACAGGGATTTACCCTTAAGGGAGTTCCCACTGCCGAGGTGACGCCCGGCTATCCTCTTTTTCTTGCTCTTATCTACTATATCTTTGGCCATAACTATACCGCTGTCAGAATTATTCAATTTTTAATTTTAGCCTTGATTGGAATAATAGTTTTCTCTATCGCCAGAAACTATTTAGAGCTATCTTTTAATTTTGCTTTCCTGAATTCGCTAATGGTAGTTCTTTGGCCTTATCTTATTTTATATTCTACTCTTATCTTAACAGAAATTCTGTTTATATTCTTTTTTTTGTTGTCAGTCTTGTTCTTTTTAAAATTTCAAGAAAAGCCATCAATGAACAAGGCGATAATATTAGGAATGCTCTTTGGTGTTAGTGCTCTGACAAGACAGGTAGCTTTGTTTTTGCCCCTCTGGATAATATTTTTTCTACTCCTTTTTATTAAGTTTCGGGCTAATAAGTCTTATTTTTTAAAGATGGCATTAGTTTTATCTCTTTTCTTCTTGATACTCGTCCCCTGGACAGTTAGAAATTATATCCGATTCAATAAATTGATTCCCTTAACTTCAGTGATTGGTCCTGTCTTGGAAAAATCCTATGTAACCTTAAATTATACTGAAAACTCGATTGCTTTAAAGCCAGGAGAGGCTAATTTGGAAACAATAATCGTTTCGAGGCTAAAGAATATTTATCTCTTCTGGAACCCTGGGGCCGGAGGCACTAGGACCCAAACCTTAATTGAAAGATATCCCTGGGCAAATTATCTGGTTTTAAGCTACAAAATCGTATTTTTAACTATATTAACTTTAGCTTTTTTTTCTTTAAGATTTATTTAAAAGAAAAAAATATTTTTACTTTGGTGCCCAATTTTTTATTTCTGGACTCTTCATACTATCTTGTTCCCTTATCCCCGCTACACTCTTCCAATAATGCCTTTGGTAATTCTCTTATTCTTTTACAGTATCAACTATCTATCATCTAAATATAAGCTAAAAAATATTTCTCACTTTATAAATTTTTGATAAATCTGATCAATCTTCTCGGCAACATTATCCCAATCATATTTCTCTAAATTGTCTTTGGCATTTTCAATAAGTTTTTGGGCAAACTCAGGTGTTGAGAAAACTTTAATAACGCCCTGGCTAAGAGCTCGGGAATCAGCTGGTTTAATCAAAATTCCGGTCTCCCCATCTTTAACAAAATCAGGTATACCGCCTACCTTGGTAGCAATAACCGGAATTTGGGCGGCTTGAGCTTCCAAGACTACCAACCCCTGTCCTTCTTCTAAAGAAGGAAGAACAAAAACGCTTGATTTTGTTAATTCCTCAGGAATTCTTTCATGAGGAATTTCTCCTTTAAATTCTACTTTTTTTTCTAATCTTAAATTCTTAACCTGAGATTCTAAATTCTTTCTTTCTTGGCCTTCTCCGACTAAAACTAATCTTGCTTTGGGAAAACTCTCCAAGATCTTGGGTAGAGCTTCAATTAAATATTCAATTCCCTTATATTTTTCTAACCTGGCTACACAAATAATTCTATATTTCTCTTTTTCTCTTCTTTTTTCTATTACCTGTCTAAGTTCTGATAAATTTATTCCATTAGGTATAACTTCTATTTTCTTTTCATCAACTCCTAAAGCTAAAATGATTTGTTTAAGAAAGTGGCTGATAACATGAATAAAATTACTTGTCTGATAAATTTTTTTGTAAATCCAAAAGACAATTGGTGTTAGCTTTCTAGCTTTCTGGTTTAAATTGCCACTTTGTTCTGTGA
>JBHIEE010000194.1:0-3207 GCA_046760445.1 Candidatus Aminicenantia bacterium
AGCTCGGCCCGAAGTGAGCCTCAGGGCGAAGGCTTGCTTCCAGTTTCTTGTTTATGTTAAATTAAAAGTCAAATGTTTAATAACGAGCAAGAATTAGCCCGGATAATTGATCAAACTAATTTAAAGCCTGATTTATCACAAAATGAATTAGAGAATTTAGTTGAAAAATGCATTCAATTCAAATTTCATTCCTTATTTATTTTTCCTTTTCATCTGGAAAAAGCAAAAGAGTTTTCTCAAGGGAGTTCATTAAAGATTGGAACAGTTGTGGGATTTCCTTATGGGGCAAATTTTAGAGAAGCAAAGATTGTCGAAGCTGAACTTGCCCAACAAAAAGGAGCAGATGAAATTGATCTGGTGATTAATCTTGGAGCTTTGAAATCAGGTTTTTTCTCTTATGCTAAAGAGGAATTAATCTCAATTATCGAGGTTTCACCAAAGTGCCTTCATAAAATCATTATAGAAACAGGTCTTTTGACTGAAAAAGAAATGGCTTTGGTTTGTGATATGATGAATGAAATTAAACCTGATTTTGTGAAGACTTCTACTGGAATCACCTCGCGGGGAGTAATTTTAGAGGATGTAGTTTTCTTGAAAAAGCATTTAATTCCTGAAATAAAAATCAAAGCTTCAGGTGGAATAAGGAATTTAAAGTTTGTTGAACAGTTAGTTCAGGCTGGAGCATCCCGCGTTGGAACAAGCACTGGATTTGAAATAATCCAAGAGTGGAAAAAAGCTAATTATTAGAGATTTCTCGTGAAAAGACCTAAATTATTATTAGCCACTACTAATCCAGGGAAAATAAAAGAAATAAAGAAATATTTGACTTCTTTGCCTATTGAAATCCTTGCTCTTAAAGAAATTAATTTTCGAGAAAATTACTTAGAAAAAGGAAGTACTTTTTTGGAAAATGCCCGAGGAAAAGCTATATTTTACAGCAAACACTTTGGAGGCTTAACTTTAGCAGAAGATTCGGGCTTGGAAATTGAAAAGCTTAAAGGAGCACCTGGAGTTTACTCTGCTCGATTTGCTGGGGAGGAGGGGGATGATGAAAAGAATATCCAGAAAGTTCTTTCCCTGATGCGAGGGGTTCCTCAGGAAGAAAGAAAAGCTCGTTTTGTCTCTACACTAATTTTGGCTCGACAAGGAAAAATAATTAAAGAAATTGTTGAAACAGTGGAAGGATATATTCTGGAAGAAAAAAAAGGAAATTATGGCTTCGGGTATGATCCTATTTTCTATTATTCTCCTTTAGCTAAAACTTTTGCCCAGTTATTACCTGAAGAAAAAAATAAAGTCAGTCATCGGGGAAAAGGATTAAAAAGACTAAGAGAATTCTTGGAAGAGTATTTTAAGACAAAATAGTTAGTTAGATTAGCAGAGTTTTATAAATATTTGGTCTTCGGTCTAATAAAAAATATTTTCGAGCAGGACATCTGCTAAGTTGGTCGAAATCTATATCAGCATATAGAATGTAATCTTTTCCTGCTGGAGCACGGGCAATAATTCGTCCTTCAGGATCAGTGACAAAAGATTGTCCGGCAAATGTCAAGCAGTCTTCTTTGCCTACTCGATTGACTAAAGCGGTAAAATATCCATTCTGGAAAGCAGCTATTTGGAGTTCAGCCTCAAATATTCCTGGGGGCCATTCATCGACTGCTCCTGCTTGAGGAACAACGACTAACTCAGCTCCCTTAAGAGCCAGGGCTCTCATATATTCAGGGAAATGGCGGTCATAGCAAATGGCTATTCCAATCCACCCAACTACTGTATCAAATACCCCAGCCCCAAGATTGCCTGGTGAATAGTAACCTTTCTCATGAAAACAGGGCGCATCAGTGATGTGAATCATCCGGGTTTTTCCAATAATCTTTCCGTCAGCATTTATTACTGGAGAGGAATCGTATGTTCTATTTCCTTCTCTTTCAAATAGATTGAGGATAATTACTACTTCCAATTCTTTTGCCTTTTGAGAAAATAATTCAGTTGTCGGACCAGGGATTGGTTCAGCTAAATCAAGAAATTCTGGAGAAGCTGGATGCTGTGGCAGGAAAAAGTCAAAGGCTAATTCAGGATAGGCGACTAACCTGGCACCTTTGGAAGCTGCCTCTTCCAAGGCTCTTATTCCCCGGGCAATATTATTTTCTTTGTTTCGAGTAGCATGTTGTTGAATAAGAGCAATTTTCATTGACTTTCTCTCCTAAAAGGATAATTGATAAAAATCTTCTCAAGCACTCATACTATCTTAACAAGAAGTATTTTAAGAAGACAAGCTTTTCCTTGATTTTGCTTTTTAGCCTGAGTCACTTAACTGAGCCAAAATGGATCAATTTGTCCACACCGTGTCCACACGGAATTTTAGGGTGAAGTCTATTCTAACCGGATTGAGTTAAAAAATTGACTGGATCAACAAAGTATGCTATATAAATTTATAATATCGATAGAAATAATAAAAATATAAGCCATATTAATTAACAAAAGGAGGAATTCAATGGTGGTATCAATTGAGGAGTTAAAAAAGTTTGAAGTCTTTAAGGAATTAACGGATGCTGAGTTGGAAAATATTAGGGAAATAGCGAAAGAAGAAGAATATAAGGCAGGAGAAAGAATTTTTGAAGAGAAGTCTTTAGCGATTAATATGTACCTTGTCTTAGAAGGAAAAGTGGAGATCAGGATGAGAGGCGATATGGGTGTGGAGCAAATAACGATAGATACGGTGGGCTCAGGGGAGATCTTTGGTTGGTCTGCTGTTACAGAGCCTTTCACCTTCACCGCAGCAGCCTGGACAGCAAAAAAGTCAAAACTTCTTGTCTTAAATGGTGAACTCCTTCGAGATCTCTTCAAGAAGAACAATCACATCGGTTATAAAATTATGATGAAGATCGCTGCAGTTATTTCAACACGATTGAGACATTTAAATAAAAAATTTGCAGATATTCTTTCAAAAGGTAAAGAAGGAAGATAATTAAATTCGCTAAATCCCAACTTTTGTCAAAATGGAACAAAAAACAAAAATTCAAAGAAGAAATTCCCCCAGTTAAGCTGAAGCAGGTTTTCGAATGTCAGGAAATATTACATTTCATGCCATAATTTGCGACTACTTTAAAAAGTACTCACTCTCTGTTGACTTCAAATTTTTCCTATGCTATGAGCAAAGATGGGGAAGATAGAGAAAAATGAGCAAAGCAGAGGCTTTAAGAAAAGCAT
>JBHIEE010000195.1:0-3185 GCA_046760445.1 Candidatus Aminicenantia bacterium
ATCAAAATATTTATCTTCAAATGGCATTTCTTCTGCTTTGCCTTCTATTATTTCAACATTATCAATATTCCACATTTTTATTTTTAATTTTATTCGATTAACTGCTTCTTTCCATGGATCAATACCATATACTTTACATGTTTTACCTAATCGCTGTGATAATTCAATTATCGGGAATCCATTTCCACTTCCAATATCTAAAACATTTATGTTTTTACGAAGTTTTACAACATCAAGAAGCTTTAAGCCAAATGGTGCTGACCATAATGGTAGATCATCAATAACTGATACAATATTAGGATCATTTAAATCATATTGAGTTTTTAAAAATGTTTGCATGGATGCTCCCTCCCTTTATTAAAATCATGATTCACTCGTGAATTTATTATAACAAACAGCCCAACGACCAAGCTCAGCTGCCCCGCCCACATAGAACTAAACATCTGAAAAGAAATGAACTTTCAAATTTCCCCAACCCCTCAATTCGCGCCACTGTGGGCGGGGTCAGGTGCAGCGCATTGTTAGACCGCCATAGCATCCTAAGGTTATGTTTGTGATCATCTATTGATGTCCTATCTGAAGGTTGCCTCATATCTTTATGAAATAGACAAATAACCCCAAAATAATTAACACCATACCAGTTACTTTCTTTTCGTGATGTTCCAAAAAATGCCAATTTAACTTTTCGATTCCTCTACGTCCTAAATCTACAAGTAACAGCATACCTAATATTGTTAAAACCAGATAAATAATTGAAACAATCGTAATTCCCAACCAACCAAGTGTACCTGCTGTAAAATAAAATGCCTCAATCTCAATGCAGGGTGAGAAAAACATTGCGATGCTTAGAGATGTTATGATAGTAAGTTTCTTTCTTTCTGAAGTTGAGCCAAATTCTACAGGATTTCGGTGGTGATGTGAGCTTTTAGAATCTAGAATTAGGTAAGTAAATCCTAGTAAAACCAAGATTGAAGGGGCAACAAATCTTGTGACAAATTCGTAAGCGGAAGAAAGTTTGTAACCTATTAGTCCGACGATTATTCCAGCTAAAATGGTGCTGATTGTATGTGCGCTTCCAGTGATGGCTGTTACCCACAAAGTTTCACCCCGTGACCATTTTTCAGTTTTACCAATTGCAACTAATGGTATCCAATGATTGGGGACCAAAGCGTGGATCACACTAAGCAATAAACTTCCGATGATAATTTTTACCATGCTTTTAATTTTCTCAATATTAAGAGCTGATTTTCATATAGCACTTCAACAACGGACAAATACAACAGTTAAAAAAGAGAAGAAAAGTGAGATGCCACTTCATTTTGGTTTTTTTGCTTTAAATAAATAAAGAGTACCAAATATTGTTATAAATCTTCCTGTTTCTTCCACTTCAACAAAACCAGAATCGAAAAACAATTTTGGTAATAAACCTTTTACGTTATCATAGGCTTCTTCAGATTTCCATAATAATGAAGATATTAATTCCATTGTTTTATTATTAGGCTTCCCAAAATCAGCAACGTGTAACTCACCACCTGATCGTAGAATACGATACATTTCTTTCAGCATTCTTAATTTTTTTTCTCTAGTTAAATGGTGAAGGACAAGACAAGAAAAAACACGGTCAAATGAAGTATTGGAATAAGGTAGTTCGAATCCCGTGTAGTGGTCAAGATGAATATCCAAACCATTTTTATCAATTTTTGATCTAGCTATTTCAAGAACTTTTTTATCCACATCAAGTCCAATCACTTCCGATTCAGAATAGTTTCTTTTGATAAGGATAACTAACGTGCCTGTGCCACAGCCTACGTCAAGAATGCAATAATCTTTATCAATTCGTGCTTGTTCAATTAATTGGTTTCTGAACTTTCGCTCTGGCATAGTCAAACGAAGTAAAAAGTCGTAAAAAGGTGTTAACCAACCATATCCCAAAGCTGGAATGTATTTATCTTGATTCATTTCCATTAAAATAATATCTATAATGTAAAAAATGCAACAATTTATATAGAATTTAGGTCACCAAAAAGGGGGCCCCCCCTACATAGACTGACCGAAAACTCCCTACGCATAGCTCTTGGGCACAATAATTGTAGCGCGCCCCTTCAGGGTCGCTATGTGTGGCGAGGCTAAAGCCTCGCACTACAATTCTCGGTCACTCTGTGTAGGTCTGACCCCCTGCTCCTACTACGCCGTTAAATTTATTTACTCTTAATAAACAAGTTGTAAATTAGAGCAAATAGCCAGCCACAAATAAAACCATCTATAAATCCCCAGATTAAACCAATAAAGCTTCCCCAGAAACTGAAACGATAGCCGAAGTAGAAGTTACTTAAAAGACTAATATGTTCCCCCTGACTGCCTCTTAAAAGGAGAAAGTTAGTGATTAAAAATATTGTTCCTCCCCACATTATACCTGTGGCTAAACCGAGTGCTTTTTTACTGAGTTTCATTTTAGCCTCCTTACCATGTTTTAAATAAAATATTATAAGCAATTAAAAAAGTCAACCTTGACTTAACTTAGATTAAGATTTACAATTTCCAAGAAAAACAATATTCTATGAGATGGAATAAAATGAATAAGCTTCTTGATTATCATCATTTAATTGTGGGTGCTCTTCAGACCAATTGTTATTTAGTATATTCCCCTCAGAGTTCAGAATGCATTGTAATTGACCCTGGAGCAGATGGAAAAAAGATTATTTCTTCTATTAAAAGAAATAATCTTAAACCTAAATATATCATTAATACCCATGGTCATATTGACCACATTGGAGCCAATCGAATGGTCAAAGAAGAATTTCAGATTCCTCTTCTTATTCATCACGAAGACAGTCCAATGTTAACTCAAAAACAGAATATAGGTCTCGCTTTTTTATTAGGAGCAAGAAGTTCTCCTCCAGCCGATGATTTTTTAAAAGAAAACCAAAAAATTAAAATTGGCCAATCTTCTTTAGAAGTAATCTATACTCCTGGTCATTCGCCAGGAAGCATTAGTTTAAAAGGTGATGAATTTATAATTTCCGGCGATACCCTTTTCGCTGGAGGAGTAGGCCGAACAGACTTACCAGGTGGCTCGTGGGAGATTCTCCTTAGCTCAATTAAAGAAAAAATCCTGGCTCTTCCAGAAGATTTAATCGTTCTTCCTGGTCATGGTCCAGTAACAACAATAAAAGAAGAGAAAGAGA
>JBHIEE010000196.1:0-3173 GCA_046760445.1 Candidatus Aminicenantia bacterium
CGTCTTGATGAAGTAATGGCTGCTCGCAAACCTATTTTGAAATGGGAAAGAGAAAGAGAAGGAGCAAGAAACAAAGGAGTAAGATGAGTCTTCAGCAATTAATTATGAAATTAGAAAAATTTTGGGCAGATCAGGGATGTTATATTGCTCAGCCTTATGATGTTGAAGTGGGCGCTGGGACAATGACTCCTGATACATTCTTTAGAGTATTAGACACCCAAAATTGGAAGGTGGCTTATGTTCAACCAGCCAGAAGGCCGACTGATGGTCGTTTTGGAGAAAATCCTCATCGGGTTCAGAAACATTTACAATTTCAGGTGATAATCAAACCTTCTCCAGATGACATTCAACAAATATATTTAGACAGCTTGAAATTTCTTGGAATAGAGTTAATCGAACATGATATAAGATTTGATGAGGATGATTGGGAGTCGCCAACGATAGGAGCGTGGGGTGTCGGATGGCAAGTGTTATTAGATGGTTTAGAAATTACTCAGTTTACTTATTTTCAACAGGCAGGTGGGATAGAACTTTATCCAGTGCCGGTTGAGATTACCTACGGTTTAGAAAGATTAGAAATGTTTTTGGAAAATAAAAATAATTTTTTTGATTTAAATTGGTCAGAAAAAGTTAAATATGGTGATCTTCGTTTAAGAGAGGAAAGAGAATTTTCAGAATATAATTTTCATAAAGCGGATATCAAAACATTAAATAAATTATTTGATCTTTATGAAAGAGAAGCGATAAATTTGGCCAACAAGAATTTGCTTTTGCCAGCTTATGATAATTGTCTTAAATGTTCTCATGTTTTTAATCTTTTGGATTCTCGGAGGGCAATTAGTGTTACTGAAAGAGTAAATCTTATTGCTCGCATTAGAAATATTGCCTGTTTAATTGCCAGTAAGTATAGAGAGGTCGAAATTGAGTGAATTTTTGTTAGAAATTTATACTGAGGAAATGCCTCCCAGTCATATTAAAACCGGGTTAGCTCAGTTAAAAACATTTTTTGATAAGAGATTAACTGAAAGCCGAATTTCTTTTTCTGAGATTAAAACTTATGGCACACCCAGAAGAATGGTTGTTTTTATTGATGACATTTCTAAAAAACAGTCTGATGGAGAAGAACCGGTTATTGGACCACCAAAGTCAGCTGCTTTTGATGAGAATGGTCAGCCTCGACCTGCGGCAGAAGGTTTTGCTCGGACTCACGGGATAAAAGTTAAACAATTAGAAATCATTAATACTGAGAAAGGCGAATATGTAGGTTATGTCAAGAAACTAAAAGGTAAATCAACTCATGAAGTCCTTTCTCAGATAGTTCCTGAGATAATTTCTTCCTTATCCTTTCCCAAAACAATGAAGTGGGGAACAATAGATTTTAAATTTTCCAGACCAATAAAAAACATACTTGCTATTTTAGATGGGAAAGCAGTTGAATTTTCAGTAGCAGGAATAAATTCTAATGATTTTTCCATGGGACACAAAATTTATAGCCCAGAAAAAGTAAAAATTGCCTCTTTTAAAAAATATCAAGAAATGATGATAAAGAATTTGGTAGTAATTAATCCTGAGGAAAGAAAATCTCTAATTTTAAATAGCTTTAAAGAAAAATTGTTTGAAATAAAAGGGGAGTTGAAAGAAGATGAAGAGCTTTTAGATTGGTTAGTTTATTCTGTTGAATATCCTTATGTTTTTTGGGGAAATTTCCCTGAAAAATATTTAAATTTACCCTTAGAGGTGTTGAGTACTGCGCTGAAAGAAGGCCAAAAGTTGTTTTCTGTTTTAAAAAATAGGGAACAGCTTCCAGTTTTCATTAGCGTTGCTGATGCACCTGAAGACCCAAAGGAATACATTAAGAAAGGCAATGAGAGGGTACTAATAGCCCGGTTAGAAGATGCTGAATTTTTTTGGAGTGAAGATAGAAAAATTCCTTTGAAAGAAAGAGTTTCAGCCTTAGAGAAAGTAATTTATCAAGAAAAATTGGGTAGTTATTTAGACAAAACCGAAAGAATGAAGAAGATTGTTGCTTATTTAATTGATCAGTTGAAATTAAAAAGAATTAAAGAATATGCTGTTCAAGCAGCTGAATTAGCCAAAGCTGATTTAACGACTGAAATGGTTAAGGAATTCCCTGTTTTACAGGGAAAAATTGGTGGTCTTTATTTAAAAGAAGAAGGATATCCTGAAGAAGTATGGAGTGCTGTTTTTGAGCATTATAAACCCTTGAGTTTAGAAGATAATGCTCCCGCTTCTCTCACTGGAGCTTTACTATCTTTAACTGATAAGATTGATTCATTAATAGGCGCGAGTGGGATTGGCTTAGAAGTTTCAGGTTCCAAGGATCCATTTGGTCTTCGAAGACTCGCTCATGGGATTTGTAAGATTATTATAGATAATAGCTTATCATTTTCTTTTTTTGATTTAGTTAACAAAACGATAGATTTCTATCAAGGCAGATTGATAATTCCCCGAGAAAAAATAAATGAATATGTCAGTAAATTTTTCGAAAATCGATTAAGATACATTTATCAAACAATGGATTTCCGGTATGATTTAATAAATTCTTCCCTCGGAGCAGGAATAGATAATCTTTACCATACTTTTCTCAGATTAGAAGCTTTAAATAAAATAAAGGATAGGCCAAATTTCGGACCACTTATTATTACTTCAAAAAGAGTCAATAACATAATTTTAAATCAGCCTGAATTCAAACTAAAACTTAATCTCTTGAAAGAAAAAGAAGAAAAAGAACTTTATGATATTTATTCAACTGTTAAGGGAGAACTCTCCCCGCTAATTTCTTCTGGAGAATTTAATAAAGCTCAAGAGGTTATTGTCAATTTAAGACCTTTTGTCGACAACTTTTTTGATAGAGTGTTAGTTATGACTGACGACAAGAAATTAAGGGAGAACCGGTTAGCCTTACTTCAAGAAATTTCTAAACTCTTTTTAAAATTAGCTGATTTTTCAAAAATAGTTATTGAAGAATAATATATAATAAAAATTCCAAACCACAAATCCCGTGAAGGGACGAGGTCCCCACGGGACTTTTCGTCCCAAATTACAAAAACATTAAATCGTGAAGAGTAAAGTGATAAACAACACCTTGCGACTTACACTTCTTAGATTTGAAATTTAGTCATTTGACATTCATTTGGCATTTGCCTGCCTGC
>JBHIEE010000197.1:0-3135 GCA_046760445.1 Candidatus Aminicenantia bacterium
CTCCTTCGTAGTATTATACGAGTATGCGGTATCTACAGCAATCGGCAGGCAGGCAGGCACATAAAACTAAAAAATTAAAACGCAAAAGGTGAAATTATCCCGAGAACTCGGGACGAAGGCGGATTTAGTATTTAGTATTTTCATTAATTCGTTATTTATTATTCCTATCGCTTTTCTAAACATTTTTACTAATTTATAAAAATAAAAATAATTTGTCAACTTCTTTCTTGGTTTTTTATAAATATTGAAAAATTTATTCCTGTAGTAGAATTAGGCCTACCATGAAAAAAGAAGGTAAAGATATTTCTCGAGCAGAAAAATATTTAGAAGAAGGTACGAAATTATATGAATTAGTGAAAAAAGGCGAAGAAATAACACATAATTTAGAATTAGGGCTCAGAGTCCTTACTCAATCTTCAGATTTAATAAATAAGGCCTCCACCTCCTTGTAATCTAAGTATTAATTTTTATATTTAAAAGAGTAAAAAGTAAACCAGTAATTTATTCACCTGGTTTAGGATGAGCAATTTTCGCCCAGAACTCCTGAAGGTTGAATGCTTTTATTTCATGATATTTATGATCTGCTTTATGACATTTCGTGCAAAGAGTTTCTTTTTGAGCATCGGTATCTAAGACAACCAATCCTTTTTCCACAGCTAAGCTTCTATCTTTCATAGTACTCAGAGATTTGTATTCACTTCCGGGTCCGTGACAGACTTCACAGCCAACACTATCTTCTTTAAACTCTGGAGCTGAAGAAGCATGAGGAGAGTGACATTCAAGACATTCAGCACTTTCTGAAGGTGCAGCAGTTAATCCTGCTTTCTTGGCTATCTCGGCTGCTTTATCAGTGGTTAAAGATTGATAGGCTTTAGAGTGTGGACCCTCCATCCATTTGCTATATTGATTTCCTCTCTTCTCAGCTTTGTGGCACATTTTGCACTTGTTCACCCCAACATAGGTGAACTCTTGAGCTTTTAACCCAATTAACACAATTGCCGCTAAAAAGACAAAAACAATCAAAAATAATAAGCTTTTCTTCATTTCTCCTCCTTTTAATTATTTATTGAAATTATTTAGATGTTCATGGCAATTAGTACAAGTTTTCCCCGTCTTGTGTTTATGACCACCACTATCATTATTCCGGTGGTGCTTGGTTAGAGTATGACAGACTTCACATATTCCAGTGTAAATGCCATCCTCATCTTCGTCAGCGTCAGCAAAAGAATATAATGATGGATCACCTACATCTGTTCCTCGACTAATAAAAATTACATCCCAGTCAGGGCCACTATTTGGAGTATCCACTGAGGCTAAAACAAGCTTTATATTATAGCTTCCTAATATATTTTGCTGGTTGTCATGAGGATCATGACAATCAAGACAAGTAAAGCGAAAAGGATCATATTTGGAATTAGTGTCATTAATATGCACATCTGCTTTTAAAGAAGAAGAGCCGCCTGGAGCATGACAGGTCAAACAAGTATTTTCAGCATCTATTTCTGGCAGTAATTTTGGTCCTTGAGGGGCGTGCATATTATGGCAATAATCGCACTGATGAACAGAAATTAAAGCTTCTGTTTTAGGTAGATTAAACACTATAAGAATTAAGCTTGCTGCTATTATAATAAATAAAAAAATACCTAATTTTCTCCTTTTCACTTTAGCACCCCCTTAAATATTTCTACTCTTGAGTTTTGATTGGAAGTAACGAAGGCATTGCCATTTCTGTCAATCACTATATCCAAGGGGATTCGAAGTTGCTCCCTGTCTTGTCCATATTCTCCAAAAGTAGTAATTAGATCACCGGATTGATTAAGAACAAGAATACAAGCTTGCTTGGGATCAACGACATATATTCTTCCCTGTTCATCCACTGCTATTCCCTGAGGTCTGTCTACTACACTTCTGAACCAGCCTCCCCCAATTGTTCTCAACCAGTTTCCCTCATAATCAAACACTTGAACTCTTTTGTTAAGAAAGTCAGAAACTACAACCTCCATATTGTTATCATCTATAGCTATGCCTGTTGGAAAATTAAATTGACCATAATCTTTTCCAGAACCACCAAAACTCGACCGATAAGTCCCGTCAGGATTATAAATTTTAACTAAATTCTCATCGCTGGTCACAACATAAATTAAACCACTTGAAGCAATAGCTATATCATTTGGTCGTTTGATTTCTCCTTCTAAGCTATATTTAAATTTTCCACCAGGAGTATAAACCTCTACTTTATTAGTGCTATTATTACCTACATAAATCCAGCCCTTATGGTCAACAGCCACACCCAAGGGGTTACCATTTATAGGAATTGTCTTTATTACCTTTATTTTATTCTTTTTAATATTCATAACTGCAACGCATTCCTTTTTAAAATCAGTCACATAAATCTTATTTCCATGACTAAGAGCAATTCTCACTGGTGAGCTGAGAGCATTATTCTTACAATGAGCAGCCAGAGCAAAATTTCCCTCTTCAGGATAACTGAAGCTGTTTTTGGTTGAGAAACTTAAAAGGAGGAGAAAACAAGATAATAAAATGATTAATCTCTTTGCTAAGATTCCTACTTTCATAACTCCCTCCTTAATATTCATTAACTTAATATATTGCAAAAATTATGCCAGAGTCAAGTGAAAAACTAAAGGAATTGAGAGATTTTGTTAACTTTTTTAATCATTTTGTTTTAAGTAGCTTAGGGAAACAAGAAAGACTTTTTTCAAAAAAGATTAATTGATTTTGAAAATGGCAATAATAGAAAATGAGTAAATTCACAACTTCTCTGGGGGAAAAAACCCACCTCCATTAAAATTACAAATTCCAAGCACCAAATAACAAACAAATCTCAAAATCCAATTTCCAAACAAAAATTAAAAATCAAATATCAAAACTTGGTACACCACGTGGGGTGTACCACTACGGTACACTCCGTGGGGTATACCACTGTGGCAAAATGACAAATTAAAATGCAAAACTAACTTTTTTAAGTGCTGCTGTGCTGCAGTTCTGCAGTGTTGCGGTTAGTTATGTGCAGCACTGCAGAACTGCTCAACCGCAGCGCTATTTTTATATTTTTGGTATGTCATTTTTATCTTTGATTTTTGCATTTTGATTTATTTCAAGCTTCCATAAAAG
>JBHIEE010000198.1:0-3095 GCA_046760445.1 Candidatus Aminicenantia bacterium
TGGGTTCGAACCAGTGACCCCCGGTTTGTAAGACCGGTACTCTACCCCTGAGCTAACCGCCCTTGATCGAAAAAATATCCTTAACTAACTTAAATAAAAGCTTCTCTTTTGTCAAGTTACAAAAGATTTAGAATAAAGGTGATTACTTTATCTTTGATTATGATTTTTTTCTTGACAGTTTAAGACTGAGTGATATATTTATCTTAAAAAGATAAATGATGAGCTATTAAGGGGAAAATTTAAACAAAAAGCAGGTTGGTAATGATCTTTACTCTTCAAGTAATCATTCTAATTGTCCTCATTATTTTATTTTTGAATTTATTAAATAATCTTAAAATATTAAAGAAACCTGACCGATTAGGTAAAAAAGAAAAAAACCTCCCTCTAATTTCAGTCCTTATTCCAGCCCGAAATGAAGAAAGAAATATAAAGAAATGTTTGCTTTCTCTTTTAAAGCAGGATTACCCTCGGCTGGAAATAATAGTCCTCGATGATGATTCTCGAGATCGAACCTCAGAAATAGTTAAACAATTGGCTGTCACTCATAAAAAATTAAAATTAGTAAAAGGGAAAGAATTGCCCGAGAACTGGACTGGCAAAAACTGGGCCTGCCACCAGCTTTCTCAAATAGCCAAAGGAGAATGGTTGGTTTTTACTGATGCTGATACCCGACATAAGTCAACTTCTATCTCCTCTGCTTATCAGACAGCAATCAGAAATAATTCTCCTTTCTTTTCTTACATTCCAGGATTAATAACTAAGAAGATCTCAGAAGCTCTTCTTTTGCCAATCATCCATTTTGCCTTTTTTGTTTTCCTTCCTCTCGGTTTAATTAGCCGCTCATCAGACCCTCGTCTATCTTTAGCAGTTGGCCCTTTTATTATAATCCAAAAAGATTTCTACTTAAAAATAGGAGGCCATGAAAAAATAAAAAATGAAATAGTGGATGATTTAGCTCTGGCAAAAAGAGTAAAAGCTAATCAAGGTAAAATTGTTCTGGCAGATGGAGGAGAAGAAGTTAAAGTTAGATTTTACCGAGGATTCAGAGAAATCTGGAAAGGCTTCTCCAAAAATGCTTATGGTGCTTTTGGAGATTCTCCTCAGGTAGTAATTCCTTTCCTTGCATTAAATTATTTTCTTTTCATTTATCCTTATCTTTCTTTTTTTCAAGCAGTTAAGACAAGCAATCTGGCCTCTATTCCTGCCTTACAGGTAATAATAATTTCTTTAATGAGAATTCTATTGGCTATTAGATTTAAAACCAGTATGTTCCTTGGACTATTTCATCCAGTAGCTGTTTTTATCTGGTCTCTGATTACTCTAAACTCCCTTCGTCTCTGGCTGGTGAAAAAAGGGGTGGAATGGAAAGAGAGATTTTATCCCATTGACTAATAAAATAAAATCCCATCCCGAGTGCTCGGGACCAAATTACAAAAACCGCAAATCGTGAAGAGTAAGGAGTAAAGTGATAAATGGCACCTTGCGATTTACACCTTACACTTCACAGACAAAGTTTATATTTGATATTTGGTGCTTGCCCCGTACATCCCGAGTACTCGGGACTACGGGGCTTGGAATTTGAGATTTGAAGGAGTATATTTGTTATTTTAGAGGAGGTAAAAAATGAAACTTAAAATTAAAGATCTTTTCATTAGCTTATTAATTTTAGTTTTAATTCCAACTTCATATTTATTCTCCCAGGAGAAAATTGACCCTCAACTTTGGCAAAGAGCATTAAAAATTCATAAGCAGGCAATAGTAATTGATACTCATTGTGATACTCCAATGCTTATGATGGAAAGAAATCTTGATATTGGTAAAAGATCAGATAAAGGTAATCTCGATTTAATCAGAATGAAAGAAGGTGGTCTGGATGCCTCTTTCTTTGTTGTTTTCCTCTCCAATGAATTAGATAATAAGCATCCAACCAAAAAAGCCTTAGAGATAATAGATGAAATATATCAGCAGGTTGAGAAATACCCCGATTTGGCAGAAATCGCTTATTCGCCTCAGGATATAAGGAGAATTCATCAGACAGGCAAAAGAGCAATTTTAATTGGGATGGAAAATGGAGGACCAATTGAAGGGAGTTTGAGACTGTTAAGAGATTATTATCGTCTGGGAGTGAGATATATCACCTTAACTCACGGCAATAATAATGATATTTGTGATTCTTCAACTGCGGAAAATCCAAGATGGAATGGATTGAGTGAATTTGGTAAAGAAGTAGTTAAGGAAATGAACCAGCTGGGAATAATGATTGATGTCTCTCATATCTCTGACAAAGCTTTCCGGGATGTACTTGAAGTTTCCCAAGCACCTGTTATTGCCTCTCACTCCAGTGTGCGTTCTTTATGTAATGTTCCCAGGAATATGTCAGATGAAATGATTAAGGCTTTAGCCAAAAAAGGAGGAGTAATTCAGATTAATTTCTATTCCGGGTTTCTGGATGAAGAATTCAATCAAAAATACAGGAAAGCTCGAAGGAAAATGAGACCTGAAATAGAAAAACTCAGAGAAAAATACAAAGACAATCAAACAGAACTCTGGAACGCAATTATTGAATTTAGTAAAAAATATGCCCCTCCTCCACCTAAGATTGATACTCTAATTGATCACATTGATTATGTCGTCAAACTGGTTGGAGTAGATTATGTTGGTCTTGGCTCTGACTTCGATGGAGCTGGCAGTTATCCTCAGGGGCTGGAAGATGTTTCTGGTTATCCCCTAATAACTTACCAGCTACTCAAGAGAGGTTATAAGGAAGATGACATAAAAAAAATATTAGGTGGAAATTTACTTCGTGTCTTTGAAGAAGTGACTAAAACAGCAAGGAAATTAGAAACTTGAAATTGGAAATTAGTTGAAATTTTCTATCCAATGAAATTTATAGTTTTTCAATAGTATCCTGTGTTATGAACCCTCTTTATTAACCTTCCAACCTTAAATTGGAATTCCGATTTGATGAAACCAAGTTGCTTTGTCCCAATAGCCTCGCTGAAAAATAATCACACCATTTCGTACTCGAAAGAAACCACATCCCCGTAGAATGTAAGATTTTCCTGTAGGAGGATGACCAACAAAATCTCCTTTGA
>JBHIEE010000199.1:0-3013 GCA_046760445.1 Candidatus Aminicenantia bacterium
AAAGATAGAGAGTGAATTCAGTAAAAATTCAAGAATAAAGATTTGACCCCAAGACCTACCCCAAGACCTAACGACCTTGCGGCTAAGCTGCCGCCGACTTTAATGTCTTTGTCAATAATTTTTCTCTTTTGGAGAAAGTGTTTTAAATTTTTCCATGTAGCTACAATTGAAATTTTTAGCGTCCTTTAAAACTATTTACCATTCAGAGTCAGAGGGTGATTAAGAACTTTTTATTCTATTCATTAGAATTTTAATCTTCTCATTGAAAAATTCCCGCAGTTCTTCAATTGTGACTGATTTGATCATCTTAGGTAAGTTAGATATTTCATTAATATATCTTAAGGCATAAGCAAGCCAATAATCATCCAAGCCAACATATTTCTTTTGGGTCTTGGTATATAATTCCTCAAATTTAATAACTTCTTTATCAATAAAATATATATCAACAAAATCTTTCATTTCATGTCTTTCAAATAGAGCTGAAAATTTATTGCAGGAAATATCAATAAGAGTATCAATATAAAGCTCATATTTTTTATTAAACACAGTTGGTTCAAGTCTAAAGGGAGCATCTTCAGCAAAATGGAATCTCGTTATCTCTCCCTTTTCTGAAGTGATAGTTCCTTCTAAAAAAGTCTCGAATCTCCGGCTAATCTCAAGCTTTATGGACAATTTTTGAACAATCTCCTCCAGAGGAAGAATTATTTTATTTATGGCTCGGGGGACCTGTGTGAAAAAATCCAAATCGTCTGAAAATCGATGCTTGAGATAAAAAGCTGATAAAGCAGTGCCTCCAGTAAGAAAAAACTTATCTTTAATTGAAGTTTTTGATATTTCCTTAAGAAATTTCTCTTGAAACTCTGTCAATACTTTCATTCTCTTCCAAGATAAAATACCATACCCAGAACTCCCGTACTTTCCGAGGAAGATTCAAAAAAGGTAAATATTCTTTTATAATGTCAAAACCTATTTCTCGAATATCCTTTGCTGTTCCCCGAGTTAACACCCTGGCTAAATACCATTTCTTAAATTCTTCAGTCTCGTATTTGCCTTCAAAATCATAATCCCAAATTAAGCTTTTATTTATTTTAAACCTTTTTCTCATTTTTATAGCGAACCATCGAATCTATTTTCATTTTTTATCATAAAGTATTGTTCATTGGAAGTCAATTAAAGCGATTTAAATCATTTAAAATGTGACCTCAGGTTTTAATAAAAATTTTAACTCCTGTCTGCTGATAATTGCGGTGGATACCATGCACACGAAGTGTGTGTGGCACTTCTGAAGGGCAGAGGCAAAGCGCTCTGTCTGTAGCTGCTGGTAAAGCTGCGCATAAACAAAAATTGTGAAAATATATACTATCCTTGGATCACTAAATCCAAGCTAAAAAAATAAAAGGAATTCCTCTTTAACTACAGTGCTTCCTTGATGTAAATTAATAAATCTATGGTTATAAGTGAAGAGTTTTTCTCCACAGTTCTCCACCCAGTCGCTCGCTACAGAGGCTTGCTAACGCAAGACTCCTATGCTTGCTCCTTCCCTTTTTTAAAAAAAGTTCAAAAAAAACTTGACAAATGCATGTATATGCATTATTTTTAATGTATAAAAATCAATTTAACGCGTTATCGGTGGAAGAACGATAAGGCAAGGAGGCATGATGAGTATGTTAAAAAACATTACTCTGCGTCTGCCTGAAGAGGAATATACTGCATTTGATGCTATTTGTAGGGAGAGAGGATATAGCAAAACCGGCAAAATCAGGGAATTTATAAGAAGTTTAATAAAAGAAGAACTTGAAAGCGTAAAAGTTAGTGCAGAAGAATGGGCAAAAATAGAGGCTGGTATAAAAGAAATAGAGAGGGGAGAATATGTTACATTCAAGGAGTTAAAACGTGGGCTCGAAGCAAAAAAAATGGCGCATAACAAAAATAGCAAATAGAGCAAGAAAAAATATTGAGGCTCTTGAGATTAAATTTAGAGAAGAGGTGATTGAAAAATTCGAACACCTCCAGGACAATCCTTTCAAAAACGACATTAAAAAGGTTGAGGGAAAGAAAAATATTTATAGGGGACGAATAGGAGATTACAGGTATTATTTTAGAACATCTCCTCAATCGAGATCAATTGAGATATTAGCATTTGAACATCGGGGCAGGGTAAAAAAGAAAACTATTAAAAGGCTAAAATAAACCCATAAATGTTTATATATCCTTCAGATATCTAATAGATATCTATTAGATACCCCAGCTACAACCTACAATTGATATAAACTTACAAGCCTATAGTTGTAAGCGAGTAATTCTTTCGGCAGACCCCCACCCAATCGCTCGCTACGGAGACTTGCTAACGCAAGACTTCTCCGCTCACCTCCTCGAGCTTATTATTTTAATGATTTGTTCTTTTCAGTGTTCTCGGTGTTTGGACGAACGCAATAAGCCACAAACATGCTGTAAGACGATGTTATTTCTCCTTCAGTTTTCTAGCTGTCTTCAATCGCTTCTTAAACTTTTGGAGTTTAGGCAATCGATCAGTTCGTTCTTTGTACACAATGTTTTCAAAAACCCAAATCGCCTTTTCCAAGACTCGAATCTCGTTGTCTATCTGATTTCGCTTTCTATAAATAATAGCTAACCTGTCGTACGGATGATTTCCCTCGAAATTCTCCTCTATATTCGCCTCGTATAGTTCAATTGCCTTATCTATTTGACCATCCTTCTCGAATTGAATTCCTTTCAAGTTTCTCTCGACTTGCTCATCAAAGTTCCCCATATTATTTATCTCCCTTTAAAATAATGTTAGCTAACGGGGCGGCGGGTTTACGAAGGGATCGCATAGCGCGCCATTTAGGTGCAGCGAAGCGAAACCGCAAACCCCCAGAGTCTGTCGAAAAACCCTCTATTTTCAGTGTTATTTTTCATTAATGAAATTTTCTTTTTTCTAAGTTATTGTTTTTAAATTAAATAATATTTTTAAAAATTCTCTGCTCATTGAAATTTCTAGTTTTTCGACAGA
>JBHIEE010000200.1:0-3004 GCA_046760445.1 Candidatus Aminicenantia bacterium
GTCTATTATCAGAATATCAAAAACATAAACCTTTGTCAAGGGTTTGGATACATACAATCGTCGCCCGAGAGTTTTTCTCGGGTTTTATGGTTTGACAAATTATTATAAATTTTTATAATAAAAAAGAGAGGAGGAGAAATGAGAGATTTGGAGAAAATAAGAAGAGAGGTTAAATTAATAAGGGATGAACTTGGGATGCCAGTAGACGAAGCGATAAAAGAACTTGTCATTGGTTTACATTGTTGTGGGATAAAAACTCTAAGTTCTTGTGGTGGGCATCTCGATCGTGGGTTGCCATATCCCTGGGTGAGAGTCCCATACGAGTTTGCGGAAAAGCTTGCGAGAGTAGTCGCTTGGCAAAATAGACCAAGACTTCCTGATGGTAGCTCCAATAAGAATACTTGGGTCATAAAGCCAAAAGCCAATCTTACATTAATGCCCGAAGATAAAAGCTTGTCATTGAAACAGCTACAGAGATATGCGACTGAATTTGGGCTTTTCCTTCAACTTCTTCCAGAAGATCGTTTCCCTAAAGGTTGGTTTAAAAAATGAAATTTTTGAACCAACCGTTTTTTTATTTTTCAATTAGATCTTTGTCGCCCGAGAGCCATGAACCACCTAGGGTTCACGGTCATGCACCCAATGTGGTGCATGATTTTTCTCGGATATTGACTTCATATTTTTAATTTGGTAGCATAAGAACGTATGAGCAAAATCATTGCTATTCCAAAAAAATTATTAAAAAAAGGAGAACTAGTGATAATACCGCGTTCCGATTATGAGGAATTTTTGCGTTTGAAAAAAGTCATTCCTTTAGTAAAACCCACCCTATCCGAAAAAAAAGCAATTCAAGTGGGGAGAAAAGAAATTAAGAAAGGAAAATACCTAACTCTTAAACAACTGAAGGATGAGCTGGAAGCTTAAGATTGCAAAAAGGGCTTCAAAAGAGATGAAGCGTGTTCCCATAAAAGACGCAAAGCGTCTTTTATCTATTTTGGAGGAACTTACAAAAAACCCTTATCAAGGAGACATTGAAAAGGTTAAAGGAGAAGACAATGTATGGAGACGAAGAGTAGGTAACTATAGGATTCTTTATGAAATAATACCGAAACGAAGGCATATTGATGTTTTTCAAATTCGTAGAAGAACTACTACTACTTATCGTAAGCGGGGTTGAATGGGGGAATGAAAAGAAGGCATGCCCGTTTTAACAACTTCAAAAAAGCCAAGTACCATTCGGCGCCTGACAGATGCAGAATTGTATCTGCCCATTGCTGGGCGTTTTTTATTTTATTGGAAGAGAAATTTAATTAACTTTTAATTTTCAAATTCATAATAGTCTCTTTTATTTTTTCTGGATGGGGAAGTTGAGTAAAATAAAACTTAGGTTGAGCTCCAGCAGTTTGAATTCCTATATCTCCAAAATCTAAAAATGCTGCCAAGGGACCATAAATTTTTACTGAGATATCCTGAATTTTGTCTAATTCTAATTCATTTAAAGTATATTTGAAAAAACCTTCTTGTTTGTTTTCAACTACTCTTTTATCTGTAACTATGACAGTATTAAGAATATAAATCATAATACTGTAAAAAGCTAAATTCCATAAAATCAAGAACCATACTGCCACTAAAAACCAATACAAAGAAGAAATAACATCATACCAGCTTGCAGATTCTATAAAAGAATGAATTACAAAAGACAATAATGCTAAAAATAGAATAAACAACATCGGAGCAAACAAAATAATCCAATGCCTCCTTGTTACTAAAAGAGTTTTTTCCTCTGGGTATTGTTTTCTAAAACTATTACTTGAAGGGGCAAATATAGACATAGTAAATAATCTTTCACAAATAATTATTTTTTAAAAAAATATTGAAGGATTTCTTTCCAGTTAACTCGAGAATAAGTGCTTAGGGTAATAGTAAATAATATAAAAGAACCAATAAAGAAAATCAAGGCTAAGATTTTGGGCTTTTTACCTACGCCAAATCTAGTTAAATGATAAATAATAGAAAATGTATACCATAAATAAAAGGCGAGGATTACAAAAAACAAAATCAAAGAAATATTAAAACTATTGTTTGAGAATAATAATATTTTACTCATAAGAAAAGATTATTTTTTATTATTTTATAAAACATTTCAATATTTTACAAATATCGCTAAACCACAGTATGTTTATTATAGTAGACTTTGCTTAATATATCACTTCGCGTTATAATAGTTAGAGAATCAATACCTAATCGCAAAATATGCCTCAAATATCGGGAAGAAAATTAAAAAAAATAAGAGAAATCGAGCTAGCCGTAAATAAAAATCTATTTATTATATGTGCTGCCATTACCTCAATAGCAATGGTTATGGCAATAATAGGATTTTTAACTCGAGGAGCTTTTCCTCCCCCGGGAATGAATTTTTTTTACATTGGCATCTTGGTTATTTATTCCATTCATAAAGAAATGCTAAGATGGCTGGGAGAAAAAAGAGTAGAAAGGCAGGGGGAGTGGTTTGTTTATTCCTGGATTGTCTTAACTGTTATTTTATATATTATCAACTTCCTGACCAAGGGTTATTTTAGTCATTCTCCAGAAAGTGCGCCGGTAGAATCATTGAGAGAGCTTACTATTATCACTTTGGAAGTTTGTACTATTTTTATTCTGGCCAGGTTATCTAAAGTAATAAAGATTAGTTTAGAAAAAAAATAATAAAAGCCATATCATAATAAATACTTCCAAAAGATTTGCCTTATTTTTTGAAAAAGAATAAAATTAAAATTAGAGAGCTCTCATCATAAATTTATGTTAGTCAATACAGGAATTGGGGTTTCCCAAAAAGATAACCTCATAGCAGCTGCTAAGGAGGCAGCAGAAAAAGCAAAACAAAAACTTGGTGATAACAAGCCAAAGCTTTTAATGTTCTTTGTTTTATATACTTATCCCAGAGAACAATACAGAGATGCTTTGAGAGTAATTTATGAGGTATTTGGAGATAAGAAGATACCTT
>JBHIEE010000201.1:0-2997 GCA_046760445.1 Candidatus Aminicenantia bacterium
GTGTACCAACTTTTGATATTTGATTTTTTATTTTTATATGAGGTGAAGCCAATCCTGAATACTCGGAAAAACCTTTGTCAGGGCTGGGTTTCTATAGATGAGAAAGCTCTCAATATTAGGTAGGTAATCATTCGGAATTTGAAGAATATCTTTATCAATCCTGCTTAGGTTTTTTTAACCGAACAACTTTAGATTTTAAATGAAAGAACTCAAATTATATTGATTTTTAACCAAATCTCTCTTATAATTTAGGCAAAATGAAAAGAAAATTTGATTTGGATCATTTATGTCAACTGGCTAACTTAGAATTACCCGAAAGAGAAAAAAATAATTTAACCTCTCAATTAGAAAAAATTGTCAACTGGGTAAATAAACTTGAGGAATTAAAATTAGAGGTTAATACAGAAGAAACTCATCTAACTATTAACACTTCCATTCCCCTTCGGAGCGACGAACCCACAAGATCTTTTTCCCCCAAAGAAGCAATAGCTAATTCGTCAGAGAGCGAAAAAAATTTTATTAAAGTACCTAAGGTAATTGAAGGAAAATGAAACTAAATCAGTTGCCTCTTCACAAATTAAGGGAATTATTACATAAAAAAGAAGTTAAAGCAGAAGAAGTTGTTGCAGAATTTATTGACCAGATTGAAAAAGTTGAAAAAGAAATTTCAGCTTTTATTACCTTGGACTTGGAAAAAGCAATAGAGCAAGCTAAGACTATAGATCAAAAAAAGGAAAAAAGAAGCTTAGCCGGGTTACCTATAGCTATAAAAGACAATATCTCAACTAAGGATTTCAGAACAACCTGTTCTTCCAAGATATTAGAAAATTATATCCCTCCATATAATGCTACTGTTGTCGAAAAACTCCTATCTGAAGATGCAATCATAATTGGTAAAACGAATTTAGATGAATTTGCTATGGGCTCTTCAACTGAAAATTCTGCCTTTTTTCCTACTAAAAACCCTTGGGATTTGACCCGTGTACCAGGGGGTTCAAGCGGAGGTTCAGCCGCTGCTGTAGCTTCATCAGAAGTTCCTGCAGCTTTAGGCTCAGACACTGGGGGTTCAATCAGACAACCCGCTGCTTTTTGTGGGTTGGTCGGACTTAAACCTACCTATGGACAGGTTTCTCGATATGGGTTAGTAGCCTTCGCTTCTTCTCTAGATCAAATTGGTCCTTTAACCAAAACAGTGAAAGATTGTGCTATTTTGATGAATATAATTGCTGGCTATGATCCAAAAGACTCTACTTCTGTTAGTTACCCAGTGCCTGATTTTCAAATTGAAACGAAAAAAGAGTTAAGAGATCTTAGAATTGGCTATTTAGAGGGAGAAATCTTGAAAAATGTTGACTCCGAAATAATAGGACTATATAATGAAACTCTCCAAAGAATAGAAAAAGCAGGGCTAAAAGTAGAGGGGATTCATTTCACTTATTGGGATTATGCATTAGCTTGTTACTATATTATTGCTCCTTCAGAAGCCAGCTCAAACTTAGCTCGATATGATGGTGTGAGATATGGTTTTAGAGTCCCTCATTACAAGAATTTGAAAGAAATGTATACTAAAACTCGAACACTTGGTTTTGGTCCAGAGGTGAAAAGAAGAATTATTTTGGGCACCTTTGCTTTAAGTTCTGGTTATTATGAAGATTATTATTTAAAGGCAGCCAAAACCAGAGCTTTAATCAGTCAGGAATTTAATCAAGCTTTTCAAGAAGTTGATTTAATCCTAACTCCTGTTACTCCAGAACCAGCCTTTAAATTCGGTGAAAAATTAGACCCGATTTCAATGTACCTCTCTGATGTTTTTACTGTTACTGCCAATTTAGCCGGGATCCCTGCTTTATCTCTACCAATTGGTTTGACCAAGAACAATCTTCCAGTGGGAATTCAAATTATGGGTAATTTTTTTGATGAAGGAAAAATACTTCAGCTGGCTTCTCAGATAGAAAAGGAAGTAAAATTCAATCAATATAAACCAAAATTAAATTAAAGGAGGAATTCTATGACTAAAAAATTACTTTCCTTTTTATGTGTGGTAAGTCTCCTTTTTCTCCTAACCAACTGCCAGAAACCAGAAAAAGGTTTACTGAAAAGGTATTTTCATGCCGTGAGCCTTAAAGATACAACCACTTTATCCACCATGGCGATTGAACCTATTTCCTTAGATTTTACGAGTTGGACAATAGTAAATATTAGTGAGGAAGAGGTGGAGCCGGTTATCCTACCTGAACTTAATAAAAAGGAAAAGGAAGCAAAAAATAAATTAGATGATCATACTGGAATTGTACTTGATTTAAGAGATGAATTAGATATAGCCAAAATGGAACTCGAAAATGCTCGAACTCGCCGAGCTAAAAGAGCTGCTCAAAAAATTGTGGATGAAAAACAAGAATTATATGACACGGAATACGAAATTCACAAACAGCTCCAGAAAGAGTACAATGAAGCCAAAGCTGCTGCTGCCAAGGAAGAACAAATCGCCAATTTTTCTGTCCCAGGTGAACTGGCTTATTTAAGAGATATGAGTGGTGAAGTTCATAAAAAAGAAGTAGTAGTTGAATTAAACACTCCTAAAGGGCTAAAAAAATACAGAGTATATTTAAGAAAATACACTTTGCATGATCCGGAAACAAGTGTTACCTATCGAGGAAGATGGATAATCTTAAAATTTGAACCAATCAGTGGGTAAAGTTGACAAATCTTGACAATTCCGTTATAAGTAAAAATCTTAACAGATGAGCCGTTAGCTCAGAGGGAGAGCACCGGCCTTTTAAGCCGGGTGTCGCTGGTTCGAGTCCAGCACGGCTCATATTAATAAATTCAAAATTAAAAATGCAAAGTTAAAAACTCGAATTCTTTCTGTTAATTTTGAATTTTGCATTGTATTTTTTAATTTTGATTTTTGAATTTTTTCTGCCCCTGTCGTCTAGCCTGGCCTAGGACATCGCCCTTTCAAGGCGGCAACACGGGTTCAAATCCCGTCGGGGGCGC
>JBHIEE010000202.1:0-2933 GCA_046760445.1 Candidatus Aminicenantia bacterium
AGGATAAAGAAGAGCTTTGGTAGGAATACAGCCATAATTCAAACAAGTACCCCCGATCCTATCCTTTTCAATCAAAATAGTTTTTTTCCCTAACTGAACTGCTCTCAGAGCAGCAACATATCCTCCTGGACCACCTCCGATTATTAAAATATCTGTTTTAATTTTCATTTCTTCCTCTCTCCATTCATTTTGGAATGAAATATAACACTGATTGAGTTATTTTTCAAATGGCATTGCATCACAAGATATTTCTATGTTAGACTAAAGTTTAATTTTTTTTGAGATGAATCAGGGCAAAAAATTTCATTTAAAATTATCACTTCAACTTTAAAGGAGGGATAATGCTTTCCTTTACTGAAATATGTCTTTTTATATTTGTTTTTACTTTAACTGTTTTTGGCTTTATGAAACCTATTTATTTCCGTTATCAACTTATCCGTCTTGGGAAACTTGAAGACAGATATAACTCTCCTCTTAAAAGAATAAAAGATGCGTTTATTTCTTTCTTTTTTCTAAAATGTTCAGTTAAAAAAGAAAGGATATTTACTGGGGTTATTCATTTCTTTATTCTTTACGGCGCTCTCATTTTTGATACAGTAACGGTAAATCACATTTTAGAGGGTTTTAAGGAAGATTTTTATCTTTTTGGATACGGGACTTTAGGATTTATTCATTCTCTATTAGTTGATATTTTTGCACTACTGGTGATTTTGGGTGTTTTATATTTTATAGTAAGAAGATATGTTTTCAAGCCAAAAGCTTTGACCTATCCTTCATTTGAATCAGCAGTTATTTATTTTTTCCTTCTTACAGTGACTTTGACTTTTTTATTTTATGAAGGAGCAGAAACAGCTCTTCACTCTTTCAACAATCGAGGAGCCTTTTTGGGAGAAATAGTTGCTCCTTGGGTTCTAAAAATCGTTCCAGCTGGATGGTCTCCGGAACTCATGGTTAGAATTTCATGGTGGCTTCATATCCTGATTGTTTTTGGTTTTGTTGTTTATGTCCCTCGCTCAAAATATTTCCATATTTTAACTGGTCCAATAAATATTGCCTTCCAAAATTATCAACCTAAAGGTATAATTAAGCCAATAGACATCGAGAAATCAGAAGTATTCGGAGTAGAAAAATTCACTGATTTTACCTGGAAAGACTTATTAGATGGATTTGCCTGTGTAGATTGTGGAAGATGTGAAGATTACTGCCCTGCCTCACAAAGTGAAAAACCGCTTTCTCCTAAAAATTTAATACTTCATCTTAAAGATGGTTTATTGAAAGAAGGTTCTCTTTTATTAACCAATCAAGAAACTCAATTGAATCCATTAATGAATAATATCTTTTTTGAAGATGAAATATGGACTTGTACAACTTGTGGAGCCTGTATGCAGGTTTGTCCAGTTAAGAACGAACATATTCCTAAGATAATTGGTTTAAGACAAAGTCAGGTTTTAATGGAAGGGAAATTTCCCTCTGAATTAAATCAATTTTTTAGAAATATTGAAACCAATAGCAACCCATGGGGTATTGGGTCAGCGACCAGGGCTGACTGGGCAGAAGAACTTGAACTCAAAACATTAGTTCAGAATTCAAATGTAGAACTACTCTATTGGGTTGGCTGTGCTGGATCATTTGATGACCGAGGAAAAAAGGTATCTTCGGCTTTAGTTAAAATTCTCAAAGAAGCAAAAATTAATTTTGGTATTTTGGGCCAAGAAGAAAAGTGTTGCGGCGATCAGGCAAGAAGATTAGGTAATGAGTATTTATTTCAGACTTTAGCTATGGAAAATATAAAGATTTTCCAAAAATATAATATTAAAAAAATAGTAGTAACCTGTCCACATGGCTATAACACCTTTAGAAATGAATATCCTCAATTAGCTGAGCTTCTTGGTGATAACCAGTGGAAAGTGGAAGTGCTTCACCATAGTCAACTAATTTTTGAGTTAATTAAACAGGGAAAGATTAAATTAAACAAAAAAATTGAATCTCTCACTTTTCATGATCCTTGTTATTTGGGACGACATAATGTTATTTTTGACCTTCCCAGAAAAATATTATCTTCATCCAGTAGAAAATTCATTGAAATAAAAAACCATCGAGAACACAGTTTCTGTTGCGGAGCAGGAGGTGGGTTAATGTGGACTGAAGAAAAACTTGGTCAAAGAATAAATCATCTCAGGATAGAAGAAGCCATTAATACTCATGCCCAAATTATTTCGACCGCCTGTCCTTTCTGTTTGACCATGTTAGAAGATGGACTGAAAGATAAAGGAAAAGAAGAAGAAATTAAAGTCAAAGACATAGCCGAAATTGTAGCTGAATGTCTATGAAACTATTTTGGCTCCCATCCAAAGTGTGTAGGTACTGACTGTCCTTTGCTTGCCCTGTAACATGCGAAGCATTGGTATAGGAGTGCTTATTTGATATTTGCCTTCGCCTTGAGCTCAGGCCGAAAGGGGATTTGATATTTGGAATTTTTTAGATCTTCGATATGAGACAGATAAAAATATAACACGAAAATTGGTAAAGCTGAAACCACACAAGGGAAAAAACGCGCATAGACTGTATAAGTATCAAATTTAAGCTTCATAACATCCTCTATCAGCGGCTTAATTTTTCACTAATTTATGAATTCAAATTTCAAAGACTGACCCTAATCTTCCTGACCGTGTGGTTTTTAGGAGAGTGCTTGCGCGTTCAATACTCTTTTGTAGTTTTTCTTCCATTATTTATTATCTCCAATTTTATTTCTTTTTCCCATAACGATGAGCATCACTGGCAAAAGGACTTAGATCCGCTTACCTCGACTCTTAGATTTAAACATCATTGTGGCACTGAACTTAACTAAATCAAAACATCGCCCTTTTGTCCAGTGCATGTGAGCTGACCCCCATTTGTCAAGACAAAATTGATGCCCGGTTAAGATGTAATTG
>JBHIEE010000203.1:0-2922 GCA_046760445.1 Candidatus Aminicenantia bacterium
CTCTGTGGTTAAGTTTGACAATACTGTGGAAATAATAAGGAGGAAAAATGAGTAAAAAAATAGAGTTTCAAAGTGAGAAAGATATGCCGATGGCTCCAATTTCATTGGGTTCAATGAGTTATAACAAAACCGGAGCTTGGCGGAATATTAAGCCAATAATAGATTATGATAATTGTATTGATTGTATGATTTGCTGGAAATTTTGTCCGGATGTAAGTATTTATATTGAAAATGGAAGGCCAATAATTGACTACGATTACTGTAAAGGCTGTGGTATTTGCGCTGAAGAATGTCCCAAAAAATGCATCTATTTAGAGGAGGAAGGGAAATGAGAAAAGTAATTATGGGAAATCATGCCTTGTCATATGGAGCGATGTTGGCCCGAGTTCAAGTTATTGCTGCTTACCCTATTACTCCTCAGACCCAGGTAGTTGAGCTTCTTTCGGAAATGTGTGCTGAGAAGATACTTGATGCTCAATTTATAAAAGTAGAATCAGAACATTCAGCTATGGCTGCCTGTATTGGTGCTTCAGCTGCTGGAGCGAGAACCTTTACTGCTACTTCAGCCCAGGGGTTAGCCTTAATGCATGAAATGTTGCACTGGGCAGCTGGGGCGAGACTTCCGGTGGTTTTGGGTAATATAAATCGAGCAATGGCTCCAGGGTGGACAATTTGGACAGATCAAAACGATAGTCTTTCCCAAAGAGATACTGGTTTGATGCAATTTTATTGCTGTAGTAACCAGGAAGTGTTAGATACTGTGGTTCAGGCTTTTAAAGTTTCAGAACAGGTTTATCTTCCGAGTATGATAATTCTGGATGCTTTCACCCTTTCTCATACTTATGAAGTGGTTGATATTCCTGAACAGGAAAAAGTAGATGAGTTTTTGCCAAAGTTTAATCCAAAATATAAATTGGATCCTCAAAAGCCTTTTGCTTTCGGAGGATTGACCAGCCCAGACTATTATTTTGAGTTAAGATATAAATTGGAAAAAGATATGGAAAGAGCAGTAGATATTATTACTCAAACAGGTAAAGAATATAAAGATTTTTTTGGACGGGAGCTTAATTTAGTGGAAGAATATAAATGCGATGATGCAGATTTGATTTTAGTCACTTCTGGCACAGTGGGCAGCACAGCTAAGGTAGCAGTAGATGAACTGAGGAAAGAAGGGACTAAAGCTGGAAACTTAAGAATCAGGGTTTTCCGACCATTTCCAATGAAGAAAGTTCGAGAAGTACTCAGTCGGGCTGAGAAAGTAGCAGTTATAGATAGAAATATCTCTTATGGTCATGGTGGTATTTTCTATCAAGAAGTAAAGTCCAGTTTGTATAATTTTAACTCCAGACTACCAATATTTGGTTTTATTACTGGTTTAGGAGGTCGAGATGTTACTCCTTCTGTTGTTAAAGAAATTGCCCGGTGTACTCTCGAAAATGATTCTCCAAACCAAGAAATTATCTGGATGGGGGTTAAAAAATGAAATTATCATTACCAGAAGTTGAATTAATGGGTTATGGTCATTTAGCCTGCCAGGGGTGCGGTGCAACCTTGGCGATGAGATATGCTTTAAAGGCATTGGGAGAAAAAACAGTGTTAAGTATTCCTGCTTGCTGTTGGTCAGTAATAGATGGCCCTTTTCCTTATTCTTCTCTTAAAGTTCCAATTTTTCATTGTGCTTTTGAAACAGCAGCTTCAACAGCTTCCGGCATTAAAGCGGGATTAGAAATGATCGGAGATACTGAAACCACAGTCGTAGCCTGGGCAGGAGATGGTGGAACATTCGATATTGGTATCCAGGCTTTATCAGGAACAGCAGAAAGAAACGATGATATTCTTTATATCTGTTACGATAACGAAGCCTATATGAATACCGGAATTCAAAGAAGTTCAGCCACTCCATTTGGTGCCTGGACAACTACTACCCCGGTCAAGCATTATAAAAACAGGCCCAAAAAAGATATGGTCGCTATAATGGCTGCTCATAAAATTCCTTATATTGCTACTGCCAGTATCGGATACCCTGAAGATTTAGTCAAGAAGCTAAAAAAAGCTAAAGAAATTAAAGGAACAAAATTTATTCATATTTTTGCTCCCTGTCCTGCTGGCTGGAAAAGTCGACCAGAAGATACAATAAAATTGGCTCGATTGGCTGTTCAAACAGCTGTTTTTCCCCTTTATGAAATCGAAGATGGAGAAAAATATAGTCTCAATATAAAACTAAAAACGAAAAAACCAATGGAAGAATATTTAAAATTACAGGGTAGATTTCGTCATTTGACTCCAAAAGAGAGAGAATTCATTCAGAATAATATTGACTCTGAGTGGGAAAAACTATTAAAAAAGTGCACCCCCCTGTAAAGAGGGAGCATTCTTGACTTTGAAAGCCCAATTGTGGTGCGGATTTTCAAAGCATCATTTTTAGTTTCACCTCCACATAAATTAAATTCTAAATCCTAAGCACTAATTTCTAAACAAATTCAAAATCCAAATGATCAAAAATTCAAAACAGTATAAAAAAATATTTGTTTCGGTCATTTGTCCCGAGTGCTCGGGATGGTATTGTTTAGTATTTCGGATTTAGAATTTAGTATTTTCGTTCTATCTTTAACTCATGAAAACTCAGTACAGGTCAGGGTTTTCATATCCTGTTTTTTTTGGCTTCACCTCCACATAAAACTAAAAACTATCTTTATTCTATGTTGCAGTGCTGCGGTTAGTTATGTGCAGCACTGCAGCACCGCTCAACAGCAGCACTATTATTTTTAGTTTATTAGAGTCTTAGATGTTGTTCTTATCCTTGGACACTGTTGACAAATAGGGAAGAGTTTCTTACACTAAGAAAGTATTTGGCCCGTTAGCTCAAATGGTAGAGCAGCGGACTCTTAATCCGCGGGTTGGAGGTTCGAGTCCTCCACGGGT
>JBHIEE010000204.1:0-2893 GCA_046760445.1 Candidatus Aminicenantia bacterium
TAGTATCTCCTGGTTCTCCAGCTGAAAAAGGAGGATTAAAAGCTGGAGATTTAATTTTAAGAATCAATCAGAGACCAGTATATTTTTACCAATTTCATAAGGTTATCCAGAATAATCCAGAAAAGGAACTGGAATTTACAGTTAGAAGGGGAGCTGAATTAAAGGTGTTAAAAATTACTCCTAAGAGAGAAGGAGGTAAGGGTAAAATAGGGATAATTCTTCAGCCCGAGTTCAAAATTAAAAAATATAGTTTTTTCCCCGCCATCGGACAGAGTTTAAAAGAAAATTATCGAATGGCTTCTTTAGTTTTAGATTTTATAAAAAAATTGATTGGTGGTCAGGCCTCTCCTCGGCAGCTGGCTGGACCAATTGAGATTGCTAGTATTTCTTACTCGGCAATGAAAGCTGGATTCCTCAGTTTGATAACCTGGATGGCAATTATAAGCCTTCAACTTGGCATTTTAAATCTCTTGCCCATTCCAGTTCTTGATGGAGGACATATTTTTGTTTTATCTATAGAAGGGATAGTTCGGAAAGATTTTAGTCCAAAAATTAAGGAAAGATTAATGCAAATCGGATTTATATTTTTGCTTTTACTTATGGTATTTGTCATTCTAAATGATATTACTCGAAGACTACCTAATGGCTGGGAAAGTCTGATTCTATGGAAATAACTGGAAGCAAGAAGCAGGAGGCTGGAAGCAAGAAAATAATTGAAAATTTTAAGGATTTAGAAGTTTATAAATTGGAGGACTTATGTCTAATAAACATCCTGCTTCCTGCATCCAGCTTCTAGCTTCTTGAAAGATGATTAAAAGACGCAAGACAAAACAGATTAAGATAGGGAATGTCCTTATTGGTGGGAATGCTCCAATAAGTGTCCAATCTATGACTAAAACTGATACTCGTGATATTTCGAAAACCTTAGCCCAAATAAAAGCCTTAGAAAAAGCGGGATGTGAGATAGTCCGTCTGGCGGTACCTGATGAGGAAGCAGTAGTAGCCTTAAAAAAATTAAAGAAAGAAAGTTCAGTTCCTCTTATTGCTGATATTCATTTTGATTATAAATTGGCTTTAAGAGCAATTGAAAGTGGAGTTGATGGATTAAGAATAAATCCCGGTAATATAGGCTCTAAAAAGAAGGTGGTTCAGATAGTCAAAGCAGCTAAGGAAAGGGGTATTCCTATTCGAATAGGAGTGAACTCCGGTTCCTTGGAAAAAGAGTTAGTCAAAAAATATGGCTCACCAACTCCTGAGGCAATGGTTGAGAGTGCTTTAAACCATATTAAATTGTTAGAAGATTATGATTTTACATTAATTAAAGTCTCTCTTAAAGCGCCTGATATTAAAAGAACAGTTAAAGCTTACCGTCTTTTAGCCGAAAAAGTAGATTATCCTTTTCATTTAGGGATTACAGAAGCGGGAACCTTCTTTTCAGGAACTATAAAATCAGCTATTGGCTTAGGGATACTTTTACTGCAAGGAATTGGAGATACAATTAGAGTCTCTCTTACTGCTTCACCTGAAGAGGAAGTTAGAGTCGGTTACGAAATTCTTAAATCACTTGAGTTGCGTCAGAGAGGACCAATTATTGTTTCCTGCCCTACTTGTGGTCGAGTTGAGGTTGATTTAATGAAAATTACCTCTCAAATTGAAAAAAAAATAGCCCATTTGAATAAGCCCCTTCATTTAGCGATAATGGGCTGTATGGTTAATGGTCCAGGAGAAGCAAAAGAAGCTGATTTGGGTGTTGCCTGTGGGAAAGGAGTGGGGATTTTATTTAAAAAGGGAAAATACTACCGTCGGATTAAAGAGGAAGAGATTGTTGAAGAGTTTGTAAGAGAAGTCGAAGAATTTTCTTTGGATATTTGAAATTATAATTAAGGAGAAGAAATAAATGATGGACATAGAAAGGAAATTGAATAACTTAAAAAATATATTATCGCAAATGGATGGGGTGATAATTGCTTACTCGGGAGGAGTGGACAGTACTCTTCTTTTAAAAGTAGCAAAGGATACTTTGGGAGAAAATGTTTTTGCTGTGACAGCTAATTCGGAAACTTATCCCGAAGAGGAAATAAAAGAAGCGAAAAAATTGGCAGAAGCAATAGGAGTTGAGCATCTTATAATAGAAACTCAAGAACTGAGAGATTCAAATTTTGTTCATAATCCTCCTGAAAGATGTTATTACTGCAAGAAAGAATTATTCTCTAAATTGAAAGAAATTGCCCGAAGAAAAAACATAAGATTCATCTTAGATGGTTCCAATTATGATGACGTAGGTGATTTTCGTCCAGGAATGAAAGCGGCTCAAGAGTTAGAGATAAGATCTCCCCTGAAGGAAGCAGGACTTACTAAAACTGATATTCGCCAGATTTCCGAGAAATTTGGTCTTCCTACCTGGGATAAGCCTTCTCTGGCTTGTCTGGCTTCCAGATTTCCTTATTATGTTAAGATAACTCCTGAGGCTTTAAGGAAAATTGCGCAAGCAGAAAAATTACTTAAAAGTTTAGGTTTTAAGCAAGTTAGGGTAAGGCATCACCAGACGATTGCTCGGATAGAGATTTTTCCTGATGATTTCTTTAAATTATTACATCCTGATAAAAGAATTTGGGTTATTCAAAAGTTTAAAGAATTAGGTTATTTCTATGTTACTTTAGATTTAGAAGGATATCGAACAGGTAGTATGAATGAACCCCTCACTAAAAATTCCAAATATCAAATACCAAATTACAAAAACATTAAATCGTGAAGAGTGAGGAGTAAAGAGTAAAGTGATAAACAACACCTTGCGACTTACACTTCTCAGATTTGAAATTTAGTCATTTGACATTCATTTGGCATTTGGATTTTGGACTTTGGATTTTTTGATAAGTATAATAATTGTTTTGGT
>JBHIEE010000205.1:0-2881 GCA_046760445.1 Candidatus Aminicenantia bacterium
ATTGACATTCTTTCCCGCCATGTTCTATACTCCATGACGATGGGACGAGGCAAAACGGGATCATGAATGCTTACACTGCCATCGCAGCAGAAAACGAATTTCTTATCTTTGAAACTACGCAGCTACTGCCGGATACTTCTCATCTGTATTCTATGCCCTGGATAATCCAGATGATAGCCTGGATGTGACAACCTTTCATATTAAACTTCCCAACCGCCAGACATACAAACTCAGGTGGTTTAAGAGAGATTTTGATGGGAATTCATTTTCAGGGGAAGAGATGTACGATTCACAGACCGGATTTGTGACTGATCTCGATGAAGGTTCTCTACTCATAGTGCGGGGAACAGCTTTTTTGCCTTCAAAATGCATCTTCCCCTATCTGACACAGGATGAAACAGTTCTCAACCAAATACGCAGGTTTCGCGATGAGGAACTCAAAAAGAGCAAGGCGGGAAAAGAGCTGATCAAGCTCTACTATCAACACGCCCCAGAGATGGTTTCAATTCTTCTGAAGTAAATCTCGTTCTTAACCCGGGGGCATGGTATGGATGGTTTCCCCGGTTCTTATTCAACACTTGAAGTTAATCTAGAGCTTTACGATTTAGAGAACGATATCAGTGAGACCAGAAATATGGCCAGGGAATATCCAGAAATTGTGAAGAAGTTACAGAGTTTGGCGGATAAAGCACGGGAAGAGCTGGGAGATACTCTGACCAAGATTAAAGGGAAAAAGGTACGAGAACCCGGCAGAGTTGGTGATAAGAATATTTGAAGAGGAGGTTAAACAGGCTTTTTAGGTCTGTCTTTTAGAAGCTTGTATGCCTGCCAGAAGCTGTAAGCTAAGAATGAACTGGCAATTCCAAGATTAAATATTAATATCTGTGGTAAAGTTAAAGAAGAAATTTTAGTTTCAACCTGAGATATAATTTTTAAAATCTTCCCAGATAACCCAGAGACAGCTAGAGAAATCATTATAAAAATAAAAGGAAGGAGAAAGCCCCAGATTGTCCAGTAAATAATATCTCTTTCTAATTCTTTTTTGCATTCAGGACACTTCTTCACATGTTCATTGAATAACTTCTTTTTTCTAGGCTCAATTTTATCCAGGAGATGCAAATCTAAGTGCTCCAGAAATTCTTTACAATTCTTTTTTTTTCTCCAAAATCTTTTGTTTTAGTAGAAACTTTGCTCTGTGGAGGTAAGTTTTTACAGTTCCCATTGGAATTCTCATTGTTTCTGCAATTTCCTCTCGAGCTTTGAAAAGTCTATATTATTGCTTAATATTTTTGTTGAATTGGCTCCATTTTTTTATAGAGCCGAGCCACTTGACATTGAAATATGGAGTATGTTATCTAGTATCTTTGTAATATTTACATGTATTTTAAATATATATGAGATATTTAAGGAGGAAAATAAAGATGGGAATCCTAAATATTCTTATCTTTCCGGAATAATAAAAGGGCTTCTTACTTACCGGATTATCACTTCAGGAAGGTTGTTCCAAGTTGCAAAAAGTTTTACTCATTTCTATCGAGAGTAATGTACTGAATACTATAAAAAATATTTTGAGCGGAATTGTACAGCTAGAAACACTGGATTCAGAATTAAATAAGAATAATATAATTTCCCCCGATGATGATATACAGTTTTTCTTTATAGGATTCGATATTAATTGCGATCTCCAGCTTTCTATAAAAAAATTTGTGTTTCTTTCCGAAAACAGAGAAATTCCCTTTGTGGTAATTGAGCCTTTATGCCTGAGGATTAAAGACAGATTTTCAGGATTATTTTTCATTTCCTTTTTCGAAGATCGTCCATTGACCTCTTTGCAGAGGAAAATTCTCGAGCGAATCAGGACATCTTTAGATCGTCTGGTCTTTTCAGGAAAACTAGTCCATCCAACTGATCCCATTTTCAATATCATTGAGGTTCAGAGGAAAATTGTTAATGATCTTTGTAAGAAACATACTCTCTCTTCATTGGCTACCGAGGTGAACCTCCATCCTTCCTGGCTTTCTCTCAAATTTAAAGAGGTATCGGGAGTGACATTTAAGAATTATTTATTAAGAAAGAAATTATGCTATTCACTGTGGCAGATAGTATCCACTCGAAAGCCGATTAAGAGGATTGCTCTAGAGATCGGATACAAACCGCTTTCTTTCACGAAAAGATTTCATGCTCTATTTGGAGTAGCTCCTTCTACTATCAGGAAAAGACTATCATTCTTCTTGACCTAAAAAAAATAACACTTTCCTAAAAATCATCAATATATAAAAAAAAAAAATCGATATGGTTTATGTTGAAATTATTAGGGATTATTTTCATTTTATAAAGGGGCAATAAAAATCAGCAATATGGACAAACCTTAAGCTCAGATTAAAAAGAAAACAATTTGAAAGCATAAGGTAAAGACAGAAGCAAGAAGATCTAAACGCTTTTTCAAATTAGAATTCATGCGATTATATAATTATAAGATATTAATGAAGGAATAATGAGAGATAGAAATTCATATTTAAACTATATTCTTTATATTATTCTAGGATTTGATTTTATCATGTTTTTAATAAACATTTATTTATTCTTTTATAATTTCCAGCTCGAAAAAAGAATCGACCAACTAGTGAAAATTATTAAGTTATAAAATGATAAAATTTTCAAACAAAATAATATTTTCTCTTCTTTTGTTTTTACTCTTAATTATTGTTTTATTAATTCAGACTCGAAGTATTAAGGAGAATAATAAGTTCTATAAAGAGCTAAAAAGGTCATTTAATGTATTGCGCGATCCAACCAGACATCCGGATGGTACTTCGTATAAAGGGAAAAAGTTTGTTAATTTTACACTTGAAGATATTTATGGGCGAGTTTGGCACTTAGA
>JBHIEE010000206.1:0-2800 GCA_046760445.1 Candidatus Aminicenantia bacterium
CTCTAACCCAATTGCTCTTCGTATAATTATACTTTTTTTATAATTTGAATAATTATCTTTTAGGATTTCAAACCAAAGATTAATTTCTTCTTTATGAGTTATTAAAAATGTTTCCATATCCTTTACATAAATTAATTCCCTATCATTCTGAACTATTTTCTGTGGCGGAATTTTCTTGCCTGTTATAGGGTCGGTTAACTCTTTCTCAGTGATATTAATTGTACCAGCAAGGAATTCTTTTGAATCATTAAACTCTTTTTTCATTCTTCTCCTTCAATAGTCTTCCTTTCCTTCTCCGTAATCCCATACAACTCATAAACTAATTCGTCTATTTTTTCATCGGTTATCTTTATTTCTCTTTCGATTCTTTCGCGCTCGGAAGATGGAGGAAGTGCATTTTTCTTTTTGTTCAGGTCTAACATTTTGTCGACTAATTTTACTATTTTGTCGTGCATTGCTCGTTCTTTAGGATTGTTGAAGTCAATCGTGCGGATAGGCAAATTTTTTACATCATCAGGATAGACATGCAAACCTCCACCTAGTAGCCAATGAAAATAAGCGGATGTAACTTTAGCATTTATAAGACCTAATATGTACTTAAGATTATATTTCTTTGATTTTTCAATCTCTTCCTTTGAAAAATTCAGTCCTTTTCTTTCCACATCTTTTAACTGATATTTAAGTTGGCATAGTGAAACTGTATGTTCTGCATAATATTTTTCATTATCAAATGTAGCTTTAAGAGGATTCTTTCCAGAAATATCTCTTATTATTAATTTTTCATTTTCAAATAGTTCTTCAAACATTGGATTATATAATTCTTTCTTTTTATACCATAGATATTTATTATCAAATAAAAGACTATAACGATCTATATTTCTGGCATTTATCATTTTCTTGCTATAAATATCGATGGGAACATCGGTCACATATTTCTTTATATTGCCACTCCTTGCCCCCCAATTTACATAGCATAACTCCCCAATTTTTATAGCTTTTCTTTGTATCTTTTCTATTATATCCATCTTAGCTTTGGATAATTCTAGTCGAAACATAAACTTTGGCAAAGCTGTAAATACTTTTTGACTTAAATTCCAATTTCGGGATTCTTCAATTTCTTGAAGAGTTTTTATTCCTATAGGATGCACAATATTAATAATATTTTTATCGATTTTTCTCTGGCTATTTTGCTTTTCCAATACTAATATACAGTTTCTAATTGTTACGTCTTCAAATACTTTTTGTTCGGAAAAATCCACAATTGTTTCAATTCTACAACTGCTGAGAATCTTTTTTCTAAGCAGTTCGGCATAATTTTGATTTAAGAAAGGATAAGGAATAATATAAGATATACGGCCATGATTTTTCAGAAGTTGAATTCCTTTTTCTAAAAAGGCTATATAGATGTCAAATCGTTTTATCGCTGTTTCATAGCTTCTCATTAAATAGATTCTAACATTTTCTTCAAGATTCTCTACATTAATATACGGCGGATTGCCAATAACTACATCGAATCCGCCTTGTTCCATTATTTTGCCGAAGCCAGTGGATTTGGAATACCAGTCAAAGGGATTGATGCGTTCCTTTTCTTCATCTTTGAATAATGTGGGCTGGTCAAAAATGTCATAGGAAATTAATGAATTTCCACATCGAATGTTTTTAGCAAGAGAAGGAAGAAGTTCTTTTTTTCGAGGTAAATCCTTCTCTCCCTCAAGGCATTTTAGATAAAGGCTCATCATAGCAATTTCTACTGCCTGTGGGTCAATGTCCACACCAAAGATATTATTGGTCAGAATTTGAGTCTTTCTTTCTATTGATAGTCTTTTGGTCCCGTCATAATCAGTGATTATATCTGGAAATAATTTACCCTGAACTACATCTTCTGGGTGCTCAGTGTAATATTTTAGATGATAGTCAATTAAAGTTTGAAAAGCGCTGAGTAAAAATGAACCAGAGCCACAAGCAGGGTCTAATATTTTTATTTTTGAAATCTGTTTCGGGGTTTTTCCTTTGATTATTTTCCCAACAGTATTTTTAACAATGTAATCAACTATGTATTTTGGAGTGTAATAAACTCCACCTGCTTTTCTTACTTCTGGTTTTTCTTCAACCTTGACTCTTTTAGGAGTAACTCTTATTGTTTTTCCAAGATAACGCTCATAGATTGAACCCAATAGTTCAACACCAATCACATCAAATTTGTAAATGCATTCTGAAAAATAGAAATTTTCAATGATTTTAGCCAGTAAATGAGAGTCTATTTCTACTATTTCACAAGCATGAGGTTTTAGAATTTCACCATTGAAATCTTCATTTAGTTGACGGAATAGGATGTTGAGATGAGATTGTAATTTTTTCCGCTTTCCTTCTGCTTTCCAGAGTTCAACAATTTCAAGCAGAGTTTTCGGGTCAATTATTTTCCTATCCTCAGCAATTCTGATAAAGATGAAACGATCAAGTATTTTTTGAACAACTTCATTCAGCATTCTCACACTGATTGGTTGATTTCGCTTGTATATGTCCTTGGCTAATTCTTCTCGCCAGCGAGACATATCCTCTAAGAATGATTTATCAACTGGAATTCTTAATTTTTTGCTTAGAGTGTCTTTAAGTAAAAGTCTATCAAGAGAGTCTTCTTGAACCTCTTCTTTGGAGAGAAGAAGTAATTTATCCAGATTTTTAAGATATTCAGTGTATTTCAAATCAAAGATTAGACCTTGTTCTGGATTCTTAGGATTTGGCTTTAAAGAAGCATCAAAGAGTCGGAATTCTTCAAAGTCTGTCAGTAAAACGATGAATA
>JBHIEE010000207.1:0-2785 GCA_046760445.1 Candidatus Aminicenantia bacterium
CAATTGTAGTTATCCCACAAGTTGAACCCGGACAAGACACTAAACAAATTCCTTCTTTGACATTAGAGTTTTTAACCGCTTCTGAGACTTTATCAGTAATATCAACAACATCAGTAAAGCCTTTGGTGGAGATGGTAAATCTCATATATTTTTATTTTATCAGGCCTTTAATTCTAACTCAAATATATTTTCCATTAGGCTTGGTTTCAAAAAGAAGTCTCGTTCATTATCTCAGTAATAATTATTTCCTATTTCACTTTCACAATTTTCCTGTGTTGAATATACTTTTGTTCTAAATATCAATAAAAAATAGGTTAGCTCTAAAGTAACCTATTTAAAAATTAAGGAATGATCATAAACTTTAGTTCTTTTGGAAACGAAGTAAGATTTCTGGCGCTCCCTTTCTTAATAACTACGAGATCTTCGATACGAATGCCACCGATACCTAAATAATATAAACCAGGTTCTACAGTCACTACAGCTCCCTTTGGTAATACCTCGGAACGCTCGCTGATAGATGGACGTTCATGAATATCTAAGCCTAAGCCGTGGCCAACTGCGTGAATAAAGCCCTGGGGAACCTCATTTTTGATGCTAGTCTTGTAGCCCTCTTTGTCAAAAAATTCAGTGACTGCCTTCTGAATACCAGCACCATCTACTCCTGCCTGAATCATGTTAATTGCTAAACATTGGGCTTCTAGTACTGCATGATACATCTTCTTTATAGCCTCTGTTGGCTGATGCTTGAAAACCGTTCTCGTTATGTCAGCCCAATACCAGTTCTCTTTTGAACGAGCGAATATATCTATAATAGTTGGGAGGCCAGCCCATAAGGGCCCGGTTCCTTCAGAATGTGGATCAGCAGCTTGATCACCACAAGCAACAATTATGTTTGATGCTAAACATCCCTTATGAGCAAATTCAACTTCTATAAACTCTCTGATGCTCTCTGATGTTATGGTCTCGCCGTTCTCACTAATTAGAGTTCCGTCAGCAGCCACGCTAGATTTCTGTAATATTGCAATGACTTTAGACAATATTTCTTCAGCTTTTCCCTGGACTTGAGAGATATGTTTGATCTCTTCAGCACTTTTAGTGGTTCTTTCTGGATACCACAATTCTTGTTCTTCTTGAAGCACAACGCTAAGCCCAGCATCTGATAGTTTTTTTACAACAAGATATGGCATACTATTGGGAACAACAATTTTATCTACAGTATATTGCTTTAGGAACTCAATGAGGCCGTCTATTTGAGATTTTGAATTCACTCGATCCATGAAGGGATTAACCATTTCAACCCTGCAATCTCTAGCTTCTTTTCTGGCCCGTCCATATTCCATCTTATGGACGAGCATAATTGGTTTACCTTCAGGAACTTCGCAAAGGAAAAACGGATCTACTGCTTGAAATTTGGTTTTCCACAAGAGATCAGTAGATAATAGTCGCTGGCCCGGAATGGTTGCGCCAAAAAGCAAACGAACTTCAGTCATTATTTCTTCACCCCTTTTAAAGAACAGTGTTATAAACAATAACAAAATAAACGTTATCTTGTCAAATAAATATAGATTCGCGACACAGCAGTAATATCATAAGTTAAGAAATTAAGTACCCAGCTTACTTTTTAGAAACTCCAACTTCAAATGTTTGCTGTTGAAAAGAGCTGTTTAAACTGTTTAGGGTATATTTTTTTATTGATTTTGGTGTAAAATAATTTAAGATAGGGAATATGGAAAGAATAAAGAGAATAGTTTCCAAATATCGATTAAAAAGGGTAAGTTTATTTAGTTTTGACCTAAATCTAAAAGCTCTCTTGCTTTTTGGATTTATTTTTATTTTATTCTTTGTTGGCTTTCAGCTCTTTGTATTACAAGCAAAAGAAGCTAAAGCTCAAAATCAGCCCCAAGCTAAACTCTTTCCTTCACCATCCACCGGAAGTTTCTTGGTCGGCTCCACCTTTGATGTTTCAATAATCGTAGACACAGACGGTGTGCCTATCAACACCGTAAAAGTTGATTTAAAATTCCCGGCTGACAAGCTTCAGATTGTCAGTCCTTCATCCGGAAAATCTTTCATCTCTATATGGTTAAAACAGCCTGCTTATTCCAATACAAAAGGAACTATCAGTTTTGCTGGAGGCGTACCAGAGGGTATAAATACTTCCAGCGGAATTATATCAACCATAACCTTTAGAGCAATAAAAACTGGGGAAGCAATTGTCAGAATTTTACCTTCCTCAAGTGTTTTAGCCCACGATGGTAAAGGAACCGAGATCCTTGACAAATTAATAGATGGTAGATATATCTTGAGACCAAAGCCACCCGAAGGCCCAAAAGTATTTTCCAAAACCCACCCTGATGAAAGTCGTTGGTACAACAACAATAATCCTATTATTTCCTGGGAGAAAGAACCGGGTGTTACTGATTTCAGTTTTGTTTTAGATAGCTATCCCCAGACTGTTCCTAATAATACTTCTGATGGTCAAGAAACAACCAAGGCCTATGAGAATTTAGCTGATGGATTATGGTATTTTCATATCAAAGCCCAAGAGGAAGGCATCTGGGGAGCGCCTTCTCATTTTCTTTTGCGAATTGATACCACCCCACCAGCTCCCTTTAAACTAAAAATGGAATTTCTGGCTGCCGCCGTTATTGGCAGAGCATTTGTCTCATTCTCTACCACTGATGCTCTATCCGGGATTGACCATTATGAGGTGGCGATAATAGATAGAACAGAACCACCCTTGGAAGCACCGGTTTTTATTGAGGCCGAGAGCCCTTATCAATTA
>JBHIEE010000208.1:0-2707 GCA_046760445.1 Candidatus Aminicenantia bacterium
GGAGTGTGTGTGGCACCCGAAGGGCAGAGGCGAAGCCTCTGTCTGCCACAATCGCTAACAGTGAAGATTAAAAGGAATCTCCTTTTTGGGTTACCTTGTTAACAATCGCAGAATTCATATCATGATAAAAAATGAATGTCAAATTTTAGGAACAAGAGAACAAAAGAGAAAGGAAAGCTTCTAAAAGTGGACAAAATGATATAGACTATCCCCCTATGAAATGAGAAATTGCTGATTATGAGAAATATTCCGCACTTGCCTCGCCCTGTTAGATAATGTCAGAAAATAGAACAAATTATACAAAAAATAAATTCTAAAGCACATAGCTCAATCTAGCAATGAGAGTCTAATATCTAACAGGGTGAAGCCGCAATGGATAGTTGCTGCTGGGAAGCATGAGGTGAGGGAGATCTTTCAGCAATAAAGGTAAGCTTGAGGTGATTAATGATTCTGTCTATAACTGAGTAATCAGTGATAAAAGCAATGCTTTTCATCTCTGCGCCACATTTTTAATAATTATTTCATTTATTTTTGTTGTGGTGCCCTTTGTTCGGAATGTTAATCGTGGATATTTTTGGGAATCATAAAAAAGTGTAATTATCTTTATATTCCCCATCAGAAAGCTCTAATTGTTGTTTAAAAGTGTAAATATCGTCTCCAATTTTAACACCAAAAACTGAAATATCCGAATAATCTTTGAATTTCAAAGCTAAAATGTCTGTTTCAGTAAGTTCAATGGATTGAGATGTAAAACTCGGTTGAAAAAAAAAAGATAATTAAGCATATAAAAATATGTTTCATCTTTACACCTCCTCTTCCCTCAATTAAACCTTTTTATCTTCCTCCTATCAATTATTTGGTTTGAATGGACTTCTCTTAATTATTTTTCCTAAATATTCCTCTTTTTCAGTGGTTTTTAATCCTAACTGATTTTGAAAAATGAGATTTTTTGGGTTAAAATTAAAAACTTAAAAGGGAAGTACGCCATAATGAAAAAACTTAAAAGATGGATTCCTCAGGGTTTGCCCAGAGGGATGCCTGTCTGTGCTATAGCAGAGAGGTACATATGCAATATTGCGTATATAAACGAGATAGGCAAAATGTCGCTTCGCACCCCGTTATATGAAAAAATCGGGCGGTTTTGAGGAAGAAATATGGACATAAGGATGTTAAAACAACTATGATTTATACTCATGTAATCAACAAAGGAGGAGTTGGAATCAGAAGCCCGGCAGATACAATTTGATTTTTCTTTATGCGGCTTATTTTAGCCGTATAAAAGAGTGTAAGTTTATTAGATATTTATTATCTAACTGCTTACAAATAAAGTGAATGATTAAATAAAATTACAAATTAAAAAGGAGGTTTATATGGTTAGAAATAGCCGTAATTGTAATTTTATTAGTACAGATAAATCTATGTTAGCCTTAATAATCGAATTAAAAAATGAATAAATATAGTTCTTTAATGCAATGAAACAACTATACGTAAAAACCAGAGATGAGTGGAAGAATTGGTTATCTAAACACCACAATAGAGAAACGGAAGTTTGGTTAATATTCTTTAAAAAAGAAACCAGAAAGCCTTCAATTGAATATGGAGCTGCAGTTGAAGAAGCATTGTGCTTCGGGTGGATTGACAGTATTATAAAAAAAATTGATGACACAAAGTATGCTCGTAAATTTACTCCAAGAAAAGACAACAGCAAGTGGTCAGAGTTAAACAAAAAACGTACTGAAAAAATGATAAGAGAAGGACGAATGACTGAATTTGGATTAGTAAAAATAGATGCAGCTAAGAAAGCTGGATATTGGGACAAATTGGAAAGCCCCGATATCTCATTTGACCTTCCACTAGAATTTGAGCAAGCATTAGCGCAAAACAAGAAAGCTAATGAAAATTTCAAGAAACTAGCTCCAACTTATCAGAAACAATATATCGGCTGGATTGCTGTTGCTAAACGTCAAGAAACAAAAGAGAGACGGATCAAAGAATCTATTGTCTTATTGCAAAAAGGTGAAAAACTTGGGTTAAGGTAGTAATTCATAACAGGTGGCTCCATGTTCTAATTATCATGTTGTGGTTATTTTAATGTTAGTTGTTTGGGATGAAGTAAATATAATTCATGGGTCAAGCAAGGAAGAAGAAAATAAAGAGAAAAAATTAATTCTTTGATTATGGAAAAGATTTGATCATTGAAAATTTATTAATTGTCAAAACGTCTCTGGCGGACAACTGGTGCTAAAGTTATGTTTTGGTGCTTTGGTGCAAGTCTGCAGGGCTAACAATCGTTTGCACTTGACCGCCTTGCTCTGGTGCGATTTCGCAAATTTGGTGGTTAAGTTCAATTCATTGCAATTACTCAAGTTTTGATTGTCAGTGACGGCGGCAAGTGAAACGAAGAACGTTATGTGTAATAAATAATTGTAAAAGGAGAAGAATAAATGGTTAAAAAAATATTACTCATAATAATTGTTTTATTTATTATATTTGTTTGCTTCCAATATTTTTATGGCGGAAGTCCCAGTTTAATTTCGAACGATACGAATGATTTCGACATTTTGGCACATCGGGGCGTGCATGTTAATTGGAAGAAGGGGACTTATGATCCAAGAACAGGATGCGAAGCGACTCATATATATAAACCTACACATGGATATATAGAAAACACTATTGAATCAATCGGTGCTGCTTTAGTATGGGGGCT
>JBHIEE010000209.1:0-2675 GCA_046760445.1 Candidatus Aminicenantia bacterium
CATTTTTTACTTCAAGATCTCAGTTCCTTTCCATTTTGCGAATTCTCGCCATTAAGATCTCATAAAAGAAAATTATCAAAAAGACCAATGCAATTAATCCTGTAAATTTGAATTTCTCAACGAAAAGATGGTCTTGCACGCACTTGAAAATTTTAGTATAGTATCCTTTTTTGAAGTTCGGTCCAGATTCACGTTGAAAAATAGCATCTTCTCTACAAACAGGACATTTTCTAACTATCGGATCCATAATATCTACTCATTTTGATAGGAAATAGAATTTAACAGGGAGTATACCGCATAAATTTTGAAATTCACTCTCTCTTTTGATCATTTTGATTCGAACTCTCCTGAATGGCAAGACGTCTCTAAACATAGACCTTTTTGATAAAGAAGAGGCAAGCAGAGGAAGCCATTATCCTTTTATACACCTGGATTACTTTGTACCGACAAGAGAAGTGAACAAAATCGTTCTAAGTGAATATGAATTCAGCTTCGTTGACCTGACCCTTTTTATGAACGCCATGACCGAGCTTCACAACCATTACTGCGAGCTGGTAAGGGAAAGATGGCTTATCGATTATTTCTTGGAAAGAGATATCGGGAGGGTCGGAGCATGAGGAGAAGACGCCGAGTTATTACAAGAGCTAGGACTAAACCTAGAACCTAAAGGTTATGTTGGCGTGCCTAAAATTGGACAAATAGTCAAGATAGAAGATAACATTATAAAACCGGTGGGATACCTAGATGTTCCAGCAAATAAATTTATTAATTGGTATAAAAACAACGATTCTGTTGAAATAATCAATGAGAACTACTTGATCCTGATATTGTTAAGGAACACCTTGAGAAATATAAAAAGAACCCGCTGAAATACTGCGAAATCTTTGATTTCGAAGGAATGTTTAGATGAGTAGACTGCACCTCTGAATGTTATTTCAGTGCCTTTGTCAGGCATCCCTTTAGGTTTTTTAGTATGCTGTCTTTATAAAGGTATCGTGATTATGGTCTTTGTCTCATTAACACCATCTATGGTGCGGATCTTTTCTAAAACTACCTTTGCTATCGCATCTATATCATCTGCTTCAACTTTTGCTATTATATCCAAATCTCCAAAGGCTCCAAATAACTCTTTTACCTCTTCCACTTTCTTTAATTCTTCGGCTACATCTTTTTCCTTTCCAAGTTCTGTGCAAATCTCTACAAATGCTATCATTTTTTTCACCTCCCATTTTTTTGTTATTTAAAGCCTAGAAAGCTTTTGCAATTATTATTAAAACCATCGCGGTTAAAAACAGTATAAAAACTATAATTAACTTGTGAATTGGCTCTATTTTTATTTTACCCTGCATATTCCAAGCGTTTATTCCCTTCATGGTAATAACCAACCCAAATTCCTATAAAATCTAAGCAAAGCAATTGTTGAAATGATTACGGCACCGAAACTACCAGTATATGACCCAGAAGTTTGCATAACCCCCTATAGGCCCGTACGGAATCAAGATAACTGTATATTCGCCTTTAGACAAATGGCCGAGATGGAAATACGCATAAGCGTCTGGCCTAGGCAAATCTTTTTGTTCCTCATAAATTAATGAATCCTTATTCTGCACCCTCACGTAAAGCTTAGATAACTCTTGGCTATGTATCTTAATGAAATAATCTTGTCTTGCAGGAATCGTAAAGTTCCTTGTTACAGCATCAGCAAGCGGTTCTATTTCAGTCCTTTGTACAATCCGGTTTTCAAAGTAAACGGTTTTCCACATACATCTGTAGTTGCAATCTGCCAATACAGGTGTTAAAAAGCCTAATATAAGCAGTAGAGCCAGAAAAGACATTAAGCTTTTATTCTTCAACTTACACCTCTCCCCAATAGCTCGTTTCAAGTAATTGTTATGGAATCTTGGTTATAAAATTTAGGGTGTAATGACTCCTTTTTTCAAAAATTCTTACATTTTTTGCTTTTATTTGTAAATTTATTACAGTAATACTTGTTTTTTTCTTATGAAAGCATTTTTATGGGATTTTTGATAGTAATGGTGTAGAGAATTTAGGAAATAGTTGAATTTAGGTGATACTTCATGGCACAGATAGTTGAAAAGTATCACGAGATCTATTATCAGCTATTTAGAAGCAAATACACCGGCTTAGCGCTTTTAATTCTAATTGAAAACGAAGGAAAACTTGAACGCCCAAGATTGCGTGAACTCGTCGAATGTAGGGATTTCAACAAGTATGTTATGATCCCTCTCTTAGAAGGCGAGTTTATAGAAGTAATTCAGGATAAAAGCAGATATCCTTACAAGACCTATGTAGCGTTAACCGACAAAGGAAAGAAAACTGCTGAAAAAATGAGAACATGCATAGAGGACTTGTAAATCTCATAAAAGAAATTCTAGTAATTTTGTTGTTTAGGTTATTAATGACAAAATTAGAGAAAATATCAAAAACACAGAGAAGTATTAAAAACAAAATAGGTATAATGGTAACGGGTCGCCGACCCTCCGTTGAAGATAGTCCTACCAAAGGATGCAACTCAACTGTTGGCGCCCCAAACTAATTGGACGGAAACATACGGACGCTATCTTGACCAAGTTGTACTTGATTGACTCGTAATTCTTATTTCTCTAATAATAGGAAAATAAAAATAGAATCAATAAAAAAAATGTGGGATATTT
>JBHIEE010000210.1:0-2634 GCA_046760445.1 Candidatus Aminicenantia bacterium
ATTCCCGTTATAGCTTCTCCCTCTCTAATGTAATAACTAAATTTAATGTCTTTATATTCTTCAGTAAAACCGAAATATTTCTCTTCATTTTTTGACTTAATTTCAATCTTAATTAAGTATTTTCCATGAGCCAAATAAAATCTTTTTGCAGGAATATAAAAATTTCTCCAGATATCTTTTTTTTCCATTAGTTAATCCTCTACTATTATTATACCATAAGCGTTTTTAAATTAAGGTTTCTGAATGGGCCTGCAATGGGGGCGGGTCTTGCAATATTACATTTTAATCCTGAATAGAATCTGATATTAATTTTCATATATCTCTCTAACTGAGTTCAAAGAAGTCTCTTTTTATCTTTTAACTTCAAGTCTTACTGCCCTAATCCCAAACATTTTAAACTTTAACTTAAAACTTCTTCACTTGACATTTTCAAATCCACAATTTATATTATTTCTGTAAATAATCATTTTTGATTATTTAAGGAAATGAATTATCTTAAGTTTAAAAAGAAAGTTGAGAAGTTTCCTATTATCTCTTCTGCTCAACTGGTTTTCTTAGAGAAAGATGCCCAGATCTTGAGAAATCAACTTTCACGATGGGAAAAAAGGGGGTTAATTATAAAGCTAAGGAAGGGATTGTATATTCTTAATGAATCCGATAGAAAAATTGAACCTTCCAAGATTTTCCTCGCCAATCAATTGTATTCTCCCTCTTATGTCAGTACAGAGTATGCATTGGGATTTTACGATTTAATTCCAGAACGAGTCGTTGATGTCACCTCTGTTAGTACACGAAAAACTTATAAAATTAAAAACATATTCGGAGAATTCGTTTACCAACATATTACTCCAAAGGCATTCAAAGGATTTACTTTTGTGAAGGATGAAAATGACTGCAATGTTTTAATTGCCACTCCGGAAAAAGCAATTGTTGACTTTATTTATCTTAATCTTTCCAGATTCAGGGAAGATGATCTTAATATGTTTGAAGAATCGTACAGGTTTCAAAATATCGAAAAATTAAGAAAGAACGCGATAGGAGAATTCGCTTCTTATTTTAATAATAGGAAGCTTATTAAGATCGTTAAAAATTTCTGCCAATTTATGGAGGAAAAATGATTGATATTCTTGAAAAGGAATTAGAGAATTTTAAAAGCAGAGAGGAGAAATTCAATCACTTAAGAGAACTCCTCCAAATATTGATATTAAAAATTATTTTTGACACTGGATTCTTTAAAAACATAGTGTTTACTGGAGGAACAGCCCTAAGAATTCTTTATGATCTTAGGAGATTTTCGGAAGACTTAGATTTTTCTCTGGTTAATAAAAAAGGATATTCTTTGGATAAATTTTCAATCACATTAAAGACAAAATTGACTCAATATAATATTGAACCAGAGGTCAAAGTAAAAGAAAAAAAAGTTGTTCAAGAATTGTCAATAAAATTTAAAAAAATTCTTTATGATTTGGGTATATCTCACTTATCTGGCCAAAGTCTATTGATAAAAATAGAGATAGATACTCAACCTCCTCGGGGAGGCAACATAGAAATTTCATTAGTTAATAAACTATTTATGTTTACTATTACCCATTTTGATTTAGCTTCTCTTTATGCAACAAAACTGCATGCTTGTTTCTTCAGAAGATATACAAAGGGGAGGGATTTTTATGATTTGCTTTGGTATCTTACCAAAGGGATAGAACCTAATTATATGCTGTTAAATAATACAATAAAGCAAACACACAAAGGGGAAAGCCTTCGGATAAACAGAGATAACTTCTATCAGTTTTTACTGGAGAAAATTTCAAGGGTCGATTTTGCAAAAATAAAACGAGATGTAGAGAGGTTTCTTGTAAATAAAAATGAAGTGAGATTATTAGATAAGGAAAAATTTATAGGTTTAATTAAAAAGAAATACAAAGAAGGAAAGGAAAGCCCGTTTGCAGTCAGGCAAGGGTGAAACTAAATAATACATTATAATTTCCAAATGGTTCCCATTTAGAAGTTAATGCATTAGCTAATAATTAAAAATTTGTTATTCTTGACTTATCAGCTAATAAATTATATATATCTAATTCTGAAATCTCGGAAATGGAGGAGGAAATGGTAAAAACTCAGACTGTAGTAGCTGAAATAGGAATCCTGGGTGGGACTGGCTTATATGAGATTGAAGGGATAAAAGAAGTTAAAGAAATTAATTTAAACACACCATTTGGTCAACCTTCAGGTTCTTATGTTATTGGAAAGCTTGAAGGGAAAAAGGTTGCTTTTTTGGCTCGTCATGGTCGAGGCCATAAAATATTACCCTCTGAAATAAATTATCGAGCAAATATTTATGGTTTTAAGATGCTTGGGGTAGAGAGAATAATTTCAGTCAATACAGTGGGTTCATTGAAAGAGGAAATAAAGCCATTGGATATTGTGTTTTCTGACCAGTTTTTTGATCGAACCCACCGGAAAAATACTTTTTTCGGGGAAGGGATAGCAGCTCACATTAGCTTTGCCCAGCCAGTTTGTCCTGAATTGAGTGAGATTTTGTACCGGGCTGGAAAAGATTCGAATCTAAGAGAGGGGAATTCGGGGAATTCGGGGGTCAAATCTTTATTTTTGACAATCCTTTTTCCTGTTATAAAA
>JBHIEE010000211.1:0-2620 GCA_046760445.1 Candidatus Aminicenantia bacterium
ATCAAATGATTGGGGATGAAATCTCCTGTAAATTCTAACCAAAACAGAGAAAGCTTGGTTAAAACTTCTCCTTTATTAGGAATTACCGTGGGCAGAACGACATCAAAGCAGGATATTCGGTCAGTTGAGACAATTAAAAGTTTATCCTCGAAATCATAGATATCTCGAACCTTGCCTCTTTTAAAAAGCTCAGTATCACCAAGCCTTGTGAATCGCAATGGTTGACTTACCATAATTAATTATCTCCCTTATGAAGAATATTTAAGCGCACCTACTGCTCTCTAAGATACAGTAGGAGCAGCATAGTCTCCATACCGGACTTTTATCTTTTCTAACCATTGTTTCTGTTCCTGAAGAACCTTAAACAAAATGTCAGGGGAATCTGTTATTTTGTCTTATAGATTTCTACAATCCTCTCAATCTTTGCCATATTCTCAGGAATTCTTAAGGTGAATTGTTTACGATAATCCTCCTCCGGATAATCCTTATTAAGAACCTCTTTAAATAGTTTTTTAAGGTCCTGGTATCTTGGAAAAAATCCTATGGGCGATTTGATTGCTTCTATATCATTATGAACTCTTAACTCCATCCACTTAAGCCAGACGCGCTTATCCTGCATTCCTGTTAGATAATTACCATTTCCATCTTTTAAAAAATAGTTTACTCCGAAGATAAGGGGAGGTTTCTCCAAATCTTTTACAAAATCTAAATGATTCTCAATATATTTCTTTATAGGTATAGATAAAAAGTCCAAATTTGCCATAAGATTAAATTTTCTCACCCCCTCTTTTCCCAGAGTAGCAGCAGTGGTTTCTGATTCTAAAGAAGAGGCTATGGTTATCACCCCATGCACCCAATCAAAGCTTTCAAATACAGGTGGCCAGGTATCTGAATCTCTTCCCCCATAGATTATTCCTTTAACTATAACACCTTCCGGGTCTTCCAATCGGGGGTCACAGTTCTTTAAGCCTCTCAATCTGATAGTGTATCTTGCATTGGGGTGAGCATAAGGAATGGGGTTACGTTTTTCATCAATTTTACCTTTAAACCATCTTCCTAAAAAATTTACCCCTTCATCAGGCGGTAGTCTTCCATCACCTTGCCAGTAAGGAACTCCATCTTTAACCAAAACATAAGAAAAGATCACCTCGTCCGGAGTGGTCAATATTTCCCAAATCAAAGGATCGTCTTCTGGATTTACATCTTTGATTATTCCAAATATTCCCCTTTCTACATTTACTGCAAATACCTTGCCTTCTCTTTTTCTTAAATAAGCAATGTCATCTCCTAAGATACTTTCACCTCTTACCATACAAGTGGAGGTCTTTCCACAAAAACTGGGGAAGGCGCCGGTAAAGTAAGTCTTTCTATTATTTGGTCCAGAAACTCCCATAACAAATATATGTTCTGCCAGCCAGCCTTCCTCATCTGCCTTTCTTATAGCCAACCTTAAAGATAATTTTTTTAATCCCACTGTATTTCCTGCATATTGAGTATTAACACTGTAAACAATATTTTCTGCAAAATCTATACAAACCCTTCGTTTATCTATATTTTTACTTACATTTCCTTCTAACTCTCCTGCAGAGTGGACATATTTAAAAAACTCTATTCAGGCCCTTTTCTTTTAAATACTTTGTAAGCCGGTCTATAAAGAATATCTTCTGAATGGGCTACATAAAAAGAATCTGTGATCTGGACAGCATAGATAGAGAAATCTGAATTTATGGGTCCTAGACAAAGAAATAAAATCAACATCTCTTTTCCATCCATAGTGTCTTTTAATAATTCCTGGATTTCCGCTAAGCCGACTTGCCTATCCACTGAATTAATATCGGGACCTAAGCTTAAGTCTTTGGTTACCAGAAATTTTGTATTCTCTTTATCTCTTGCCTGGTCAAAGCGCCCGTCAAAATGCACCGTGTGACCTCTATAAGAAGCTGAGTTTCCTCTTCCAATTCTTTGGCTTTATCTCTTATGTACTGGATATCCTCCAGTGAATCGGTACGTACGAACATAGATACAGGATTACAAAGCTCCACATATTTTGCAATAAAATTATGAAGTTTTGGATTATTTAGTTCCATCAGTTTTTTGTAGTTTTCTTCATCGCACTTCCTCTTAAGTAATTCCACATATTTTTCTTCCATCAGAGCACCCTCCTTTTTTCGTGAAAGTACCTATAAAACAAAAAAAGCCAACATCGTTTTCCGCTCTCTTTTACGAGAACTAGAAAACTTGATGTTGGCTTACTTTGCAACAACCCCGAGAATTCGGGGTCTTTGCTTAGTCTTCCAAGGTGTTATTTTTAGTAACTGGATTCTACAACAAAAAAGAATTTAGTCAACTATTTCTCTTGGTTGCGGTTTTGAATTCGTCTTCCAAGCTTCGGTCTAATGTAAAAATGATAATTCTCTCACCAGTTTTTGTGCTTATATCTGTATGCAGGCTTTTTACCTGACAAGCAGTAATACCAAAAATAACGTTTTCTAGTAAAAACTTTGCACCTTCCAATAATTGAACGCGGGTTCTTTTTATTAAACCAGCACCTTCAGCGCTCTTGGCTAACTGTTCTTCAGCTGGCGTAAGAACCCCTTTAAGTCGGACAAAAACCATATCT
>JBHIEE010000212.1:0-2618 GCA_046760445.1 Candidatus Aminicenantia bacterium
TTGGAATTTGTCCAGTGTAGGTTATATACAAATCATCCCTCATATTTCTCTGCTTTTCGTAAATTTCGTCTCTACTTTTGCTGTGCAATCTGTTCAATTGTTGGTATCATTCTTTTCCCTCAGCAGCTGTATTGTCCAGAGTAGCTTTTGCCAAAAGCCCTATGCTAGTGACATCCTCCCCACCCGCAAGAGGTGGGGGCATCCGGCAGCAAGTTCTCGTGACCATTCCTAAGGCCAATGCTAACTCTTTCTGCATGAAACGAGAAATCTCTGATTTGCTTACTAAATAATGCAGTAAACGCGACAGACGTTTAAAACATAAGTAGTATCCGTTTGATAGTTGAAGCTTCATAGTTGCCTATTTTCTCTTGAACAGTATACTCATAAGTATTATATTCCAAAGTATACGAATTTTAATAGTCAAAAAACACTATATCTTTCCTTTTCTTGGATAAATCCTTGATTTCTTTGCTAAAGCCCGATTTAGAAAAGAACCCAAAATATTTTCGTGTTGCCCTAGGGAAGTTACTAGCCTTATTTTGCAGTTCTTCTAAGACGCTAATGCCTACTTTTTTTACTGCCCACTTGCATTCACAAAACATAAAAGAATCCTTACCGTTATAAGCGATGATGTCAATTTCATTTTTTCCATCCCACCACCGTCCAATATTTTTTGCCTTGAATGGAAGTCTTTTGTCTTTATTTAAAATCTTGAGCTTTCGGATACAGATATCTTCAAATATGAACCCCACAAAACTATTAAAATCACGCTTTATTTTTTCTTCCCATACATAATCGACATCACCTTCTTCAAGATAACTCATATTAGGGAAAACATACCTGAACCAGAACCTAAAAAATGGATCAGCAATTACATAGATGCCTTTTCTTGATTTGTGTGGCTTGTCTTCAGTTACGGGCACCTCTCTTCTTATAATATGTAGTTCGCGAAGCACCGTGAGATATTTGTTAACCTTGTGTCTATCATCAACCCCTGTTTCCTGAACTATCTCATTTAATCGTGTTTTCCCGAAGGCGACAGCCTTAAGTATCGAGAAATATATAGATGGCTCCCGCAATTCCTCCATAAGCAAAAATCTAGGTTCACTGTAAAGAAATGCATTTTTACTCAGGATTTCATCTCTTACATTTTGCTCTATAGTTTTTTTGTCACTAAATCGCTGAAGATAGGCAGGCGTGCCACCAAGGATAGTATAAGCGTAAACTCTATTTTCTTTTGAATAGCGAGGAAAAAAATCACTGAGATGTTCAAAACCTAAAGACAGCAAAACAATCTGCCCTGTTCTCCTACCAAACAAAGGACTCTTACTTCCTAAAACCTTTTTTTCCATAAAGCTCATATAGGAACCACATAATACAAGGAAGATATTGCTGCCTTTTGCCTTTTCATCCCAGATTTTTTGTAATACCGAAGGAAGAGCATTATTACTGATGCATAGATAAGGAAACTCATCAATAATAATAAGAGAAATCTTATCCAATAGATGGTCAAAAATATATCGTAACAAAGCGTCCCATGAAGAGAAAACTTGGGTTTGTAAAAACGATTCTCCGGTCATCTGATAGATTCTCTCAGTAAACTGCCTCAACTGTTCTTGTTCAGAAGAAAGATCTGAAGAAAAAAAAAGATGTTTTTTACCTTTAGAAAATTGTTTAAGAAGTTCAGTTTTCCCAATCCTACGCCGGCCGTAAACAATTAAAAGACGGGCGTTCTTCTCCTTATATAATTTCTTCAGGTAATCAAGTTCTCCAGTTCTATCGACAAACATATTAACCTCAAGTTTGTATACTTTAAAGTATTATACTTTTAAATATACTACTGCAAGAGCAAAAGTCAAATTATCTCTTTTCACTTTTCGGCCTCTTACACTTGATATTTTTGTATTTTAGGGTTACTGAAAGCAGATGTGTATGTTAGAACAATTACCGGTAGGTCGGGGTTAAATCTTATCCTGGTTACAGAAACCACCGCTTAGTCTTTTTTGGAAACTGATTTTATTAGCTGCCAAAAACCCGCTTTACTTTGTTAAAGAAATCCTTCATCCGGGGCTGTCCATTTCCCTGTCTGAGTTCATCGAATTTCCTGAGGAGCTCCTTTTGCTCCTCATTTAAATTGACCGGAGTCTCCACTACCACTCTTACCAATTGATCTCCTCGGCCAGAGGAGTGTAGATAAGGAATGCCCCTACCCCTTAAGCGAAAGATCTTATTGGCTTGCGTTCCGGGGGGAATGGTTAACTTTACTTTGCCATTCAAGGTGGGAACACTGACCTTTCCTCCTAAGGCAGCTTGAACAAAACTAATGGGAACCTCACAAATGATGTTATTGCCATCCCTTTCAAATATAGGATGGGGCTTAACTCGGAGGCTAACGTATAGATCGCCAGGTGGACCCCCGCGTAAACCAGCCTCTCCTTGCCCCCCTAACCTCAGGTGAGCTCCGTGATCGATCCCCGCCGGGACCTTTATCTTGATCTTCCGACTGGTTCGAATTCTCCCCGTGCCTCGACATTGTCGGCAGGGGTCCCGGGTGATGGTTCCTCTTCCCTGGCATTGAGTACAGGTTCTGGATATAGAAAAAAAACTCTGACTAACCG
>JBHIEE010000213.1:0-2614 GCA_046760445.1 Candidatus Aminicenantia bacterium
ACATTTCTTTTTCAAATTTCTCTTTCACGATCTTGTCGGGATTCTGACACTGACGATCAACACAACAGGTAATATCGTAACCGCCATAAATATACCTCATTTTTGGAAGACCGCACCGTTCACATCTTTCGGACAGCACTTTAGCGGTCTTCGGAACTCTATATGATATACCACAAAACGTACACACGATCTCGTCTTTTTCTTTTACTAATTCGTGCCCACAATTCTTGCATACACCAACTTTCTTTGAAGGAACTTCCACTGCCTTTGCTTTTTTTGATTTTTTCTTCAAGAGAAAGTTTCAATTTTAAACTTTTTTCTGGCAGCTTTTCTTCCAGAAGAGCAATTTCTTCCATTACCCTTTTAAAAGCTGCTTTTAAGTCTTCTAATTTAAAATTTTTCGGTGGGTAGAAAATAGATTTAAATCCTTGGTATTTTTCTCGGCTGTAAGCTATATTTTTGGTCAAGGCTATTTTTTCTATCTCTTTGGCTAAATTTCTGAATTTTTTGTATTCTTCCAGTTGTCTTTTTAAGGCTTTGATGTCCTCCTCCTCTTCTTCGGTTAACTCTAATGCCGGTAAAAGCATTCTAGACTTAATTAAAATTAACCTAGAAGCAACTACTAAAAAATCAGCTAGGTTTTCTAGAGGAATATTTTCTGATTTTTTTAAAAAATTTAAATACTGGTTAGTAACTTTCGCCAAGGATATTTCTGTAATATCCAGCTTTTTCTCTTCCGTTAGCTGTAAAAGCAGATCCAGCGGCCCCTGAAATTGTTCCAATTTAACTGTATACATCACCTAAATTATAGCATAATCAATTCAAAATGGACAAATAAAAAATATTCTTATGGCTACAATGATACTGAACGATTACTAAACAAGAACGAGGCATTTAAGAAGATAAAGAGGGTCTGGAATGAAAACAGGAAGCGGTCTAAAATTAAAGTTAAAGGTCGTAACATCTTTAACCAAATTAAAGACTTAGCTTCCTGCTATGATAACAATATCACAAACTTACGCTATACTCAAAAAGGAGACCTCTCCAGAATTCGCCAGAAGAACACTATTAGATAACCTATCAAAGAATAACGGAAACATTGAAAAAACAGCTAGAGAAATGAGGTGTTCTAAAAATACAATATATCTAGCTTTAGAGAAAAAGGATAGGGGCGATTTAAAGGATGAAGATCATACGCCAAAAAGCGTTCACCCTAATGCTACAGATAAAAAAACTGTTGAACTAATCGTTAAAAGAAGAAAAGAAACAGGATTTGGTAAAAGAAGATTAAAATGGTATATGGCTAGCTACGATAATGTTTTAATCCCTGAATCTACTATTGGAAAGATATTAAAGAAAAAGAAATTAACCAGAAAAAATGTTAATTTACCTTTGAAGTGCGACACCTCATAATAAAAGTATATGAGATATACACACTTCAGTAAGACGGAGCGTTTAGAGATCTCCGTCCTACTAAAGAGGGGTTATTCCCACAGAGAGATTGGTCGAGCTCTCGGGAAGCACCACTCTTCAGTAAGCAGAGAAATCAACAATAATAGCGTTAAAGGAAAGTACGATCCTCATAAGGCCCAGCACAAGGCCTATACTAAAAGGAAATATTCCAAGTATCGAGGAATGAAGGTCCGGGAGAATCCAGAGATTGAAAAATATCTCTGGGAGAAGATGCAACCTCCTTTTCTCTGGTCCCCAGAACAGGTTGCCGGAAGAATTAGAAGAGAAAAAGGAATAGTGGTAAGCTACAATGCTATCTACAAGTATTTGGATAATACTCCTCAAGGAGCTTGCCTCTGGTATTTAAGAACCCAACAAATCAAGAGAAAGAAAAGAAAGAAAAAGAAATCAGAGAAAGAACTTATCCCAAACCGAGTATGGATTGAAAAAAGGCCTGTTTCAGCAAATCAAAGGGAAGTATTTGGTCATTTTGAGGGCGATACCATGGGACGAAAACGATCACATTCTCATAGCGTCCTTTCAGTGACGCGGGAAAGGCTTTCACGAAAGCTTTTAGCTAAAAAAGTGCCAAGATTAAAATATGCTATGGATGGTTTTAAGGATTTACTTGCTCCTTACAAGGAAACGGTTAAATCAATGACTTTGGATAATGGGGTTGAGAATGTCCGACATGAAGAACTTGGTTGTCCTACTTTTTTCTGCCATCCCTTTTCTTCTTGGGAAAAAGGTTCCATAGAGCAAGGGATTGGCCTTATTAGAAGATATATTCCAAAAAAGAGTGATTTAAAAAATTATTCTGATCAAGATATTGCTACCACCATAGAAAGGATTAACAATACACCCATGAAATGTCTTGATTGGCGCACGCCAAATGAAGTATTTCAAGAAGAATTATCAAAGATTACATCTTTGCCGGCTCAACGGCTAATTAATTTATCCACAAGTGTCGCACTTGACTATTAAATGTGGGAAAATAAGCACAGTTTATGCGTAGAATTTTTATAATATCAAGCATAATTGTTATTATTGCTTTAATTGCAATAGTGATAATAATTAAATTTGAGCCGTTTAAGCCTGCGGCTCATTTTTCTAATCTTGAGTATGAATTCCATAACTCAGGATTTTTTGAGTTAAAAGAACC
>JBHIEE010000214.1:0-2593 GCA_046760445.1 Candidatus Aminicenantia bacterium
GACGCTATAATTTATAGCTACAAAAAGAGACAATAATGTGGAAAAAAGAAACAAAAAGCAAATCGGCTATTAGTCATTGGTCATCTGTTTTCTGTCTTCTGTCTTCTGTTCTCTGTCTTCTGGTAAACAGCCTTTATTCCCAGCAGAATTTTACTCTTAGCGGAAATATTGGATTAGGTTATTATGGTCAATATCCTTTTTTAAATAGAGAAGGAGCTTGGCATTATAGTCAAAAGTTTGTCACTCTTAATTTTAGTGGCTATATCTGGGATCCAAGATTTATGGTTTTCACTATTGGAGGAGACTATTCAGATGTGAATTATGGTCAGAATGAGGTAAATCCTGATTTTAATAATATAGGCTATCAGTTTCACACTCGTTTTTTTCCTCAAAAAAGGATAAGCTTTGGGCTCAGATACGGTAAGAGGGAACTGAGTTTTGAGCAAATAATTCTTCAGTCAAAAACTTTTAAAACTCATTACATGGATTATGGCTTTGATTTTTATCTTTCTCGAATAAAAATTCTTCCCATGATCAGGCTAAATTATACTAAACGAGAATTTCTTTCTACTATCTCTCAATCTAATAATGAGTTGGAAAAAAGGATCGATTTAATTGCCAATAAAACAATTGGGAAATCCTATTTCGACTTGAATTATCGTTATGAAGACCACAAAAATCAATTTTTCGGACTGGACAGAACTAACCAAAATCTGAGAGTGACCGATAGGATTGAATTTGGCTCTGAGACAATGCTCTGGTTTAATGGTATATTTTCTAATTATTCGACAGTCATTCCTACTGGAATTAAGGTAGAAAGTAACTATGGTCTCTTTTCCACTAATTTTTTAAAAAGATTTAGCTCAAAACTTGTAGGGAATTTTATATATAACTTTACCCTTACTTCTGGTGATGGATATAAATCTCGGTCGCATAACATAGGAATGAGCATTGATTACAATCTCAGGGAGAATATTATTCTCACTCCAGAGATCTATTATTTTACTGATTCTCTTTCCACTCCTGAGAGGAAAGACTATATTACTGAACCAAAAATAGGATTGAAGCTCAGTTATCAGACAGATATATCTAAGATTAGACTTACTTCTATATGTGGAATTTTTTATAGAAATCGAAGAAGTAAATTAAGTGGTGAAATGAAAGACTTTTCTCAGTTTGTCTCTATGGGAATTAGCACAGGGAAAATAGAAACACTTCTTGCTTCTCTTAGCTATCAGTACAATGGAATAGATACGAATATTTCTGAACCAAGTAATGGGGAATACTCTTTTTTTATTGGCATTGGGCGGAAGCAAGATAATCATCGAGCCCGACTTGAATTAAGAAGCAGAGCAGTTGGTTTCTTGGATCTCTATTTTTATTCCCATTATGATAAGTATAGAAGGGAAGGCTTATTACGAGGAATAACTGATACTCAAACTTTAAATAATGGATTGACTATTGGTTTAAAAGGGCTAACTCTTACCGCTGACTATGGGATTTCTAAGCTGTATTTTGGAGAAAATACAGCCGAATATAATTCATTTACGGCTATTCTGGATGTAAAAATATTCAAAGGGCTTGATTTTAGAGCTCAAAGAATAAAAAGATACCGAATAGATATTTTCTTTATGGGAGATTATGAGCTTATCCAGGAGGCTTATTTGAGGTATAATTTAGGCAGATTTTCTCTAAGCGTTGTTTATCGAAGACTCGAAGGTAAAATAAGTGGAATTGAGAGACAGGATGAAGCTATTTTCATCAGATTTTCAAGATCTTTTGGGATGAATTTTTAAAAACAGGTATAGTTTTGTATATAAAAAACAAAAATACTTGCCCCATATAAATCTCTTTGAGATTCTTCGGGGCTTGCGTATAGGAGAGAAATCCTAAGCACTAAATTCTAAATACTAAACAAATTCTAATGACCAAAATACAAATAACCAAAACAAATACTGATAAATCAGTTTTGAATTTAGGTATTTGAATTTTGATATTGTTTAGTATTTCGATATTAGGATTTAGTATTTATCCGCATTAGCATTTTTGCGGCATTAACTTAATGTGGTATATATATTATGAAACACATAAACCTAAAGAAATCCATAAAGTTCATATTGATCATCACGGCTTTTAGTATTTTTAGTTGTTCGCAGGTGCCTAAACCAAAACAGGTTCTGGTAGATTTAATATGGCCTAAGCCACCTGATGTTCCCAGAGTAAAATTGATTAATAGTTTTTCTTCTCCAAAGGAATTAGGGATAAAAGCCCCTTGGTACAGAAAATTTCATAGAGTGATTACTGGCAAAAAGGAAGAAAAGATAAAAATAATTAGTCCTTATAATATATTTGTAGATGAAAAAGGGAAGATATATGTTACAGATACTTTTACTCGGTCGATTCATATCTTTGACAGAAAGTCTAAGAAATACTGGGAAATATTTTCCATCAAAGGTGGCTCTTTTTACTCACCAATAGGGGTTGCTGTGGACTACAGAGAAAGAATTTTTGTTTCAGATTCAATCCTAAAAAAAGTTTTTGTTTTTAATAAAAATGGAAAACTTATGTTTTCCATTGGTTCAGAAAATTTTCA
>JBHIEE010000215.1:0-2577 GCA_046760445.1 Candidatus Aminicenantia bacterium
AGTGAAGACTTTTCCAAAAAAGCCAGCATATCCCATTTCATATTTAGTCTTAGCTTCTGTTTTTAAATCAATCAACAAAATCTTCTTTCCTCTTTTTATCTTAAGCTGGAGCACTCTCCCAGGATTAATACCAATCTCCATTTCTACTTCATTCCAAGCCTTTGTCTTTTTACCATTAATTTCAAGAATTTCATCTCCTAACAGTAAATTGGCTTTATCAGCTGGTGAATCTTTCTCAATCCAGGCAATGACTGGTCGTTGGTCAAGATACTTAGGAACCGAGACTCCGATTAAATTAATCACTGCTAAAAGAACTACAGCCAAAAGAATATTCATTACTCCTCCCATAACCATTATTAAGAACCTCTGCCATCTTTTTTTGGCCATAAATTCATCAGGATCGGGTTTTTCCTTTTTAGAAGAATCTTCCCCAGCAAATTTAACATATCCTCCTAACGGCAACGCACTTATCCGATAATCAGTCTCTCCTTTTTTAATACCAAAAAGTCTTCTTCCATAGCCCCAAGAGAAAACCTCAACTCTGACTTTTAGTAGTTTGCCAATAAAGAAATGACCAAATTCATGAACAAAAACCAAGATGCTAAGAACAAATAAAAAAGCAATTATTGTACCTATAATTGATAGCATATCTTTCCTTTCTTATTTTAATTTTAAAATTATCTTAGAGGCTTCCTCTCTTGCCCAATGATCTATCCGGAAAATATCTTCAATGGTGTTAATCTCTTCTTTTTGGTGTTTTTCCATAACCTCTGAAATAATTTTAGGGATCATCAAGAATTTTATTTTTTCGGCTAAAAAAGCATTAACTGCTTCTTCATTAGCTGCATTGAGGACAGCGGGAAAACTCCCTCCTTCTTTAAGAGCTTGATAAGTTAAATCAATACTCGGGAATTTTTTTCTGTCAACAGGATAAAACTCTAACTTCTGAAGCTGGACTAAATCCAAATAAAAAGTTGACGAATTATAAAATCTCTCCGGATAACTTAAGGCATATTGAATAGGAATTTTCATATCAGTTATACTTAACTGAGCAAGTACTGAACCATCTTTCATTTCAACTAAAGAATGGACAATACTCTGAGGATGGATTAAAATATCAAGTTGATCAAGCTGAACATCGAACAGCCAATAAGCTTCAATTAACTCTAACCCTTTATTCATTAAAGTAGCTGAATCGATAGTCACTTTCTTGCCCATTTTCCATCTCGGATGTTTTAAAGCATCATTTACTTTTTTATTTCTTAATTGTTCAATTGAAGTTTCGAAAAATGGTCCTCCTGAAGCAGTCAAAATAATTTTTCTCGCATTTTCTTTCTTTTCACCCGCTAAACATTGAAATATTCCACTGTGTTCACTGTCAATGGGAATAAGTTTTATCCCTTTTCTCTTAGCTTCCTGAGTAATTATTTTACCAGCAGCCACTAAGCTTTCCTTATTAGCTAAAGCAATATTCTTACCTGATTTTATAGCCTGATAAGTCGGCCTGAGTCCAGCAATTCCAACAATAGCGGAGACAACTAAGTCATTCTCAAAATAAGAAGCTATCTCTTCTGCACCTTCTTCTCCCCACCTTATCTCTAAATTTTTGAATCTTTTAGTCAATATTTCAGTGAATTCTTTCTTGGTCAAAGAAACAATTTTTGGATGGAATTTCTCAATCTGTTTGATTAAGAGCTGAATATTAGAACCAGCAGCAAGGCCAACTACCTGAAATTTATCAGGAAATTTCTCTACTACTTTAAGCACATTCTGCCCGATAGAACCGGTTGATCCTAAGATTGAAATCCTTTTTTTATCCAAGAAAAATCCTTTCTCCATCATTCAATCTGATAAATACTAAAATCTCCATCCCCATAAAAAATAAACATAATAATAAAAAAATGGAGCAGATAGAATAAGGCTATCAATTCTATCCAGCATTCCTCCATGGCCAGGAAGAATATGGGATGAATCTTTCATTCTAACTGCTCTTTTAAATAAAGATTCTACGGGATCACTCATTTGAGCAACAATATTTAAAAGAACTCCGCAGAGTATCCCATTCAGAAGACTAATTTCTTTCAAAAATAACTGTTGTCCAATAATCGCGCCTAGAACAGCAAATAATATTCCTCCTATTCCTCCTTCCCAAGTTTTATTTGGACTGGCCAGAGGAACCATTTTTCTTTTCCCCCAGAGCTTTCCTACAAAGTAAGCGCCTGTATCTCCAATATAAATCACAGTCAATAAAAAAAGAATTAAATTAGGAGACTTTTTCTGTAGAAGAATTAAATAACTCAAAGTAAAGCTAATATAAAACGCTCCAAAAAAAGTAACTCCCACTGATGAGGGGAAAGTATCAAGAGTAATATCATTTTTTACATAAGTTAAATAATACACTGAAATTAAAAGCAGGAAGAGAAAAATTACCAGCGATAACTGAATTTCCTCTTGATAAAACGAAAGCCCAATAAAAAAAGCGCTGAGGAATCCTATTACCTTCTGGGGAAACAATTCCTTCTTAGAAGCAAGTTGATAAAATTCAAATAAAGCTAAAAAAATAACTCCCTGCAAAAC
>JBHIEE010000216.1:0-2572 GCA_046760445.1 Candidatus Aminicenantia bacterium
TTCATCTCATCCAAAAAAGCAGGTCTTTTGGCATATTTCTCTTTCAACATTTTTACAAATTCTCTAAATTCATCCTTAAAAACACCTATCCTTTTCATCCTCTTCAAGTAATAAGCAATACTTCTGTAATGGGATCTACCCATTTTGCTATCAGCAAATGGAATAATTAATTCTTTATAAGCTCTAAAGTATTTTTCAGGGTATTTGTTTGATAGGTCTTTATAATAGTGGTCCAAAATATTAAGACTGTTTATGGAAAGGACTTTTTCTATAGCCTCATCAAATCTCTTTTCCCTTAAATAAATGTCTATTATTTTACTTTCATCTCTATATCTACTCTTGGAGCCAAAATAGGTTATCATCTCCTGAATTAACTTTTCCCATTCATTCTTAGAACAAAGCTTCTTTAATTTGTCATAATATTCCCAGCTTTCTCCTTGAAAAAATAAATGCTTCAAATTCTCCTTGTATTTTTCTGGAGAATGTTTTTTGTAGAAAGTATTCAGAAATAAGCGAAGAGAACTTGTTAAATGTTTAGGGAAAATCTTTAATCCTTCCTCAGCCACAGCAATAGATTGTTCAAGTCTGCCATCTTTTTTTAACTGCTCTGCGTACAGAAGACAGAAATTATTATCCTCGCGATAAAACCTTTCGATTAGTTCATAAAATTCTTCTTTTTCATTAAGTTCATCTAAGATGAATAACTGCATCTCAATAAGTTCTCTTGCATGATAGTAATTTAACCAATTTTTTTCTCTATCAGGAAGGACATCTGGAAGATATGGAGCAAGTAATTTTTTCCAATAATTCAAATCTTCTTTTGATTGGGAAATTTCTCGCAGTGCATAATCATACTCCTCTCGAAAATAATCTGGATCGTTCTCAATATACTTATTGAATAGATACTCAATATAGTATCTTTTTTCTCTGTGTCCTAAGTTTGCTTCTTTTATACAGTTTGTAAAATCGCTTATTGCATCTCTGAATTCCCCACCATAATAACCATCAGAATCATCTACCATCCCCATATTTTCAGCAATTGTTTCAGCCAAGGCTTGATAGATTTTTGCTGCTTCAAGATAGTTTCCTTTTTTGATATATCGGTGAGCTAAATCCTGAATGTGAAAAAAATCAATATTATTGCCATATTCAATAAATCCATAGCGTCCAGTAGCATTTCTGTAAAGAAGATTAATCTCTTTTTTATAATCATGAATACTTTTATCCTGGGGTGCTTTTCCCGAAAAATGAATTGCAAAAATGTTTCTTAATCTGGGGTCATTTTCAAATTCAGTTCTTAAAAATTCTTTAAGTTCTTCCAGACTAACATTATTAAGAATAGTCTCTATTTTTTCTTCCTCTCTGTTTTTGCTTTCTTTAATCTCTTTATAGTTTTTTGATAGAGCAATCAGAGTAGCTATAATGTGTTTGCAGTAACCTCCCCAGTCATAGGGGCAAGTGCACTCAGCAGTAAAATCATCTTCATATAATCTAATAGTTACTCTATAGTCTTGTTTCCCAGATACAATTGCTGTAATTTTATTTCCAAATTGTTCTATATTTTTAACATGTCCTTGAGTAAAATATTCCATACCGCGTTCAAAGGAACTCTCAGTAGATAACATTCGTATCTCTTTAAGTGTGAGTTTCATTTCTCATTATTCCTCCTCTAATATTTCTTTGCAAGCCTCGCAGAGTATTATATCATCTTTTACTTCTGCCTGGGTCATAAACAGGGAGGCTCCACAGCAAGAACATTTTGCGGGTCTACATCCTTTGCAACGCTTTGGAGGAGACCACCCCATTTTTTTAAAATACTTCTGTTCACTTCCACTCCACACAAATTCTTTTCCACAATCTGAACAAATGAGGATAAGGTCTTTAAGTTGCTCATATTCCTTTGGCTTATCAAGATTCATCTTTTTCAGTATTTCTCGTTGCCAAGGGAAGAAAATACTGTCCTTTTTTGTCCATAAGATTTCAATTTTTCTGGAAAACACTTTTTCTTCATTAAATTTAAAATTACTTATTCTGCGAATGTAAGGGATTTTCCCGCATTCTGGAACATTACAATCAATTGACAGAGTAGGGCATTCCTTCCGAACACATATTCTACCGAGATAGTTTCGGCGAGTATCGAAAACAAAAACTTCCCATTTATGTGAAATTCTACTCATTTGACGAGCAGACTTGGCAATTTTATCTATTTCCGAGAAATCTCTCATTACTATAGCCAAATCTAAGTCTTGGGCATACTTATCACCACTGGCAACTGAACCAGTAATAGCTACCTCTTCTATTCCAGCATAATTTTTTATCTTTTCTACAAAAACTTTTGCCATTTCTCTTAATTTTTCAATCATTTTTTAAAAAAATGTTTATGCTCTCCTCACCTGACCCAGGCCCATTGTTGTTTTGTAGCCGACTCCAGAGTAGAAGACAAAATCAGCCAGGGCATTTATTGTTTTTAATTTCCTCTTGTGGTTTTAGTTTAATTAAAATGCTACCAATCATTTTATTTATAATTTTTTGGTTATTAGATACCATTTTCTAAAATCTAAATCAATTTTTT
>JBHIEE010000217.1:0-2551 GCA_046760445.1 Candidatus Aminicenantia bacterium
ACCCAATCAAATAGTTCCCATTGATATTTTTCAATGAATTGAAACAGGTATTTAATAAATATTTCTTTTGTTGTCGGAGTCGTAAGCAAACATCTTTTCTGATAGACAGCGCCTGTGAAAAAATAGTAGAAATCATCGATAAACCAATGTGTTGGAGCGTGTGGATATCTTTTTATAGTCAGGCTCATATTTTTATCCGTGAAATCCATAAAGGGATTTCACTCCATTTTGGAGTGTATCCATTTGGGAGTGCATTCCCTTTATGGAATGCACCGCGGCGTATAAAGGTATATTTGCAATGCATAAAGGCATTGCACTCCTCCGAAATGCAAAAAATTTTCGCCCGCCTATATTTGTGCCATATGGCAACCTTAGTAACAGGAACTGTGTAATATCGTCAACACTATAATACATAGTACAAATAACTAAAGGAGTGCCATATGATAAACAACAGCACATTAGATAGGTGGAAACGACTGGAAAGCAAGAGCCTTGACCAGCAATTTACTAATGAAATTATCCATGGACTGAACTGTTCTCCTTTTGAAGCATCAGCCGTTTTGGATACAATTTATAAAGTATACAGTAATTATTTCGAGACAGCTACACCCTTAAAACCAGGTCAAATTCGATTACAATTAGTCGCAGTCGAAGCAAAAGTCAGTCAATCACTATCTGAATCGAAACAGGTAACTGTAGTTTTAACTTTAAATGACGACAAAGAAGATTTAGAGATTCGTAAGAAAGATGGTATTGTTGCACTAAGACGCCACAAGATTCAACGAATCTGCCGAGAAGCCTTTGATCAGGGCGGTCTGTTGACCGTGGAAGATTTAGCCTATCGGATCTTTAACTGTGGCGTAAGAACGATTTGTAGAGATTTAGACTATTTTAGAAAACAGGATATTTTTATTCCCTTACGTTCCACAGTCAAAGATGTTGGTCGTACTTTGTCGCATCGACTATTAATTATCAAGCTCTGGGCTCAAGGCAAAGAGTATTCAGAAATTGCAAAAAATACATGCCATAGCTTGCCTGCGATCCAGAACTATGTTGATAAATTTAAACGAACGATTACCCTTTCCAAAGAGGGTTATGATGTTAATAGAATTGCTTTTTTATTAAGACTTTCGGGATCATTAGTTGAGCAATATATCGATATTTATAACAAACTCGATTTTGTACAACATCGTGAACAGGAACTCAATAGTTTCTTTAAAAAAAAATCAATAACAAGCGATCAGGAGGACAAGATATGATTAAGTCCGCTGATTGTGTCAAACGATTCAATTCTGCAAAAGTACGCTTCTTAAAAGGGGCGTTGAACAATTTCTTTAAACAAGAATTTCCAAAGCTTATTGGTCCTATTTTGAGGGATAAGCTGATCGATGAACTTATCAAATTACTGGATAAGGTGTTACCTTTAAAAGACCATTTAAAACCTGGACAAATTGTGTGGAACGCCGTTGATATTCATACCAGAGCCGATTCTAAAAACCCCAAATTTGTTCCAGTAACTTTAACAATTATAAATGAAGAAGATATTGAGAAATTGGCTAACGGTGCCCCCATGTCGGAAATTAGAGATAATGCTATTGCACGTATTGAAAATGAAGCTTATCGGCAAGGAGCACTACTTTCTATGCGTGATATCGGATTACTTACCTTGCGTGATGGAGGATCAATTTCAAACTATCGAATAAAATATGAGAAGGAACATAATATCATTTTACCCCATACAGGATCACTACAAGATATGGGAAGTTGTATTTCTCATAAAGCAATTATTATAAAAAAGATAATAATCGATAAGAAGGATCCTTATGCCGTTGCAAAGGAAACCAATCATTCGATGTTAGCAGTAGATCGTTATCTGAAAGATTTCTATCGAGTTCAATACTGCTTTAATGATGGCAAAGATATTGAATTTACATCAAAAGCAACTGGACTTAATAAATTCGTCGTTGAACAATATTTCAACATTCTTCAAAATTTTCAAAAAAACTATTGACTTGCCATATGGCATTAACTTTGGCGGTGGCATGGCACTAACATATGCCGCCAACCATCCTGAAATAAAGAGAATTATTTCAATTGCAGGAAATAATCATGGAGAATTTGCCAGGGAATATCTACGCAATGAATCGTTTGCCAAAATGATTAATGATATGTTTGACGGATTGAAAGCTCCAGAAGGACCCATTCGCTTTGCTGGTCATACCGCCTTGAAGGAGCTCCTCGATAACGCAGATTTTTATGATTATAGACCGAGTGCTCCTGTTCTTTCTCAAAGAGATATTTTGATAATTGGCGGTTTAGATGATGTTAATGTGACTGTTGAAAATCACCTGTTACCATTCTATAGAGCATTAAAAAAGGAGAATGCTCAAAATGTCAAGGTTAGCATCTTTCAAACCGATCATGCCTTTGAAAATGTCAGGGATGAATTAGCAGAAGTAATCATAAAATGGATCAAGTGATATCAGAGTATCCAGTGGGATTTATTGATATCGTTTGATAGTTGATGCTTATGATAAGTATTATAAATTCG
>JBHIEE010000218.1:0-2525 GCA_046760445.1 Candidatus Aminicenantia bacterium
ATCTGGGCGATTGCCTTATCAGGGGTAGAACCTAAAATTTGAGTTGATTTGAGGACATTATTATGAGAATAAATCCGGACAGAAACAAAAAAAATTTTCTCACCCCCCTCCAGAAGGGAAGCCGCGGTTATTCCAAACAAATGGACCAGCTTGATTACCTTGCCCATTCCTTTATCTCGATTTTCGAGAAGAGCGAGCCAGAGGAGGTAGAAGACCCCCCTGCCAAGCTGCAAAAAGTAAAGAATACTGAATAGTAATTCGTGGTGCACAATTAAGGAAAATCCCTACCCCTAACGGCGGTAGCCCATCTTTTTTCAGGAATTTTAATTTTCATGCTAATTGCTCATGGCGAGTGCGCCACCCACGAACCATGAAAATAAAGTGTCCAATGTCATTGCGAGGAACGAAGTGACGAAGCAATCCCATGCATTGGCGGATATGATGGGATTGCCACGCCCTTTCAGGGCTCGCAACGACGGATTGCTTCGCTACGCTCGCAATGACGACATGCATTTTCGAACTAATTTCTACTAAAGAAAAAAAAGATGAAGCGTTCTCACATTATAATCAGGAATTCATTCTATAATCTGCTGGTACCAGTCTGGCTTCTAATCCTGAATTTCATCTCCCTGCCCTATATTGTACGAAAATTAGGTGAGGATTCTTACGGGATATTTGCTATTGTTTCAACAGTAGTTGGTTATTTTACTTTTTTAAATTTAGGCTTAGGTACTGCTATCCAGAAATATATTTCTGAGTACTATGCAAAGAAAGAATTCGAGGTGATCAGGAAAATAGTCAGTAATGCGCTGGCTGTCTATGGCATGATGGGAATGGTGGGAGCAATCATAATCACCTTCCTGACAAAATTTCTTGTTTACAAAGCACTGAATATCCCTGCTGATTTGCACAGCATAGCAGAGTTTGCATTTTATGTCAGCGCCATCGGCTTTCTCTTTAGTATGCCTCTCAGTGTGTTTTTTTCCATACCCAGGTCTCTGCAGCGGTTTGATATTCCAGCCAAATTAAGTTTAATCATTATTACTTTACAGATTTTATTAACAGTCTTTCTTTTATATCTGGGATATTCTCTCAAGGAAATAGTTGTTCTGAATATCGTGGCAAATATTGTCAATTTTCTACTCCTCTTGATCATATCAAAAAAATTAATGCCAGAGCTTGTGATAAATCCTTCTTTTGACCTAAAAGTTATTTTAAAACTGTTTAAATACAGCGGGTTTGTAAGTATTACCAATATAACCAAAACCTTTGCTGTTCAATTTGATAGATTTATTATCGGCCTTTTCCTGCCCATATCACAGCTTACCTATTATGTAGTTCCTTATAACTTTGCCCGGAAATTGTGGCTGGTGCCAAAAAACATCGTTCCTGTCATGCTTCCTGTTGTGAGTGAGCTCAGTACTTTTAATGAAAACAAGTTGATAAAAGAGCTTTATTTACGGAGTACTAAATACATATCAGCAGCAGTGATTCCAGTGAGTGCAGTTATTATAATATTTTCTAGAGAGCTCCTTTCCTACTGGATGGGTGCCTCTTTTGCAGCGAAATCGACTCTTACTCTTCAAATTCTGACATTTTCTTTTTTTATCAGCACACTGGGATGGACATCAGTGGTGGTTGCCCAGGGGATGAACAGGCCAGATATTCCAGCTTTTTTCCATTTTGGCCAGGCTGTAGTAAATGTCTTTCTCTGTATACTCCTCGTACCCAGGATTGGAATAGAAGGAGCAGCCATTGCCTTTGGCCTGAATCATATCATTTTTATTCCGGTATTTGTTTATGTCATAGCGAAAAAATTGGTAGGCATAAGTTTAACGGAATTTATAATTAAAAGCTTTTTGAGCCCGATTGTCCTTACAGTTTTGATTATTCCCCTGGCTGTGATGATTAAGCCTTTTATTAGCAGTTTACTGGCTCTCGCTTTAGCCGGTCTGGCAGCCATGATTATATATTTTGTTTTATTTTATTTCTTTGTATTCGACCACAGGGACAAGAATATTCTTTTTGATTACCTGGCAAAAATCAGAAATTTAAAAGCTCTCAATTTCCGTCATTAAATTCCTTCAGGAAATGCTCAACAAATTTAATGGTTTAGTTGCCGATTACTTCACGGGTAATTTGTTTTCAGTTTTTGAGAAATCTCTTTTCTTTCCTAAAACAGGAGAGGCAGTATGTTTTCGCCATGCTGGCCGGATAAAGCGTGCCTATGAATTATGGACTGAGGTTATTTTGAATTCCGGGAAGAATGGAGGAATTCCTGAAAAGAAAAAAATAGAGCCTTATACCGGGAATAATACTGCTGTTCTCAGTCTTAGAAAATATTTGGAGGAAAATTTAAAACCCTTTCTGCTCGGAGCCTATATTCACGGCAGCCTGGCCTCAGGAGAGGAAATCGATTACAGTGATTTCGATTCTTTTCTTATTTTTGGAGACAAGGGATTTATTAATGAGAAAACTTTAAGCACTGTATGTTTCAGGACTTTAGAGGCTCAGAAAATTTTATA
>JBHIEE010000219.1:0-2507 GCA_046760445.1 Candidatus Aminicenantia bacterium
TATGTTAGCAGAAAGTGGCTCAAAAAGTGGTGCGAAAAATTGGGGGCATATCCCAGAAATTAACTTAAATGATATTGTAGTAGTGAATAATGATTATGATAAATTGAAATCAATATTCAACTCTCCTCCCTGTTGTGGAACTTATTATTTATTTAATGGTTCTGGAGCTGTTGTAGACACTGGAAAAAATAATATTGGTTACGAAAGAGGAGTAAAAGTCTTTTTGAAACAATTAATAAAAAATGAATATTTTTCAATATCAGATTTCATTATGGCTAATGAAAACATTAAAAATATTAGCTGGTTCAACCATGTAGCTAAAATTTTAGAAAAAGAAGACAATGATTATTTTATCATTTCATTATTTACTTCATATTGTGGGTCATGTAAAAGCAAATTGATTATCGATTTCTTAAAAGAAATATATAATAAAAATCACGAAAGTGTTTATATACTTGTTATCTTAAATGGCGATTTTTATAATTTGGACGATATTAAAAGCCTACAATCACAATCAAGAGTTAATTTTCCTATTATTATAGCAGATCTTACGTTAACCCAAAAGTGGACTTCTTTAATACATGAGTTTCGCGAAGATTATTTAAAGAATATTGTTTTTATAATGAATAAAAGCGGGAAGATATTAAGAATATTAGATGGAAGTTGTAACTGCTTTAAGGACTTTTTTAATTTTGTTCGTTCCCTAATATGAAGGAGAATTTATCAGCATGAAACTTTTTAAGTTAATTTGGACATATTTATTATTTTGTTCTCTTTTATTGAATGTAGGATCCTTTGTTTTAAGTCAGGATAAGTCATCTAATGAAAAATACCAAAGGAAGATGTGGAAGAAATGGTTGAAGAAAAATCCACCATCAAAGAATGCATTGAAACTTGAACTGGATTTTTCATTTCCTTCTGAAGAGTTAGAAGACAAGAATATCTTCCTATGGAATGCTCATAAAATTACTGATGATTTTTCAGGGAATATATATGTGTTAGATTCAAGGCTATGTCAGATTTTTAAATTTGATTCATCTGGCAATCTTTTACAAAAATTTGGCCACAAAGGAAGAGGACCTGGCGAGTTCGCCAACCCACTTAACATTATGGTTAAAGATAATTTTATAATTGTTTATGATAGCAGAAATAGTCAAGTTCAATTCTTCAATGGGAAAGGGGAGTATATAAAAAGTTTTAAGATTTATGATCCTTATCTAAATATGGTCATGAGTAATGATGGTTTAATCTTTGCTGCTCCAATTGTTTATCTAAACAGAGCTCATCTCATAGATATTTTAACGAAAGAAGGTGAGTTAGTATCTTCTTTTGGAGAAGTCAGGGAATTCAAAGATGATTGGGGTCTCAGAAATCATGTTGAACTTACTTTAAACGAGATTGGAGAGTTATTTGTAGCATTTAGATATTCCCCATTAATTCGTAAATATTCTGTAAAAAGAGAGTTGCTTTATGAGATTTCTATTAATAAAAATAAAATAGTAATGCTAAAAAAAGAAATCAATTCAAAAATAGATTCTCTCCGATCTAAAGGGAAAAAAGTTGGATATACTTCAATAATTACAGCAGTTACAACGAATTCAGATAATTTATATGTATTACTAGACGGTCCGCGTATTGAAATTTTAGAGTTTGATAATAAAGGAAATCAAAACTCTATCTTTTGGATTGCAAAACAGTCGTATAAATGCGGTGTTAGTGACTTTCTAGTTCAAAATAGATATAACGAAAAAGAATTCTATCTTTTAATGTATTATCCCGAAAGTAGTAAAGTCGATGTTTATAGTCAAAGACATTAATAAGGATATGCCCCATTTTTAGTACCACTTTTTGACTAATTTCTGTTAACATATCAGAGGGATAATTTTTCCTTCTCTTTAAGATATTTCATCGGCGACTTGTTTCCAAGTGCCGAGTGTCTACGCTCAAGATTATAATACCTGATTTTATTACTCTCAGCGAAATCCCTACAAAATTATAAAATATCTTCCAAATGGCGTGAAAACGAAAGAATTTTCAAGGAAAGTTAAATTTGAAACGCGTTATCAGCTCAGAATGGAATATAAAAAAGGTGTTCTTACAAAAACACTTCCAGGATCATCAGCCACTATTCCAGAGATTTATTTTTGGAAAAATGAGTTTATCTTGGTGCCGATTTTTAGTCCGGATAGAGCAGAAAACTTCTTGGATATTTACAATCCCGAAGCTAATCTTGTACACAGTTACATATTTCCAGTAAAGTTATATGAAAAAGGGAAAGGTTACGCTCCCTTTTTTTCTTCTTATGCCAGCGATCAAGGATATCCGGCATTTTTGGCCTCCTCCCTGACGTTTGAATGAAGCCCTCACCCAAGCTCCTCCATCAGCTTCCTGTTCTCCTTTGTGCCGGATTTTGCGTCCATCGAAGCATAAGGTGGCATTTTCTCAAGCCGTTCCTCATAGCCAACAACACACGGCTTTTTTGGAGCATCAGGATAAATTCCCTTTCT
>JBHIEE010000220.1:0-2503 GCA_046760445.1 Candidatus Aminicenantia bacterium
TTATGAGAACTTGATATTCTGAACTTGCTGCAAACTAAAAAATACCCTAAATCTGCGACAAAAATAATAAAGAGGTGCTCCAATTGTTTGAAATTATTATATTTAATTAGCCAAAAACAAAAAATTAAGGAGCACCTCAATGATGAAACAAATTAACATGATTTTACCGAAATTTAAAGAAAAAAATTTAACAGCTTATGCCGGATTGAATCCCGTGTTTCAATATCTGGTCTTTAAACTTCATCTATTTGAAACGCTTGATCGTCGTGTTACTTTCGAAAAGAAGAAAAAATATTTTAGCAAACAAGATTACTTCAAAATTTTGTTCGTCTATTTTCTGATTGGCTATGAACGTCTAAGACATATCATGCTATTGAAATACGATCGGTTTGTTCTTAAGCTACTCAATATCAGTCATATTATGATGCCCGAAAACATTGTACGCTGTTTTTTACAGAAATTCAGTTTTAAACACACCTATGAACTCGGTCAAGTCAATGCCAGTTTACTTAAGAAACAACATAATAGATTATTTTCCAACATCACCAGGCGGTTTTGCACAGTGGATTGTGATTCTACGCCGCGTGATACTCACGGCCACCAAGAAGCAACCGGTAAGCATTATAAGAATCACAATGGGTATCATCCGATATTGGCCTTTATCTATGAGACTAAGGAGTTTTTACATGGCTATACCAGGCCGGGGAATACTTATACTGGCAATGGCATTGTTGAATTTCTGAAAGAGAGTTTAATGCGATTACCCTATTGCATAAAAACAATCATATTTCGTGCAGACAGTGGATTCTTTAATCATATTGCTTTACAATTGCTTGAGAGCCTGGACCATTACTATTTGGTGGCTGCTAAACTGCATAAGCCTATTATGCAGCGCATCCAGAAAATTCCCGATAAAGCTTATCGTTATTTCAGAGATAGTGATGGACATATTAAACAAATTACGGTCATTCATTATAAACTTCCTTCCTGGGATAGGACACGAAAATTTGTGATAGTGAGAACCGTTAAGAAGGAATCCAATCAATTAAGTTTTGACGGTCTTGATATTGAATATATCTATCAAGCCTACTGTACCAATTTACTCCTTCCTGCCGAAGCGATTGTTAAATCTTATCAGGAACGGGGCCATAGCGAGAACTATATTAAAGAGATCAAACAAGATTTAAATTTAGAAAAAACTACTTTTGAGAAATTCTGGTATAATGAAGCTTTTTTTCAAATTATGATGTTGGTTTATAATTGTATTATTTGGTTCAAAGCTGAGTATATCTCAATAAAGAAAGCAATTCATGAGCGAATCTATACCTTTAGGTTTAAATACATCTTTATCCCGGCTAAACTGAAAAAACGTTCCCGCAGGTACCATTTGGACATGCCACATGACTTTTTATTCAAAAATATCTTTGAAAAGGTATTTTTAGAAACTGTTCGACTAAGAGCTTAAGTCATAAAAGATCTCCTAACGGGTCTTTGAAAAAATCAAAAAGTAACGAAGCTGAATGAAATTTTAATATAGGTGAATTATAACCAATTGGTGCCTAATTTCGCTCTTTTTAATACCTGCCTTTGTAAAAAGTAAAACTTTTTAGAGAAGACCGCTCTAAATTAAAATTTCTGAGATAAGATTAATGTTTTATAATGACATCTTAACTTATTGCATTTTTTGGGATATATTAATCTTATGGCGTCCGAAGATATCAAGGCACAGGATAGACTATGCAATGAAGCATAGGGTATTAATCCAGAAACCTTTCCAATTCCTGCGGAAGAAACATCGGGTACATCAGATTGAAGCGTTTTTCAGAAAACGTTCAGATATTTCTGTAGAAAATGGAATATCACTCAATTCGTGGCTTTTTTCTTCAACTCTTCAACAAACTCCGGCGTTTCTGCATGCTTCACGTCTTTATAAATAAAAATGGGAAGATCTTAAGTAAAATCTTCCCATACCTTGGTATTTAAACTGGTAATTAAAAAACTTTTTCAAGCTTGCTTTCAATATATGTTCTGGGTACAGCACCCACAATCTGCTCGACGACCTTACCCTCTCTAAATAACAAAAGTGTCGGGATACTCCTGATTCCATACTTTGCCGCAATCTGTGGGTTATTATCTACATCTAATTTCCCGACCTTTAATTTTCCCTCATACTGTTCGGCTAATTCTTCCACAATGGGTGCAATCATTCGACATGGGCCACACCACACTGCCCAGAAATCAATTAATACGGGAATTTCTGATTGTAATACTTCTCGTTCAAAATTTGCCTCAGTAATTTCGACCAGTTTTGCCATTACCATCCTCCTGAGTCTTAATATTACCAATAATCCTCTGCCAGTTGTAATAACTTCTTGATAAAGCCAGTAAATCGATGAGCAATAAAATAATTTTTTTCTACGAAATACAAATGATTAATTATTTTCTTTACCGAGCTTTAGAACTTCAATTTTCACTTCGATTACACCCTCCTGAAGAGCGTCCA
>JBHIEE010000221.1:0-2499 GCA_046760445.1 Candidatus Aminicenantia bacterium
ATCGCCTCTATAGAAACTTCACCAATCTAAAAGATGGAGAATATGATTATTATGATGATTACGGAAACAATTACTTAGTCTCTTCTTCTACTGCCGGAACAGACAATGTAATTGGTGAGAGCTGGCATAGAACAGCTTCCAGCACCTTCAATAGCCCGGAGACTTGTCCTCAAGGTTCTGGCACTCAATGTGTTAATGAGCCACCTACTAATGGTTCTTGGTATATTGGAATGTTAGCTGGTTTGACTTTTGAGATTCCATCTGGTCTTAGTGTGAATTTAGGGACTTTGGATAGCTCTAATAATTGGACAGCTTCAGCTTCCTCAACCTTGGAGGTTACGACTTCAGCTAGTAATGGTTATGTTGTTACTGCCTGGGCTACCAATAATGCCAGGTTGAGGCTTGGGAGCTTGAATATATATATTCAAAAATACGATGCCACCAATACTACTCCTGAAGAATGGGATCAGAATTGTTCTCAGAACTCCAATTGTTGTGGTTTTGGTTTCACTACTGATGACAGCACTCTTTCAGGTGGAACAGCTGATAGGTTTACCGTAGGTACAGCTACCTGTTCAGGAGCAGCTGCTTCAGGAGTTCCAGCTTATGCTGGTTTTGCCGTATCAGGAGCTGGTGATCCAGTAGCTGATTTCACAAACCCCACCTCAACTGACCAAACTATTATCACTTATCGGGTTTCAGTTGATTCAGCCCAAGCTGCTGGTCAATACCAAACAACTGTTATATACATTGCCACGGCTAACTATTAGTAACAAGCAACAAGAGACATGCGACAAGGCAATCAAAAAGGTTATAGAAATTTAATTGTGTGGCAAGAAGCTGATAAACTGGCTTTTGATGTTTATAAAATTACCAAAGAATTTCCTAGGGAAGAAATGTTTGGTTTAATTTCACAGATGCGAAGAGCTGCAGTATCAGTGCCAGCTAATATTGTTGAGGGATATAGTCGTTCTTCTAAGAAAGAGAAACTACAGTTTTATAATATAGCTAAAGGTTCTTTGACTGAATTAGAATATTATTTGGATTTTTCTTTTAAGTTAGACTATATGAACAGAGAAGAACATAATAAGCTTACAGAGCTTAGGAATAAAGTAGGAAGGCTTTTAGGCGGATTTATAAAATCAACTAAAGTATGAAAATCTTTATTGGTAAAATTCAATTTTTAATACTTGTCTCTTGTCTCTTGTCTCTTGTCTCTTGTTGTAGGCCAGTAAGAGCCCAGGAGATGTCGCCGCGGCTCGGTATCTCCCCCCATACTTTTGAGTTGCAGGTTTTACCAGGTGAAGTAATAGAACAGAAGATTAAGATTTTTAATCAAAGCGAAGTACCAATTCCAATGACAACCAGAGTGACCGATTTTACGGCTGAAGAAGAGTCAGGTCAAATGATTTTTGATGAAGTCTCCCAAGACCCTTCTTTTGCCTCAAGATTCTGGTTTAAAATAGAAAACCCCGACTTTATTTTAGATCCGGGCGAGGTTGAAAAAGTTCGATTCCAAATTCAAGTCCCTGACAACGCTGAACCAGGTGGTCATTATGCGGTGATGATTTTTGAACCTAAACTTCCATCTTTTTATTTTGAAGAAAAAGCGATGGTCAGAAACATTCCCGAAATTGGAGTTTTATTCTTGTTCTCAGTTAAAAAATTTACCCTTGAACCAGAAGCTGAACAAAAATTAGAAGTAGTTGAATTTTCCGTGCCCAAAGAGAAAAGATTAGTTCGTTTGGAGAATTTCATCTCAGGAATAACAGCCAGTGTAGCTCAGGCAGCTAGTGTTAGTATAGTTGAGAACCCGCCTTCAAAATTTATTTTAAGAATTAAGAATAATGATATTTATCACATTAAACCCTTTGGTAAAGTTTTAATTTATAATATCTCTGGCAAAAGAGTAGGGGAGAGTGAAGTTCCCCAAAGAACGATTTTGCCCGGAAAGATTCGCTCTTTCCCGGTTGAGTTTTCGCCAGAAATTCCAAAGTCATTGAAGTGGTTGCCAGCCTCTGTTTCCAATTTTTTGGTTCAAAATTTGTTTGTTGGAAAGTATCAGGCAAAACTTGAGCTTCAAGCTAAAAGTCCAGTGGCAGCTGAGGTTCTCCAACCAACCATTCCTATTATTTTGACCTTTTTTTCTCTGCCCTGGAAATTCTGGCTGAGTGTAATTTTAATTTTCGGAACATTAATGATTTTTAGTTTTAAATACCGAGAAAGAATCAAAAAAGCCGCAAAAATCTTAATTAGCCGTTAACAACAATAAATCCTCCAACATAAAATAAAATCGATAAAATACATATTCTGTTTAATCCCGTGGATTAAACAGTAGTGGATTTAGACAGTAGAGTTGGTAAAAATAGTAGAAAAATAGTAAAATAGAATAATTGGGTTTTATTTTTGTTTTTGGTGGAGTCTTGCCTTGACATTGTTTTTTGTGTTAAAATACAGAAAGATATAAGTTTGGGTTATCCACAAGTGCTTGACAAGGGT
>JBHIEE010000222.1:0-2461 GCA_046760445.1 Candidatus Aminicenantia bacterium
AAGGAGAAAATTTTGCAGTTATGCAGAAGGTTATTGAGGTTGATCCTGATGAATTGTATCCTGAAAGGAAATTGGGGATTCCGATTAAAGGGATAAATTATCATATTGGAAGACGTTTTATTGGTTATTATGGTGTACCTCCTACAGAACTTGAAATGGAAGAAGCATTGACTATTATTAGAAATGAATTGGGATGTAATGCTATCAAAATATATGGAGATTACGAAGACTTAATGATAACCTGTGCGAAAAAAAGTTTTGATAAAAATTTTAAAACTATCATTCTTTCTCCGAGATATTCAAAGAAAAATCCCTCCGAAGATATGGATATAGAAGGACACATTGAAAATATCATAGAATTTTCAAAAATAGCAGAAAATTTAAGAAAAAAATCAGATTCAATTATTTTGTCTGTGGGAGATGAACTTACAATTTCTGTTAGGGGAATTACTGGTGGACTCACATACGAAGAACGAGTCAAAGAGATGAAAGATAAATGGACTGATATAACCTATCAAAATAAGTTGAATTTATATCTAAAGAAAATAATCAAAGGTGTTAGAGAAAATTTTAAGGGAAAAATAACCTATGCAAGTGCTGGAGGAGAAAGATTTGGTATAAATTGGGATGATTTAGATTTTGACATAATTGGACCACATTATTATATAGCAAAAGAATGGTATACTAAAGAAGAAATGATAAAAACATTACTTAGTTATAAAAAATATAACAAACCCATTTACATAACTGAATTTGGCTGTAGTAGTTATGAAGGTGCTTCTAGATGGGGAGGGGGCGGATTTTTTAATTATACTAATCAGAAATATAGTCAAAAAGAACAAGCTCAAACTATTGAAGAAAGTATAAAAGTCTATGAACAGGCTCATGTTGATGGTATTTTTTTATGGGAATTTATTGAAAGATTTGGAGATGACGCAAAAAGTTTAGGAATAATTAAATATAATGAAGATAATCCAATGGAAAGAAAACTTGGATTTTATATGTATAAATCTTATCAAACTCTATAATAATCAAAAAATAAATATATAATAAAATTATTAATTTTGGAATGATAATAATAAGAAGAGATGTTATCTATGATCTGTCCTTGTTGTAATGGACACTTCCGGAAATTCTTGCCGTTTGGAGTTAAACCAAGACCAAATACCCAATGCCCCACGTGTGGTTCTTTTGGGCGACACCGATTACTGTAGTTATATTTAAGAGATAAGACAAATTTCTTTACGGATAAACTCAAAGTACTTGAGATAGGACCAGTGAAATTTTTCCAAGACTTGATTATATAAGCGGTGATATTTATTCACCTTTAGCTATGGTAAAGATGGATATAACAGATATACCATTTCCTGATAATCATTTTGATTGTATAATTTGTTGTCATGTTCTCGAACATGTTCCTGATGACCGAAAAGCAATGAGAGAGTTATTCAGAATTCTAAAACCGGGTGGATGGGCAATACTACAATCGCCAATTAACCTTAATCGTGATAAGACATTTGAAGATCCAAATATCGTATCATCTGAAGAACGGGAACGAGTTTTTGGTCAGAGTGATCATGTTAGAATATATGGAAGAGACTTCAAAAATAAGCTTGAGGAAGTAGGTTTCGTAGTAAGAGTTGATAATTATGTACAAAAATTAGGAGATTCTGTAATTAAAAAATATGGTTTGATGAGAAATGAAAAAATCTATTTCTGTTTGAAACATGAATTATGGAATTACATACACGAAAAGAAACTTTTTATTGATGGTTATAAACATTATTTAAAAAAAATGAGTATAAATATAAAAGTAGTCAATCGGTGTAATCTACATTGTAAAATATGTGATATAGTTCAACAACAATCTTCTAAAACAAAAGAAATACATATCAAAAAGATAAAAAAATTGATTGATGAGGCATCTGAACTTGGTGCAACGCGTCTACACACAACTGGTGGAGAACCAATCATAAGAAAAGATATTCTCGAGATTGTAAATTACGCTAAAAAACTAGGATTTAAAAAAATAACTCTAGATACTAATGGAAGAATGTTTTCTTACAAAGATTTTTGCGAAGACCTAAATCTTTTCCAACAACGTTTCTTATGTGGGTTAAGGTTTTTGCTCATAGTAGGTCTCTTAACTCCTCCTTACTTATGCCTGCCTGTTTTAGAATTTCAAGTAATGTTCCCTTGGGCAAATCTCTTTTATGAAGAGGAACAACAACCCTTCTTTTCATCTCTGGGTGATAATAGATATGATGACTTCCTTTAACTCTATCCAGTACAAAATCCTTCTTTTCAAGTATTCTGATTACCTTTCGAGGAGTAAGGGATGGAAGCTTAGGCATGAACCTCTACCGTTAGAGTATATTCCAGAGTCCCCTCCTCTGTTGGTATCTCTTCACCATGCTCTTTTAAGCTCTCTATGTATAACTCAATAGCTTCCTTTGCCATC
>JBHIEE010000223.1:0-2414 GCA_046760445.1 Candidatus Aminicenantia bacterium
AGATTAAACAAATCAAAAAAAGTGGCTGTTAAATCAATCATCTCTACTAAATTAGAAATCCTTTGGGGCTCAATATTAGCTGTAGGAGGAAATTTGATAATTAAAGGAATTCTTATCATTTCTTCATATACAGTAGAATTATGCTGTAATTTCTGATGCTCATAGAGAGCTTCACCATGATCTGAGGTAATAATGATGACCGAATTCTGATACCATCCTTCTTTTTTCAACAACTCAATAACTCGGCCCACATAATAGTCGACATAATTTAAATTAGCATCATACAAATTCTTTAAGTAATTTAAATCCTCTCTCTTTAATTCTATCTCCCCTTCTTCTACCTTCTTTAGATATTCGGTCAACCCGATATCAGTTTTCCTTATAGAGGAAATAAATTTCTTTTTAAATCTTAAAGGAGGATCATAAGGGGCATGAGGAGGAGTATAATGGAGATAGAGAAAAAATCTTTTATTCTCTTTTTTAATTAAATCCTTAGTTTCTGAATTTAAAAATATCTTTTCAGTCTTCCAGTTTCTTTTAAAAAATGAAAAACCCTGATGCATATTAAACTTAGAAGAGACATAGGGATTACTTATCTCAGCCAAGGTGAGATATTCTTTTTCAGAAAAAGCTTCAGCTAAAGTAAAAAATCTATCTGGTAGTTTCTGGTAATCCATCACCACATAATGGGAAATCGGATAAAGTCCTGTAAAAAGAGAAGAAGTTGAAGCTAAGGTATAAACTGCCTGGGAAAAAGCATTGTCAAAAATTAAACTTTCTTTTGAAAATTGATCAATATAGGGGGTGGTTTTTTTAGGATAACCATAACAGGAGAAATGATCTGGACGAGCAGCATCCAAAACTATATAAATCAGATTCCATTTCTCAGCTTTTTTTCTTAATTCAGTCCAAAATCTTGAATAATCATCCCAGTTTAGCTCCTCCTTTTTGAAAATAATTTTTGGTTCGAGCCAATATCCTCTTCCTTCCCCTTCTAACTTAAATGATAATTTTACTATCTTTTCCTGATAAGGAAGCAATTCAATTTGTTGAAGCTTGGGATTTTCTCCAGAAACATATTTTTCAGAAAAAATTAGATCTTCACCACCTTCTTGGGTAGAAGCTGATATCTTGAATATAACTGGCTTCAGTGAAAAAGCAGAAAAAACCAATTTACTTCTTTCAGGGATTTCAAGATAATATTCTATTACACTGGAAGACGATTGTTCAATTGATTTAACTTTTTGATTGATTGACACAATTGAAGGTTTAGTTCCTTTCTGCTTTTTTCTTCTGATAAAAGAGGAGTCAAATAAACGCACTAAAGAAACACTATTATAATTTTTAAAAGAAAGGAATTCAAAATTTAATTTTCTTAAAAATTCTTTTTCGGATTTTTTAGAAGAACATTGAGCTAAAAGAAATAAAAAAGCTATTAACCAAATAAATAATTTCAATTTCATACAGAATTTGATTATAAATTCCTTCTTTTCTTTAGTCAATATTCAAAGAAAAAAGAGTCTTCCAAAAATTTTTCACCCTGAATACTAAAAGAATTGAATAATAACTGACAATTATTTTTTAGGGTTTTTTCTTCTTAAGAAATTTTTATATTTGTTGATTTACATATAACTTGAATACAAAGCTTCTATTTCTTTTGACTTTCAAAATGTCTGTTCAGCTTTTTGAGCTCTCTCGCAATCGCAAAAAGCCTCTCATCGATAATTAACAATGCCAAAATGATAATTATTAAGGCTATAGTTGTCATACTACCCTCTCTTTCCAAGGAATCTGAATTCCGAGTGTTATATATTAATTAAATCAAATAATTTTCGTCAAGAATAGACATTCAGTTTTGTAAAAGTTTATAAATTTTTAATGTCCTGGTGGCTCCTTACCATGAACCTCAAAATGACATGGTCTACAAAGAACACGTAAATTAGAAAGATTATCGTTTTTTGGATTCCTATCTTTGTGATGAATATCACCTGTAGAGGTAGTCACGCGTTTACCGCATCGATCGCATTTCCATCCTCGGCGCTTCATTAATTTATATCTTTCATCATTAGAAAGAACCATATGAACCTCCTCTTTTTAATTCATTCCCAAACGATTAAAATTCTGTTTCACAAAATTTTTTATACTCATTCTATTTATTTTAGTCTTTTTTGAAAGGAAAAATATTTGTCCTAAGTACTCGGGTTGGATTTTTTATAATAAACCCGTTTTTTTGAGGGTTTCGTCAGCTCGGCTCATATGCAGCGCATTTCGGGTAAATAGAGTATCACTCTGACTCTTGCTGGAGTAATTCTTAAAAAAGTAATCTGTGCTTTTTACTTAAATTGTCAAAAGTTGAGACCTACACCCCCTATGCATCAAGTCAAGACCAGACACTATTTACTATTCTTATCAAA
>JBHIEE010000224.1:0-2412 GCA_046760445.1 Candidatus Aminicenantia bacterium
AAAGGTTATAATATTTATAAATCTGCTGGTTGCAAGGTGGGAATCTCATGTACTATTGGTGGTCATAATTGCGATGATTTAATCTCGGTTTTCCACTACTTTACTGAAAAATTAAAACCTGTAAATGTTGGCATCAACTTGCCACACGATGATTATAAAAATCCCTTGAATGAGGGTTTAAATTTTAAACATCTTTATCGAAATCTCTTCAAAATATTTGAAAGATATACAAAAAAAGGCTTGTACATAGAACATATCATGAGGAAATTGAACTTGCTTTTTAAACAGGAGATAAAAATTAATGATTGTCCGGCCTGTGGTGGTAGATTAGTAGCCTTGCCTGGTAAAAAAATGGGGATTTGCGAGGGAGCTATTGGTATAGATAGGTTTTTTTCAAAAGACATAAAAGAATCCCTTAAAATGGCCTCCAATTGGTACTTTACTTCTCCTCTATTTGATAAAAAATGTAGTGACTGCTTAGCCTTGGGTTTATGCGGTGGGGGGTGTCCGTTTGATGGATATTTACAGAAAGAGGAGGTTGGCCGCAAAGACGAGAGAAGATGTTTCTTTATTAAAAAAACAGTCAGGTGGGGTTTGGAACACTTCTGTTTGGCAAATAAAGAAAAAATTAAAAAAGAGGGGATTTTCGCTCCCAATAAAGAGGAACAAAATATTTTTTTGAAATCTATTAAAGCAACGGGGAATAAATTACCTCTCCGTAGTTCTGCAAATTTTAGTAATATGAGAATATGAAAGTAGTAATCTTGGACATTCCAACAACCCCAGTGTTCGTTACTCCAGAGTTTGTAAATATTTCTAAAGAACTTAAGAAATACCGTCTTTATACTCAAAAAATAAAGCTAGAAGAAAAATTCAAAATAAAATTTCCTCCTCCCAATAGTTATAATAGAGGCCTACTTTTTATTGCTTCTATTTTAGAAAACAAGGGGTTTAAGGTAGAGTATTATAACTCTGACTATGACAAAAATTTCTGGCATAAATGTAAAGACAGAATTGGAAAAACTGATTTCTTATTAGCTTCCGCTAAAACTAATAATTATCCAATTGTGTTGAACCTCCTCAAAAAAGCAAAAGAAATAAATGGCAGGGTAAAAACAATAATAGGAGGTTCACATCCCACCGCTTTACCCGATGAATGTCTAAAAGAAAAGGCGGTCGATTATGTAATTATGGGAGAAGGAGAGGAAACAATAGAAGAACTTTTTGACTTTATTCTCAATAAGAAAAGAAAGTTGGATAATATTGCAGGTTTAGCCTTCAAGAAAGATGGGAAAATTCATATAAACAAATGGAGGCCATTGATTTCTGATTTAGATACTCTTCCAATGCCCGCATATCATCTATTGCCAGGCGGATTGAAATCTTATCATCCATACATTGATACATCTCGGGGATGTCCGTATCGGTGTGGATTCTGTAGTGGACCGAGTTTTTGGAGAAGAAAAATAAGAACTCGCTCGCTTGAAAATTTCTATGAAGAACTATTACTAATAAAATCACTGATTGGAGGATATAATTTCTTGCATATTTCCGATCCAATATTAGGAGTTACAGAGAGACAAAAAGAAATCCTAAAACAGTTAGAAAATAAAAATCATAATTTATGGTTTTCATGTGATATTAAAGCGAATTACGTTAAAGAAACTTTAATAAAAACAATGATGAATTGTGGTATAAGAGTATTTTCTGTAGGTATTGAGACCTTAAACGACAATTCTCTAAAAATAATAAGAAAAAACTGCTCAGCAAAATTAGAGATCGAAGCTTGTAAACTTATTAAAAAATTTAAAAACTCTTTTATTAAATCATATTGGATAGTTGGCCTGCCAGGAGAAAATAAAGAATCTCTGAAATATAACAATGAGCAAATTCATGATTTATTAAAATCGGAAATAATAGATCAAGTCTGTAATCACATTTTGGTTCCCTACCCAGGAACAGAAATTTTTAATAATCCCGAAAAATTTGGAATTAATATATTACATAAAAAGTGGGAACATTATGAAGGGAGATCGTATCCACCGGTATATGAATTAGATAATTTGTCTAATCAAGATATTTATAATTACTTTTTACAGGCGCTTAATAATGAATTATCTTTTTATAAAGAGAAGTATTCGAAACTAGCAGATATACCTGAAGATAAATCGTCTCAAAGAGATGAAGATGCAATATCATTTGCCGAATACAAAGGGAGATTAGTTTAATTATTTACCAATTATTTACCCATAAGCAACTAGGTCTAAAAATGATTTAAATTTATATCGCTTAAGTTCTAAATCGCTTAAGTTCTAGGAGTTCATAACATCATGGAAAAATCAAACATTGCTGTGTCTGCTATAGTTATAAAAGATAAAAAATTTTTATTATTGGAAAGAAACAATCCTCCTT
>JBHIEE010000225.1:0-2375 GCA_046760445.1 Candidatus Aminicenantia bacterium
GAACCTGAAATTTCTAAATCCTTAAAAACCTGAAATTTCTATTTCCCGTTGACAACCAGTACAATTGACTTGACAGAGGGTTTTTAAAAAGAGATAATTAAACATCAGTCCTCCACAAAAGATGGGGAATCAGGTGAAAGCCCTGAGCTGTGCCGCAACTGTGATCTCTGCTTCTTCTATAAAAGGGTGGGGTAAGCCAGAATGCCATCTAAAATAATTTTTAAACATCTTCCTTCGAGCAAAGGATAGAGCGTTGATCTTTGTCTTCACAAAGATTCCCCCTTATCCCTCTCGAAAAGGGATTTTTTGATTTATGAGGAAGAAAATTTTGATTATTTCCTTGGTTATAATTTTAGTCACCTTAATTGGATTAGCCAATTTCTCTAAGATTAACTCAGAAAGCCAATCAGAAATTGAAACCGCAATAAATTATCTTAAATCCCAGCCTCAAACAGCCTGGACTACTACGGCTTTAGCAGGGGCTGGCGAGGCTGAAATTGATTTAAACCACTTGAAATCTGTTCCTCCTGACCAAAAATCTCCTACCACTTACGCAAAGTATATTCTGGCTTTAGTAGCAGCTGGCAAAAACCCCACTACTTTTGGAGATGAGAATTATATAGAACAACTAAAAAGTTATTATCAAAACGACCAATTTGGAGATGAGAATTTAATTAACGATGATATCTGGACAATTTTAACCCTGGGTTCAGTTGGTCAGGAAAATTTGTCAATGGTTCAAAAAGCCAAAGATTATATCTTAACTCACCAAAATTCAGATGGAGGATGGAGTTATGACCTTTCTTTTTCTTCTTCTGACACCAATGATTCAGCAGCAGCTATTATGGCTTTGTTAGAAGCTGGCGTTTCTGCCACTTCATCGGCTATTCAAAATGCTCTTTCTTATTTAAAATCTGTCCAAAACAATGATGGCGGCCTTCCTTATCTTTCAGCTTCAGCTTCTGATTCCTGTTCTGATGCCTGGGTCATTTCAGCTATTTATAAATTAGGTCAAGACCCCACAGATTCAAATTGGACAAAAAATGGAAAAAGCGCCCTGGCTCATCTTAAATCTTTACAAGATGGAGATGGTGGCTTTTGGTGGCAATCTGAAGGAGATAATAAATTTTGCTCAGCTTTCTCTCTAATTGCTTTGTTGGGGAAATATTATCCGGTTGAAACAATTTACAATAGGCATCATTTAAGAATCGAGAGCCAAAGTAGTACTATTTGTGAAACCGAGACTAATGGAGGAACGGCTATGGATTTGATAATTGCTGGCTCCAAGATATGTGACTATAATTACTCAATTACTGAATATCCTGGAATGGGTCTTTATTTAGCAGAACTAGAGAAGGAGAATAGCTGGATGTATATGGTAAATAATATTTCGCCAATGATAGGAGCAGACAGCTACTACTTAGAGCTTGGGGATGAAGTCTTATGGTATTCTGGACAATGGTTGGAAAAAGGTTGGTTTCTGACCAAGGTTGAATTAACTAAAATTGGAGATTTAGCTAAAATTCAGGTTAAGTATTACGATTCTATCATTAGTGATTGGCAAAACTTAGAAATAGAAGGGGTAAGAGTAAAGATTGACTCTTCAGAACTGACAACAAATAATTTGGGCAAAATTGAAATTTCTTTAAGCAGTTTAGAAAATGGCTTTTATCAGGTATTTGTCGAAACTCAAGTTATAAATGAAGTAGGCTACATTAGAAGCGAAAAAGTAGGTTTAAGAGTGGGTGAAGTTCCTTTAGAACATCGAGTAGGACTAAAAGTAGAAGTTGAAAAAATAGGAGTTCCTCTTAAAGGAAAACAAGAGGCCATTAGTTTTTCGGTAAGTCCAGATATATTGGATTTTGGAAGATTAAAACCAGGAGAAAGCTCTACTCAGAATTTAGCTATTCACAACGGAGCGAACAGAATTTATCTGGAAGCAGAAGTGGCGGGAGCCAGTGTTTTCCAAGAAAATTTGGAAATAGCTGAGAGGTTCTGGCAATTTTTCTCTATTGAAGTTGCTGAAAATGCCAGCGGAACTTTTCCGGTGAAGTTAGCCCTTCCTCTGAATTACACTGGAGATTTTGGTCAACAAGGGGGAGAATTAACTTTTTGGGCTATTCAAAGATAAGTAGATTTATTAGATATGAAGCTAAAATATTTTTTAATTATATTTTTATTTATAATTTCTCCATGGAAAGCCAACTTTGCTCAAGCTATAGCGATAAAAGTTAGTCCTCCTGAAATAGAAATTGAGATCAGTCCAAAAGTTGTAGCTCAACAAGAAATTATAGTAGAAAACCCCTCTTTTCAGGTAGCTTTATACGAAGTTTACGTAGATGAGTTTTCTGATTGGATTATAATTAAGCCAGAAA
>JBHIEE010000226.1:0-2355 GCA_046760445.1 Candidatus Aminicenantia bacterium
CTAAAATCAATCAAATATAAATTATTATTTTCGGTTAATTGCTGTTTTAATTCATTTACTATTTTTTCTTTCTGAGCTTTTCTCACTCTTTACTCCTAATCAAATAAAGAATTCTCTGAAATTTTTAGTGAAGGCCCCATTGTACTTGAAAGATAAATACTTTTAATGTATTTTCCTTTGGCTCCCGCTGGTTTGGCATGAATCAGTGCCTCAATAAAACTTTTTATATTCTCTAACAACTTGTTTTCTGGAAAAGAGACCTTCCCTACTAACGAATGAACAATGCCTGCTTTATCTACTCTGAACTCTATTTTTCCTCTTTTTATTTCTTCAACACATTTCTTAATATCAAAAGTAACAGTACCTGATTTTGGATTAGGCATCAACCCTTTTGGGCCGAGAACCCGACCTAACTTACTTATCTTTTTCATCATATCAGGAGTAGCAACCAGAACACCAAAATCTATCCACCCTTTGGCAATTTTTTCAATCATTTCTTCTCCTCCCACAAAATCTGCTCCAGCAGCCTCAGCTTCTTTCACCTTCTCTCCAGAAGCGATAACTAACACTTTTATTTCTTTCCCGGTTCCATGAGGAAGAACAACTGTTCCTCTAACCATTTGATCTGCATATTTAGGATTAACTCCTAACCGCACTGCAATATCAACTGATTCATCAAATTTAGTGAAACTATTTTTTTTGATCAAGGGAACAGCCTCTTCGAGAGAATATTCTCTTGCTTTCAATAGTTCCATAATTTCTCTATACTTTTTCCCTCTTTTACTCATTTACAATCTCCAAACCCATATTCTTCGCTGTGCCCTGAATAATTTTTTTAGCTTTATCTAAATCGTCTGTATTTAAGTCTTTCATTTTCGACTTGGCAATCTCTTCTATTTGTTTTATAGTCACTTTCCCAACCTTCTCCTTGTTTGGCTCACCAGAACCTTTAGCAATTCCAGCTGCTTTTTTCAAAAGAAAAGAAGCAGGAGGAGTTTTTATTACAAAATCAAATTTTTTATCGGAATACACAGTGATTATTACTGGGACGATTGTTCCTTCTTCCATTTTACTTGTTTTATCATTAAAAACTTTAACAAAATCCATAATATTAACATTATGCTGTCCTAAAGCTGGACCAACTGGTGGAGCTGGACTCGCTTTTCCAGCAGGAATTTGAAGTTTTATATTAGCTACTATCTCTCTTGGCATTATTTCCTCCTTAATTGACCATCTCTGACATATTTACAATTTCTCTACTTGTAAAAATTCCAATTCTACAGGAGTTGCTCGCCCAAAAATAGTAACCATAACTTTTAATGTTTTCCTCTCATGATTAACTGCCTCAACTATTCCATTAAAATTGTAAAAAGGACCATCAATTATTCTTACGGCTTCACCTTTTTCAAAGGTATGTTTTGGTTTCGGTTTTTCTGCTGTGCTTTCCATATGTTCAATTATTTGATTTACCTCTTCTTTACTAAGAGGAGAGGGCTTCTGTCCAGCACCCACAAAACCTGTTACCTTAGGCGTCTCTCTGACAATATGCCAATTTCTATCATTCATCTCCATTTCTACTAAAATATACCCTGGGTAAGACCTCTTTGTAGACACAACTTTTTTCCCACCTTTAATTTCCACTACATCCTCAGTGGGAATGATTATTTCTCCAATCTCATCTTCTATTCCATACTTTATTGCTCTTTGTTTAATTGTCTCCGCAACAAACTTTTCAAATCCTGAATATGTATGAACGACATACCAATTTTTTGCCATCTTTCTCACCCAAAAAACGATTTAACATTAGCTACTACCCATGAGAAAAGAATATCAACTGCATAAAGAAAAAAACCAAAGAAAAAGGTTGCAATAATTACTACGATAGTGGTGCTATAAACTTCTCTCTTCGACGGCCAGGTTACCTTTCTCAATTCAGCTCTAACATCTTTTAAAAATTGACCTGTCCTTTTAAATCTGCTCTTTTTATCATTACTCATAACTTTCACCTTTTTATCTACTCGCTTCTCACAAGCAGGCCAGGGAGGACTCGAACCCCCAACCCCCGGTTTTGGAGACCGGCGCTCTAGCCAATTGAGCTACTGGCCTATTTTATTTCCTCTCTTTATGGAGGACATGATGACGACAAAATGGACAATATTTTTTAAACTGGAGTTTGTCTGTTTGAGTTTTCTTATTTCGGGTAGCAGTGTAATTTCTTCTTTTACACTCAGAACATTCTAAAATCACTATTTCTCTCATTTTCTAAGCCAACCTTTTTATCTTTGTACTTAACCCAAAATTCGCAATTCAAAACTCAAAATTATCATCTATTCAAGTATTTCGGTCACTGTTCCT
>JBHIEE010000227.1:0-2343 GCA_046760445.1 Candidatus Aminicenantia bacterium
GCTTTAATAAGGGGTTTAACAGCTGGTTCGCACATTTCAGAAAGTATTTCTTTTACCTTTCTAGAAGAAGTCCAATTCAATGTTTCTATTAATATAGGGATAACTTGTTCTTCCTTTATATTTGCTATAAGAACAACTAATTTGAAATAATATGATTCTGTCCAAGATTCCCATGGAAAATCTTCTAATTCATTATTTATAGTTCGAAATTCGATCTCTTTTTCAAGTAATTTAATAAGCAAATTTTTAATTTCTTTATCTTTTAGTTCCTTATCTGTAATTAAATTAAGACCTTCTGCTCTTTCAATCCAATTTTCACTATTAAGTTTATTTATTATTGTAAATTTTTTCTCAAAATTTTGAAATATTTTATTACTAGGGTATTTTAAATAATCTATTGAAGAAGAATCAAAAAAGTAAATTAATAATAATAATAAAATATTCATTTGCTTCTCCCTTATTTTTATTACCATTGCACGTGGCAATGCCCTCCATGAACATCAACCCAATCAGGATTTGTTGATTTGGCAGCTTTTTTAATATTCTCGTTCTCTTCATTTGTTGATCCGTCGAAATCGATAGCACGACCACAAATATGTTTACTATTACTACTATCTGGAGTGAACCCCTAAAAACGGACAACCAGTTAAGCGTGTGTTTGTAAAATCAATCCCATTTCAAACTCATTGGGAGTTAAATATCCAATAGATGAATGAATCCTCTTCTCATTGTAAACGTCCTCAATGAAGTTATGAATTCTTATATACGCTTCATTGTAGGTCTCATATTCAAATAGATATACCTCCTCCCATTTTAAGGTCTTTATAAAACTTTCAGCAAACGCATTATCAAAAGGATTTCCCTTTCTACACATGCTGATTTGAATATGGTGTTTTCTGAGACAGTCAATATAGTCATATGAGGCATACTGAACACCCTGGTCAGAATGATGAACTAATCCTTTTAGTTCCGGTGTCCATCGAGCATCCAGAGCTTTGTGCAATGCATTCAAAGTTAGACGTGTGTCCAAAAATCTATCCAGCTCCCAGCCTATACATTTTCTGCTGAAGACATCAAGGATTACAGCAAGATACACAAATTCACTGAGCAAACGGATATAAGTTATATCACTAACCCACAGTTGATTTATGTCCGTAACAACCTTATCCTTTGCAAGATTTGGATAAACTGGAAAAGAATGATTGGAATCTGTGGTTCCAACAAACTTTCTTTTTCTGAGGCAGAGCAAATTATCCTCACGCATTAATCTCAAAACACGCTTGTGATTTACTTCATAACCACGTCTGTGCAATTCTTTTGTGACACGTCTGTATCCATAACGTGGAAACATCAAAACAATATTCTGTATCTCATCCTTAAGCTGCATCTCAAAAGGATCTGATAGAAAACCTCTGGTTTTCCTCTTAAGATGGTCATAGTAACCACTTTTACTTACATCCAATAGAGAACAGGCCCTCTTCAAGGGTAATGAGTGATGAAAACTCTTTTCTTTTTCAATTAGACTGTACATCAGCTGAGCTTTTCCCTCTTTTGATACTGAAGTAAGCTCTTTTCCAAGTGTTCCAACGTTTTTTTTAAAAAGGTGTTCTCCAGATACAATTGACCTATAGTTCTTTCTAACTCAGCTATTTTTGCCTGATCTTTACTTATTTTCCCATTACCACTGAATGCTTCATCAGGATTTTCCCTGTATTGTCTCTTCCATTTATTGATCACTGACTCATGAATTTCATATTCCCTGGAAACTTGAGCTATGGTCTTACCGCTCTCTATCTCCCTTAAAACTGATAGTTTGAATTCCCTGCTGTATTTACGACGTTTCTTTGACACCTTGAACCTCCTTAAGTTTGATATTAAACTCCCGGCCATGACCCAAGGGCCTGCCTTTTTCATAAAGCCAGCAGTGGACCATTTCATGTTTAAGTGTTTGCTCAACTTCTTCCCAGCCCTTTTCCCTTAAATGCTTTAAGGAAAGGTAAATTGCCTTCTTTTCAGGAAATGCTCTGCCATAGGTTTTTCTCATATTTTTACTGAAAGTAATTTGATATTTTCTCCTTAATTCGTTATTGAAGTACTTTTGATTGATTTCATTAAATCTCTCTTTTGCTTCTCTCTGTATATGAATAAGATTATTTGGTCCATACAGTTCTTTTAACATCTCCACAGCTTTTATTGCCAATTGTGATGGTTGGCGGAATCCTGTCTCCCATTGGGATATGGTAAGGGTAGTCACTCCAATTCCCTTTGCCATTTCTGCCTGGGTTATTCCTAAGCTCTTTCTTATCTTTTTGATCTTATTTTTATCCATAATTTACTATAGCT
>JBHIEE010000228.1:0-2330 GCA_046760445.1 Candidatus Aminicenantia bacterium
AGTGTAAACACTTCAGCAAGCTCAGTGTAAACACTTCGGCAAGCTCAGTGTAAACCACTGCCCGAGAGCTTTTCTCGGGCTTGCCCTCTCCAAATTTTTGGACAAACCTTGTTATTTCAGTCGCTACAAGCGACTAGTCCAAAAACTTGGGAGGACTTGATTTTTTATTAAAAAAACTTTAATCTGAAAATGAAAAGGAGGAGCAAAGGTCGGAAAATAAACCACTAATAAAATCACGAATTTTAACGCGATAAAATGAGAAAATTAGGTTTAGGAATTCTAATCGCAGTAGTTATAGCTGTTTTGGCAGTAAGCATAGCGTCTGCATTACCATCAAATAAAGGCATTGAAAAAGCAAAAAAAGTAAGTCCAGCAATTGACGAAAGCACTGGAGAACTAAGAGCTCCGCCTGAATTTGTTGCCGAATTGCCAGAAAGTAAACTGACAAAGGTAGTTTTTATTAGATATGCACCAGGATTCCAAAAAGATAAACCATGCAACAATGATGGTGTTTGTGACCCAGATGAAAAAGGATGGTGCGGTGATTGTAAAGGCGGTGGAGAAGAAGAGCCACCAACAACTGTTTGCTATGGTTTCCTTGCAAATTCAAAACCAAGATGGAATTGGATAGAGAATTATTACTACAGTGATTCGGGATTAGGAACATTATCTGCTTCTACGGTATCTAACTGGGAAAGTGTTCCTAATACAAGAGATATATTTGGAAGCGGAACTTTTGGAGCTTTTCCCTGGGGAGTTTATGACTATAAGAACTCAATAATTTATGGGGACTACCCCGAGGCAGGAGTAATAGCAGTAACAGCAACCTGGTTTAGAGGAAAGAATATTTATGAATACGATATTTTGTTTGATACAGATTATTTTCCTGGCACCGGTGCTATTGACTTAGACACAGTAGTATTGCATGAGTTTGGTCACGGTGGGGGATTAGATGATTTAGATGATCCAGCCTGTGTATCAGAAGTAATGTACGGAGTTTATGATGGAGTAGATTTAGATCTAGGACCAGGTGACACTATTGGCATTCAGACACTGTACGGAATTTAATTATCATCAGGTATAGCCAATAATTAAGATATAAATAATGCTGATGTCGTCTCGTAGACGGAGCCCCGACCCGAGCTCGGGCTTTTGCTTTTTAGATATTTTTGCTTAAATAGTAATATAGTATTTAATTAAGAAAAATTATGGAAGAAATAATGTCTAAAAAAGAATTTAATGAGTTAATGAAAATTAAGGGAGAAGCCTGGGGGATGGGAATGAAACAGTTCGTAGGGTATATTGTCGCCGAACACGGGGAAGAAGGATTAAAGAAATTAGAGGATACAATGGCAGAACTCGGCTATCCAGTAAAATACAGAGAAATAGGGATGGCGGATTATTATCCCCTAAAATTACTTGCTGTTTCCTTGCCAGTTATCAAGAGACTTTTTAATTACGATGACAAAAAACTCCAGGAATTCGGGAAATCTCAGATTAAATTTCCTTTAATTATCAGGTTAATAGTGAGATATTTCCTTTCGGTTGAGAGGTTCAGCAAAGAGTTCCCAAGGTTATGGAGAAAAGGTTTTACAGTTGGTGATATCGAAATAGCGGAACTCGACAAAGAGAAAAAATATATGATTGTGAGACTTAAAAACTTCCGTATTCATCCAACTCACTGTCCAATTTTCAAAGGGAATTTATCCATGATAGTTCAAATAATGGTAGGAAGCGAGACAACCTGTGAGGAAACAAAATGTCTTCATCGAGGCGATGAATATCATGAATTTTTAGTAAAGTGGTGAAAACTTTTATTTTTAGATATTTTTGCTTAAATAATAATAAAGCATTAATAAAGAAAAATTATGGAAGAAATAATTTCAAAAGAAGAACTTAATGAGTTAATGAAAATTAAAGGAGAAACAAGAGGGGTTTCAATTAAAGATGTACTAGACTTTGTCTTCAAAGAAGAAGGAGAAGAAGGATTGAAGAAATTAGAAGAGACGATGGTAAAGCTTGGTAAGCCAATAAAATACCGAGAGATAAAATTAATGACCTTTTATCCTCTTAAATTGCTTGCTATTACTTTACTAGCTATCAAGAGATTTTTTAATTACGATGACAAGAAGTTTCAAGAAATGGGAAGGTTTGCACCTAAAGTTTCTTTTATGATGAGACTCTTTGCAAAGTATTTCTACTCGATCAGAAAAGTAATCAAGGAAACTCCAAAGTGGTGGAGAAAAGTTTTTACAATTGGAGATATTAAAGTAGTGGAATATGATCAAGAGAAAAGATATATGATTATGAGACTTGAAAACTTCCGTGTT
>JBHIEE010000229.1:0-2325 GCA_046760445.1 Candidatus Aminicenantia bacterium
TATGTTACTTATGCCTAACGATTTGTTTCCGCAAAGGCTTTACGACATTGCTCCTAATGGCCGAAATATCCGTAAATACACAAAAGGTTAAACGACTCGGAAGTGAAAAAGAAGGTAATAGATAAAGTAAATATGAGTATCTTTTTAATTATCAATATGTTAATTAATTTTGAATAGCCATAAAGACTAAATTAATGAAGGGGAAAATGAATTTTTCCCAATATTTTTTGGATTTTTGAAGACTATATATATGAGATAGATAAGAAATTAGTGAGAATGCAAAAAACAGGTATAAATCCCAAATCTCAAATTCCAAATCCTGCCTCGGGCCGATCGTTGGAATTTGCTTGCCCTGCAGCATGCGAAGCATTGGTATAGGGGAATTTATTTTGGATTTGTAATTGGGAATTTTTTTAGGGTAGGAGGATGAGATGAACAAAGAAACAATTATTATGAAAATGGCAAGGGATTCTGGGATTACCAAAGCTCAAGCAGCTAATGCTTTTAATTCGCTGTTAGATCAGATTGAAGATGCTTTAAGCAAAGGACAAAAGGTAACTTTTGTTGGATTTGGCAGCTTCTCTGTTATGAGAAGGAAAGAGCGGAAAGGAAGAAATCCTCAAACAGGCGAAACAATTTATATTCCAAGCAAAAGAGTGGTGAAATTTTCTCCTGGTAAAAAACTCAAAGAAGCCGTTCAGTAAATAACTGGGAGATAAGAAACCTCAATCAAAAGTGCAGACGAGAGTTTACTATACTGAGAAAACAAAAGAAATTTATATTTTTCTGGAAGCTCTGAAGCTCCTATCTCTTGAAAATAGGGAAGTTTGAAGGTATATTACATATTTGGGTATAAATTTTAAAGGGGATAGATAGATAAAAATTAGCAGAAAAGGAAAAAAATCGGAGTTAAGCCAAAAGAGGGATTCTTATCCCTTTAACAAAATTTTTAATTTGGAGGTGTAAAGATGCCGAAGAGTAAAGGAAAAAAGAAGAGCTACGTTTTGAAGAAAGGCAACAAAATTTCAATTTTCACAGGAAGGTCACCAAGACAGGCTGCTTTGAAAGCGGCTACTAGGGGGATTAAGGACATCAGACTCCGTGAAAGGGGGAAGAGAAACAAGGACAAGACCTATACAATCCACGTCTTCAAGGGAGAAGTGAAGATGGTGGGTGCCCCTGAGAGAAGGCCGGCTTGGTTGCCAGCAAGAATCAGAAAAGCAACCGTGAGAAAAGTAGGCATTGAGAGAGTCAAGAAAATTTAAGAAAGATTTTGTTTTTTAGGTCTGAAACAACCTATTCACCTGAGCAACCACTAAAACGTCTATTTGCGACTCACTGAGTTTACCTCGAGTAATCTAGATTTACTCAAACTCCGACACTTGAGGCTTGCCTATAGGAGGAATTTATATGCCAAGTTTTTGGAGCTATATGGGTGGTACGGTCATCAAGCCGCACAGCACATTTAGCCGTTTGCTTATTGACCCGCGGCAATTAATTCATGGGGCTAAAGCTCTTCTCTTGATCGGTGTGCTCTATACGTTAACAGTCATCGGCTTGGCTATTGTGCGGGCTGAGATCGTGTTTCCAGCTTGGATAGCGATTCCTGCTGAGGATTATTACTTCTGGGAGATATTTTTCGCGCTGCCTGTATATTTGTTGGGGTGGATTTTGGCAGCTGGCTTGGTGCAATTGTTGAGCAAGGTTTTTAAAGGAAGTGGTACATTCGAAGGTAACCTGGCTGTCTTGGGATTTGCTATCACTATCCCCGCGTTTGTTACGTGGATACCTGAGACAATTGGTACCATTCTTTTTCTTCTTGGGGTGATGACTCAGAAAGAATGGATGGAATTAGCATCCCGCCCAGGTTTTTGGTACTTTTTTGCTGTAGTTTATCAAGTTGTTGCTTTGGCGTGGTATATTGTGCTTTTCTGGATTGCAGTTGCCGTAACCCAGAAGTTGCACTGGTGGCAAGCAGCGATTGTGGGCACGCTGACCATAGCAATTATTGGGTTCGTAATGATAATATTCATTCGATAATGTGTGTTTTAACAAACCAACTTTGTATAACACAAAGAGTGTTTCGAAAAATTTACTCTTGAAAATCTTTTTTCTTTGAGTCATTGCGCAAAAAGATTTTTGTTTTTAATAAAAAACCCAATAAAATCTTCCGAAAAACAAACTTTCATATATAGATAGATGGCAATAAATTCCATCCCGAGTACTCGGGACCAAATTCCAATGTTCAAAATTCAAAACCGATTTCTTGAAAAAAAGTGAGGTTTGAGGGTATATTTAGGACAGGGTAAGGAATTGAATTGATGA
>JBHIEE010000230.1:0-2325 GCA_046760445.1 Candidatus Aminicenantia bacterium
AAAAAAATTTTTTTTGAGTCTAAAGAGTTCATAGAAGATATGAAATGGGCAGAGCAAAACTATAGCAAACTCCAAGAGCAATTTGCAGATAAGTGGATTGCAGTAGTGGATAAAAAAGTGGTTGCTGCTGGAGAGAGTCTGAATAATGTAGAATGGGAGGCAGAACAAAAAACCCACAAAAATAGGAAATATATTCCAGTTATTTTTATTGAATCTGGAAATTATGTCTTCTAAAATAAATTTATCTTTCTTAAATCTTAAGGACAAGGAACTAAAAAAAAAAGCACCATCGTTGGGTGATATTGTTAGGTTAGTTTGCAAAGTAAAATTTAAGACATCAACTGGTTGGACCAAAATGCATAATGCACTGTTTGATACTGGCGCCCACACCTCCCTGATACCACTAAGTATTTGGCAGAATATTGAAACTGATATGATTATCGATCATGAAATTCACGGAGTCCTAAGTAAAAAAGAATGCACTATCCCAGTAAAATTCGCAAATATCTGTTTAATGATTCATGACATGGAAAACAATTGCACCAAACCATTAAAGATCCACGCGTACTTATCGTTGATGGAGAATGTTCCCTTATTAATTGGCTTTAAAGACTTATTAACTAAATTCAAGGTCTGTTTTGATTATGAAGATGATATAGCATTTATTGAGGAGAAATAATAAAGAAGATGACAGAATCCACTTTAACATAGCTCGCTTCCACTTCAATAAATCCCTCTTCTAAATGAAGATTTTTTATCTCAAGCTTCCTTCTCAGTCTCTTGATTTTTCTAAAATCTCCATTGAGTACAAGGTAATGAAAGTAATAAGTTCATCTAAACCTATTTTTTTATCAAGGGCAATATCTGTCAGTCTGTCAATTCCTATTTCTTTTATAATAAATGCAGCATCTTTAAATTCAATTTTTCCTAATTTTAAAGCAACTTTTCTTAGATCTTCTTTTAAATCTTCTGGGAGTAGAGCTTTACCTTTCTCTGTGAGCACATACTTTTTAGATCCTACACCAACATTACTAGAATCAACACTTTTCATTAATGGTATTCTATCAAGTTGTGTAGCCATCTTTCCTATTTTTTGGTGGCCTTCCTTCAGAGTAGTAATGTCTTGAGCTATTGTATCGATTTGTGTAGTCATTTTTCCTAGTTTAAATCCAGCAAAGTAGATGATACTTGCCAGTGAAATTATACCAGTTACTGAGCCGAGGATTGCACCAAGGGTTACCAAATCCATAAAAACTCACCTCTTTTATTTTAATTTTTTTTCTTTATATTCTATATATATTTATATATTATAGCTAGGCTATATTAAAGTATTTTGGCAGTATCAGTACATGTAAATCATATCACCCCCTTATATTGAAAATACCCTTTTACACTTGATCAGATCCACCTTTGGAAAATTCCGCGCGAAAACCTGGGTAATTTTTCCAAGAATTGCTTTGCACCCCTGCACGATGAAATCGAGAAAATCATGGAAGGTCAGTCCATCAGTAGCCTTTCTGACGCCTTGTTTTCTCTCCCTCATGTAAGACCAGTTGAAATAAACCAATGCATTCTGTATTTGTATTATTAGAGATATTGCTACATAAAGCAATCTCAGTTCTGGAGATCTGCTAGTTGTTCTTGCTCTTGCAGCATTCATGATCCGATAGGAGCTTTCGATTCCAAATCTCTTTCTGTAGGTCTCATAAACCTCATTTGGTTTAATTTTACCTCTGATTATGGCGTAGGCGAAGTATTTACTTAGAGTACTTGCACACGATAGCGAGATTAAAGGTAACTGTTTCACCTTTTTTTGATTCCATGGTATATGATATAAATCTGGTTTTCCCTTTTAGGTGTGTTTTTACCCCTCCATTCTTTCCCCTAGCTGGAACTGCTATAACAGCTCTTACAGGTCTACGTTTAAGCAATTTGATCACTTTTACAGTGCAAAATCCTTTGTCCATGTATAGCCTCTTTATTTTCAAGTTCAGAGAGGATATCACATCGAGGAAATGAGCTACTATCTCTTTCATAGCAAGCGTAAATCGCTTTCCTAGTACGATTACATAAAGCGTGGAATAAGCATGGAAATGCGTGGTCCCGTGCTTTGCTTTTGATCGCACGATCTCAGTTTCGTCATTTCTGTGCTCATCTATTGCGAATTCGAGGCATTTTCCTGAAAGGAGGATCATCGCCAGTTCGCCAGATCCTCCAGATCCAGCTTGTTTCTCAGATGGTATCTTATGGCAGGAGCTTTTGGCGCGTTTTTCAGCAGTTTAGTAGCCTGATCGATAGATATTCGCTGAGAACAAGCATAAACGA
>JBHIEE010000231.1:0-2320 GCA_046760445.1 Candidatus Aminicenantia bacterium
TGTTCAGGATAACTTTATATTGACAAAGTTATAATTTTGAAATATATTTTAATAGGAGGTGAGAACAATGAGTAAAACTACATTTGCCATAAAGATTAGTGAAGAGGTTATAAAGAGTTTTAAAACATTCTGTAAAGAACACGGCATTAAATACTCCTTCTTTGTAGAAGAAGCCATTAAAGAAAAATTAGAAGAAGAAGAGCTCAAAGAGGATCTTTTAGACTTGAAAACCCTTCGCAAGGAAGAAAAGCTCGCTATTCCTTTTGAGAAATATTTGAGGAGTCGCGGTGCATAAAATAAATATTATTCCTTCCGCAAGAAAAGATTTAGATGGCTTAGGTAAAAGGTTTTTTACTCAGATAAAAAATAAAATAATTTCTTTAGCACCTAATCCTCGTCCTTCCGGTTGTTTAAAGTTGACCGCCGAAGAGGGTTATCGCATAAGAAGCGGGAATTATAGAATTCTATATCGTATAGATGACAAAAACAAGATAATCTATGCCTACAGGATAAAACATAGAAAAGAATCTTACAGATAAATTTCCCTCGTAGGTTTGAAAAAGGAAGAGACGGACCTAAAGAAGATTAATTAACTAAATCTCTTTAAGGTAGGACATTCTCGCTTGATAGTTATATATGACATTCTATTAACACAATAACATCCTGGCATTGGAGGATTGACAAAAGATTCTGTACTCCTATGTGAGCAGATAAGAGTGATTGATAGAAAAAGGTTAGTAAGAAAGCTTGGAAATATTGGCGAAGAAAATCTCCAGAAGGTGGGAGTGAGATTAAAAGTGATTCTGGGTTTGGAATAGAAAATGTCAAGAATACTTAAGCAAAAAGCTGATAAATACTACGATTTGGCTATAGAAGCCTACGAAAGTCAAAGATACGCTATCGCCCAGGACTATTTAAATCAATGTCTTGAAATAAGTCCAGAAGACCATGAAGCATGGACGCTGTTAGCCAGTTGTCTGGAAAAGGATGGTGAGCTAACTAAAGCAACCCTTGCCTTTAAAAAAGCCTATGAAATTAAGCCCGATAATCCAATATACAACTATAATTATGGCTTAGGGCTAATCTGGATTGGAAGATTAACCGAAGGGGTAAAATATCTAAAGAGATTCCTGAAATTAGCCCCCAATCATAAAGAAGCAGAAAAGGCAAGGAGACTAATTAAAGAGATGCCGGGAAAGCTTTCTGAAACGAAGTTATCAATTAAGGAAGAGCAAAGACTTCGTAAAGTTTTTGATAGAGCTAAGAGGCTCTTATTCGAGAAAAACTACCTTCAAGCTATTAAGTTATATAAGACAGTTTTAGAGAATAGACCGGATCATAAGGCTTCCACTAATGATTTGGGCCTGTGTTACATAGGCTTAAAGGATTACGAGCAGGCTCTGGAGTATTTCAACAAAATTTTAAAAAAAGAACCAAAGGATGCCCTTGCCCTTATGAATAGAGCTACTATTTACCGAGAACTAAGTCTTTTCGATAAAATGGAGGCAGATATTACCTTGCTCTCAAGACAGCGCCCCGTCTTCTACCGGGACTGCATCCGAGTCGCGGTGGGATTGGGACGATTGAGAAGTGATAAATTAGCATTAAGGTTTTTTGAGATGAGCTATGAGAAGCAAAAAGACGATCCTGACCTTTATTACTATTGGGGGATAGCTCTGGCAAACACTGGTGAGATTAAAAAAGCTCTAGAGAAGTGGAATGTTATCGGCGATATGTATAATCCAAGATTGGAGGATTATATCTTGAAAGCAAGGGAGATATTGGCAGGCAAAAGAGAATATTCCCGCTTTGAATATATCGCAGGTTAAGAACGTTCAGAAAAATAATAGAGATCTTCCCTCCTCCTGAAAGAACTATTTATCCGAAAAAAAAGTTGAGATTAAGGTCTTTAACTTCACCCGGGATCATCAAACAACTAAAGGCAAAACTTCTTTCTCACCCGGATAATTCTCATTTAGCCTATCAACGTCAAAGTAAATTGACGCCCGATGCCTTTGGGAAGGAAGAATCTCTACCCCTTTAACTCTTTCATCCCGAGACGAGATAAAAATAATCTTGCTCACATTTTCTTAATCTCTGCCATTCTCTAAGGCTTTTTTAACACCGACCTTTAGCTCACTAGCAGAAAATGGCTTGGTAAGAAAATCGGCAGCCCCCTTTCTGATGGCTTCTACCACGTCTTTTGCCGACCCATAACCAGTATAAATAATAACTCGGGTTTGGGGCCTTCTGCACTTTATCTTCTCTAAGACTTCAATTCCATCCAGTCCTGGCATCTTAAGATCCACCAGGGCAAGAT
>JBHIEE010000232.1:0-2281 GCA_046760445.1 Candidatus Aminicenantia bacterium
AGATTAATCCGAAGCTGCCATCGCGAATTATATTTTCCCTGATTAGGAAGTAAAGGATCAAGGAGAGAGAAACCTTTACCTATTTCTTTTTGAATTTTTTCTATTATACTGGGAGGAAGAGTCAATTCTAAAGCTTCAACTATAAAGCCCAGTCTTTTAAGAACCGTTTTATTGCCTAATCTTTTAGCATATTGAAATAATTTATCTATTCCTATTTCTTTATTGGTAATACCAAGATATATTCCTTTCGTTGCTTCTAATATTCCTCCACAATATTGTGGATGATCTAAGCAATCCACTATAGTCTTCTCTTTGTCAGTAATTTGAATCTTATGGTGTCTCTCCCAAATTGTAGTTAGGCCAAAAAATTTGTTGGGCTTAAGAGTAATAAATTTATATCTGACTCCTGATATCTCCTTTTTCGAGTATAATTTCCTTTTGATTGTTTGAACAAAAATAGTCCTGGGAATTTGCTCTGTATAATGCCAATAATTGAGGGCTGTCCAGTAGGAAAGAGCATAAGGTTTGACCAAATGAGAGGCAATTAGAAAACTTGTTCCACTCCAGTTTCCCTCAAATCCTTCTGGAACATAAAGATATTTACCTTTTTCTAATCGAACAAGCCGACCCATATTTTCTAATTCAGACACTACCTTCCAAGTGAAATTTCTGCTGACTTTTGCAAATTTCAAAATCTCATCAAAAGAGTAAATTTCCTTTCCTTCTCGATTTAATTTGGATAATAATTCTTTCTTTAAACTTACATTCATTGTCATAATCCTTACTATTTTTAGTAAGTATTATAACATAATATATAAACCAGTCAAGCTTTTATAATTCTCCGTGACTTGGTAAGGTTTTTATCTAATCAGATTTGCCAGTCTTCGGAAAGCTTTCAATTTTTCAGTGTGACCGATTTTAGCTGAGTTTAAAGCTTCTTTGAGAAAGTTAATGGATTGATCATAGTTTTCTCTGTCTACTGGATAGGGATGACCGTCTTTTCCACCGTGAGCAAAACTATATCGGACTGGGTCACGAAAACTGGGGCGAGCTCCGTAAATGAGTTCTGAAAGAAGGCTTAAAGCCCGAATTGTCTTTGGACCAATGCCTTTCAATCCGAGCAAATGCTCAAAATTTTGGGGTTGGGTTTCATAGGTTTTCAATAAAATTTTATCTAATCTGGTTTTTTCAATATCCTCAATCAAGACTAAATGACGGGAAGGCAAATTCAAATTTTTCAATTTTTTAATCTCAGAAAAAATATGTTCGGGCTTCTCTTTAGCAATAAAAGTGGCTGATTTCCTTGCTTCCTCGCTTTCCTGGGCAACCATATTTAACACCTTTCCCCGCTGCTCACAGCAGATAGCTGAATGAGGCTCGCAGACAAAATCAGTCACTTTTTCACTCAACCAGTGATATCGTCGGGCATAGCGAGTTTCTTCATTCATTCCTTGCTGGACAACACTCCATAAGCCATCTTTGGTGAAAATAAAACAGTGATGATAAAGATGGTAGCCGTCCTGGAGAGCTGCACTATCCACTTTGGCAGCCATTTTACTGGCATAAATAAGGTTTTCAGGATTAATAGAAAGAAAAGAGCCGAAATTTTCTATTTCCAATGGTGTTTTGCGGGAGGTCGCTCCTTTTCCACCAGCTACAAATAAACCTAACTCTTTTTCCAGTCCTTTTATTCCCTCTTTTAAAGCACCGCACACTGTGGTGGTCAAACCGCTTGAGTGCCAGTCAAAACCCAGAACACAGCCAAAAGCCTGAAACCAGAAAGGGTCAGAAAGCTTTATCAGAAGTTCTCTGGTTCCAAATTCAGTGGCAATGACCAGGGTTATTTCCCGGGCTAAGCCCTTCATTCTGTCAAAAAGCCAGCGAGGTGCTTTTCCATAATGAAGAGGTAAATTGGCAATTCCAGTTTTCATCAGTCTTTGATTCTTATTTTACCTTCAGATAGATTTTTAATCAACAATATTTGAATTCAAAAAAAGAGTTTTCAAATAACCCTAATAAAGAGAAGATATATAAAAATTCCAAATATCAAATTCCAAATTACAAAAACATTAAATCGTGAAGAGTAAGGAGTAAAGAGTAAAGTGATAAACAACACCTTGCGACTTACACTTCTCAGATTTGAAATTTAGTCATTTGACATTCATTTGGCATTTGGACTTTGGGTTTTTTTGATAAGTATAATAATTGTTCTGGTCATTTGGTGCTTGGAATTTTGGGTTTTAACTTTTGTGGGGGTGAAACCGATCCCGCCTGCCTGTCG
>JBHIEE010000233.1:0-2153 GCA_046760445.1 Candidatus Aminicenantia bacterium
TCTAAGGAGATGCCCGCTGATTTCTACTGGTCCGACGATCCAACGGTGAAGCTGGCGTTCAACTTCCTAGCAAGTCACGTTATCGTCTCCAACATCTACGGGGCAAAAGAGGGGTCACGGGCTTACGTCAGAGCAGTGCGCGACATCACCGCAGGAACTCCCAAGCAAAAGGAAGGGGAGCCCGGTGAAACGGTGAGACTTAGTAGCGCGAAGATCTCGGAACTCCGACAGGGTATGTTTTCCTTCTTTAAGGCATGCAGCGTAACTCCATACCACTTCAAGGAGGAAAAGGTCAGCGTGCCCGCAGGCACGCCAGCGGACGACTTGGTTGGCATAGCGGTCACGTTCCAGGAGGATTGGGGTGGTTGGGGGTCTGAAGAAGAAGTAACCAAGGAAGAAACTGTCCTATTTCGGAAAGGTATGGTAGGAAAATGTAAGGCTATACCCTCTTACGTGAAGGATGACACGGAAGCGAAGGTGAAAGGGAGTACTTACATCTTCAAGAATGGGAAGTGGCAGGTCTCTCAATAGACTAGCCCAACAATGGCATGGAGCCGACCGAAAACGCTCCGACTTTAGGTGATAATCCGAACGTCCAGCGAAGCGTTTTCGGCGGCTCATGCCTGCCGTTATACCTATTATGTTAAAAGTCAAGTATTTTTTTAAATATTTTTCATAAGAGGGCGTAGTTATCCTGTTCTTTATTTTACTAAAGTTTAATCATGTTAATAATGAATATAGTTTTCTTTACTAAAAAAATAATCGATTTCCAAACACACTATTATTAACAGTCGACTCAATATGGCATATACCAATAAGGCAATGGTCGCTGCAGTTTATTTTCAAAATATAGAATCGTAGCCGCAAACTAAAAAAAACAAATATCTAAAATCATTGCAAGGCATAACAAACGGTCTACGTGATAATAAATTTATCAATCGATTACTGTTTAATCAAGTTCTTTGTAACTATTTATTCAACAACGGCAGTAACATATTGCTGTTGATTTTTCCAAACATATCGTATTCTGTTTACCAGTTTCTTGGCGATCCGAATAATTGCTTTTTGTTTACTTCGCGACTTGATGAGATTATTAAAAGCTAATGTTAATGCAGGATCAGTTCTTACGGCAACCCAGGCGGCTTCGATTATACGATTTCTTAAAAATTTATTGTAGCGATTTGTCAATCCTAATATTTTTTCCTTCTCATCAGTTGCTTCCACAGAAGGGATTATACCAATAAAAGCAATTAACTGATCCAAGTTTTGAAAACGATTAATATCCATGATTTCCGCATAAAGGGTAAAGGCAGTAATCGGCCCCACACCTGGAACCGATCGTAGCCGTCGAATCGTTTGATTATCTTTTGTAATTTTTCTTATTTGTCTTAACAGATATAATCGTTCTGTTCTTTCTTTTTGTAGATCCCGAAGTAATTTATCAAGATAATATTTGCTGTAATTATATTGAAATTGAATCGCATTTAGCCAATTAATAAAATTTCTGGACCAATGAGATATTTCACTTCTTTGTGGTAAATGAATACCTTGTGTATGAAGAAATTGTTTAATTCTATTTTTTGTTTGTGTTGTTCTTTTTGTAATTTGTACCAGCAGCCGCGATAATAGTCTCATCGATTCTTGCTCTGGTGTTGGGATATAAATTGCTTTTAAAGATGTTCCTTGAGCAAGTTGTCTTGCCAGTTTTCGGCTGTCTGTTTTATCTCGTTTCTGAGTTTTTTCTTTATGTGTTGTTGGTATATCAGCAGGATTAACCACGATGTTTTTGATGCCGAGTTGACAAAGTTGCCGATGAATCCAGAAGCCACAAAATCCTGCTTCGTAGACGCTATAATATTCAGCATTGGGATAAACTCTTTTCAAATGATTGTACAATTCTTTGGGAGATGGATTCATTGAAAAGGTGTTTAATGCCAGGTCACGTAAGCGAATAGTGACTGTCCATTGTCTACGATGGACATCAATGCCAATGAATAATTTTAAACCGTTAAAATCTACTGTTTTTTTAGATTCATTCATTTTACTATCCTTTCATTGGTTAAATTAATTTCTGATCTTATTAAAATTACGAAAATGATTCCTTAATTGTAAAGTACTCTTTTTAATGACTCTTTTAAACATAATAACTAAAA
>JBHIEE010000234.1:0-2135 GCA_046760445.1 Candidatus Aminicenantia bacterium
TCGCTGGTTGTGCTTCCAACCGATCTATAGAAATAACCACCCTTCCAAAAGGCTTTGCCACAAAGCTTTGCTACCTTGAAACGCTTAAATTCTTGCATTTCATAACAAAAACATGAACATGATCAGCTCCGAATTCCATGGCACATATTTCGAAGCCATATTTCTCAGCGGTTTCTTCAAATGCTTCAGCGCAAGCTTTTTTAACCATTTCGTCCTTAAATATATCGCGCCTATACTTTGGCGTGAACTGCATAGTTTGCCTGCCAACGCTATGGCTTGAGCTAACCAATCGCATGTAAACCACCTCGAATTTTATAGCTTAGAATAAGGCATAATAATTAAAGATGGAAGTAAAATCATATGGAAAGAATAATAATAGTATCAAATAGATTGCCAGTTACAGTTGTGAAAAGGGAAAATAGTTTGAGTTTTCTCCCTAGTATTGGCGGATTAGCTACGGGGTTGAGTTCAATTTATAATTCTTATAACAGTATTTGGGTTGGATGGCCTGGAGTTTTCTCCGAAAAACTTGACGAAAATGGAAGAAAATTTATCAAAACTAAGTTAAATAAAGAATTTTCTTGCCACCCTGTCTTATTGACTCAAAAAGATGTAAATCTATATTACAACGGTTTTTGTAATAAAACCATTTGGCCACTTTTCCACTATTTTACAGAATATGTAGAGTTCGATAAAAAATTATGGGATGCTTACAAACGGGTAAATGAGTTTTTCTGCGATACAGTCTTAGAAATTGAAAATCCTGACGATATTATCTGGATACACGATTATCATTTGATGCTTCTTCCAAAACTTTTAAGGGAGAAGTTGCCAAATGCCAGGATAAGTTTCTTCCTTCACATCCCATTTCCTTCCTATGAAGTGTTCCGCCCTCTTCCTTGGCGAAAGGAAATTTTAGAAGGACTTATGGGAGCGGATCTCATTGGATTCCATACTTACACTTATGTTAAGCATTTTCTTGAAAGTGTTCAGCGAATACTCAATTATGATAGTGCTTACGGAATTATAACACTTAGCAACAGAATTGTAAAAGCAGATGCATTTCCAATGGGAATTGATTATGAGAAATTTGTAAATGCGGTATCCAATACCAACGTGCAAGGAGAAGTTGATAAAATTCGTAAAAAAGTAGGGGATCTTAAAATAATCCTTTCAATTGATAGGCTGGATTACACAAAAGGTATCACCCAGCGATTGGAAGCCTTTGACCTATTCCTGGATAAATATCCCGAGTTTAAGAAAAAAGTAATATACATTGTTGTTGCAGTTCCCTCACGCACAAAAGTGGAACATTACAGGATGTTAAAAAAACAGACGGATGAACTGGTGGGTAGAATTAATGGGAAACACGGAACTTTTGAGTGGACACCGATATGGTATATCTATCGTCGCCTGCCATTTCATACACTGGTTGCCCTCTATAATATTGCTGATGTTGCCCTCATTACTCCATTCAGAGACGGAATGAATTTGATTGCCAAGGAATTTATTGCCTCTAAGGTTGATTTCAAAGGTGTTTTAATTCTTAGTGAAATGGCAGGATCTGCAGAAGAGATGGGGGAAGCGCTTATGGTAAATCCAAACGATGGGGAAGAAATTGCAGAAGCACTAAAAGAAGCTTTGTTGATGCCAGATGAAGAGCAGATAGAAAGAAATAAGGCGATGCAGAAAAGATTACAACGATATAATGTGAGGCGATGGGCAAGTGATTTTATTGAGAGTTTGAGGCAGATCAAAAAACTTCAGCAGGATTTGAATACGAGGAGACTCACTAAGGAATGGGAACTCAAACTATTGGATGACTATTCTAAAAGTAATAACCGTTTGATTTTTCTGGATTATGATGGGACGCTTGTTCATTTTGCAGAAAAACCTGAGAAAGCAGAACCTGATAGAGAACTTCTAAAAATATTAACATCTTTAGCTCATGATGCGAAGAACGAGATTGTGATTATAAGTGGTAGAGGCAGAGAAACATTAGAGAAGTGGTTCGGGCATTTAAATGTAAGTTTAGTGGCAGAACATGGCGCTTGGATTAAAGAAAGAGAAAAGAACTGGAAAACAATAGAGCCTTTGAAAAATGATTTTAAAGAAAAGATACGACCAATACTTGA
>JBHIEE010000235.1:0-2110 GCA_046760445.1 Candidatus Aminicenantia bacterium
GCTATTTTCTCTTCTACTTATATAGTCTTAAAAAAAGAAAAAATTATTGGATTTTTTAAAATGTGGAGTTTGAGCACTATTGAAGAAAATATAACTAAATTTCAAAAAGTGATTTTTCAAGATTTACTCGCCAATAATAGTAGAATTACTTAATTCATTTAAATATTTATTTATCAATCCATATATAGCCAAGTGAAAAGCTTCCATTATCTTGTCTTTTTTAATTCTGCTATATTTCTTTGTTTACTTCTTCAATTGCCTGTTTTAATTCCTTATTCGTCATTTTGTCCTTTATATTTTTTCTTCTAGTGGTTTCGTTATATAGTTACACATCTATAAATATTACTTTTATAGGAACACTTGGAAAATTCCTTTGGAGTCTCTCAATATCATATACTAGTTGTTCTCCATAAGAAACTCCTGTAGACATTTCTTTATGTAGATAATAACACGGTACTATTTCAACTCCCACATCTGCCTGATTTTTGTTGTAGAAATACTGAAATTTGGCAAGGTCATAAAACATAAAAGCATACTTACCAAATTGTACTTCTACTAATACCCTTTCTTTCAAAAAGTCTATTTGTTTAAATGCTTTTATTTTATGTTTCATATCATAAGCATTTACATCGTAAAAATCTTTCAATTCCCTATAGCCCCGTTTGTAAAACTCTTCCTTAAAAGCCTTATTCATATCCATAGGCGAATAAAGTAATTTCCCTTTCTTTGTCTTCTCCTTGCTTACTTTGGTTCTTGTAGTAATCTTAACCGAATATATAATCTTATCAATTTCTTTTTCTATATGAGGATACCTCACTTTCAAAATCTCCAAACCACCTAAATGAGAATATTCAAACACTTTTTTCATCTTTATTTCCTTTCATGTACTCAAATAAAGTAATGTTATTTTGCATTCTAAGATGAGGTGGTGTATATATGGGTTTTCCCAGTGGTCTTAGTTTCAGTTTTCCTCTGAATAGCAAATTAATTCTTTCTTTTGCAATTTTTATGTACTCTTCAACTATATCTGCACCCACAGCCTTTCTGCCATGTAAGATAGCAGCTATTGCTGTTGAACCAACACCGATAAACGGGTCAACAACCCAATCACCAGGATTTGTTAGAGCAAGGACGAGTCTTTCGACTAATTCCACAGGAAATTGACAGGGATGTATTGTTTTCTCAGGATGATTTGATTTCACATTTGGAATTTCCCAAATATCTGTAGGATTTTTGCCCAAAGGATGGCAGGACAATTTCCCTTTTTTAGGTCCTTTGAAATATTTTTTATTTGGATACTTCTGAGGTATTCTTACAGCATCAAGATTAAAAATATAGCTGTCAGATTTTGTAAACCAAAGGATTACTTCATATCTTCCAGAAAATCTTTTTTTAGCGTGTAACCCATGACCGAAATGCCATACTATCCTATTTCTTAATTTAACTCCGAATTTATCAAAAATTGGATAAAGAAGAACATCAAGAGGTATTATGGTACTATTTTCAACGTAATTTCCCACTTGCCAGCATATACTTCCGTCGTTTTTGATGATCCTGATAGATTCTTTAATCACCATTTCCTGTTGCTTAACGTACTCTTGTAAGTTAAGCCTTTTTTCATATGGCTTGCCTATGTTATAAGGAGGTGATGTTACCACTAATCTTGCAGTCTCGTCAGGAATTTGTTTAAGTAACTCGAGTGTATCACCGCAATATAAAACCACATTAGAATCTATATTAAATTTTTCACTTATTTTCGGTGCATTAGTCCAAAAAAATAAAGTTGATTTTTTCATTTTCTCCGTCCTTTAGACAAAATTGTATATACTCCCTTTATAGTCGAACTAATGTCTTTTTTCTTAAAAAACATATCTACTTTATTCTCAATATACCCTCAAACTTCACTTTTTTCAAGAATATATTGACCAAACCACTTTTAGACATTTTACCGGCGGCACTGCTTTCTAAAATTAAGACTTTTGACAAGCACAATATATTTCCGAGAACGAAGCGAGCTGGAAAGCCCGTGTTATATGGAGTTGCCCCTACTTTTATTTTCACACTTGTCAGGAAAATCCCCAGGCCAAAGCATTTCTTTACTGTCCGCACC
>JBHIEE010000236.1:0-2054 GCA_046760445.1 Candidatus Aminicenantia bacterium
AACAACATTGAAATTCCTGTACATCAAGTTAGGTCGCCTTACGGCGACTGACTTTTCCTATGACATAAATTTTCTTGTAATAGTCCCTCTTTTATTATATAATAATTCCTATGGAATACGTAAGTGGAATTAAAATCAGAGATATCTTCCTTCATAATGGTAACTGGTGGAATCTCTTTCTCAAACATCGTAACCTTATAAGACCTGCCATCATTACAAACGTTCTTAAACTCCTTGTTTGCAGAACTTCTTTCCTCGGTTACCATTCTTTTATCTGTAAAAAATGTGGCTACACAAAAAAAGTCCCTCACTCTTGCAAATCTCGCTTCTGCTCTTCTTGTGGTAAAAAAGCCACTGATATCTGGATTCAATCTAAATTCAATACTCTTCCTAATACTGTATGGCAACATATCACCTTTACTATCCCTGCTGAACTACATAATCTATTCTGGCTTAATCGCCATCTCTTTAATAAAGTCCCTAAATTAGCTGCTAATATCCTTCTAAAATTATCAAAAAATCAAGGCTTCTTACCAGGTATCTTCCTCGCTAACCACACCTTTGGTAGAGACCTTAAACGTAATTTCCATATTCACCTATCTATAACTAAAGGCGGACTTTCTCTCCTAAACAATTATAACTCTTGGATATCTAATGCTTTCTTCTTTCATAATTCTATCAAAAAAATGTGGCGATATTCTCTCATCTCTTTCTTACGTAATCAATATATAAAATCCAAACTTAAACTCCCTGACCATCTTAAACATATTAAATCTTTTAACTCTTTCTCTTCTTGGCTTAACTTCTTATATAACAAAAACTGGGTCGTAAGTCTATCTAAACCTTCCAAAAACATGAAACGTAACGTAGAATATCTCGGTAAATATCTTAAACGTCCTCCAATCGGTGAAACCAGAATCAAATCTTTCTTTAACAATTTTGTCTCTTTCGTCTACATAGACCATTTTAACAATACTACTGATGTTACCACTCTCCCTGCTATAGATTTTATCTCCAGACTTATCTCTCATATCCCAGATCACTATTTTAGAAACATTAGATACTATGGCTTCCTCTCTAATAGACTCTCTTCTAAACTTTTACCTATTGCTCTTAACATCCTTAATTCTCTCCCCACTACTCCCTATCATCAAAACCATTTACAAAAACTATCTTGGAGAATTATGTTAAAAAAATACCTTAACTTTGACCCTCTTATCTGCCCTACTTGTAAATCTATCTTAAGTTTTTATAACTCCGTGTTCCCAGGTCTTTCTCTCTTATCTTTTCACAAGGAGATCGCTAATGGCTATTTCCAACTTATTTAAAAAACAAAAAAATATCCTCTTTAGATGCTCCTATTGTTACTTTGAATACACCCTCTCTTTAACACAAGTCCGCCTTCTTGAACGTCTAAATCACTCTGACCCTATCTGTCAACCCAAAGAACCTTGTCATATTTGTCATATCGGTTTTATGATCCCTGTAAATTATACCAATAAACAAGGTAAACAGTTCTTATTTCACCAAATTAAACCTAAAATCAAGAATCTTGACCCAGATACTGTTATGGAACGCATCCTTGAGGAAGCTGATCCTGAAAATATCCAGTTTTTTGGCCTTTTTGATACTGATGATTAACAACATTGAAATTCCTGTACATCAAGTTAGGTCGCCTTACGGCGACTGACTTTCCCTTTCCTTCATGTCTTTCTGCGGTTTAACCGCAGAATCTTACCTTTCCCAAACCCGCATTGTGAACAATGCGGGTTTGAATAAGAACCAATGCGGGTTTGGATACGAGTTATAGATCGCCTTACGGCGACTGACTTTTCCTTTATTTTATGTGATTCTCTTATTTTTTGTCATTCTGAACGAAGTGAAGAATCTCTCTCTTCTATTCTCTCTTTGAGATTCTTCGGTCGTTTCACTCCCTCAGAATGACACAGAATGACAATCCAAGTTAATATTGAAATTCCTGTACATCAAGTTAGGTCGCCTTACGGCGACTGACTTTCCCTATGACATAAATTTTCTTGTAATAGTCCCTCTTT
>JBHIEE010000237.1:0-2031 GCA_046760445.1 Candidatus Aminicenantia bacterium
AATGACTTTAATAATATAGTACGCTGTATCCACCGCAAATAGCGGCAGGCAGGGATTTTGGACTTTGGATTTTTTGATAAGTATAATAATTGTTTTGGTCATTTGCCCTCGTCCTGAGCTCGGGGCGAAGGGGTCATTGGAATTTGCCTGCCCTGTAGCATGCGAAGCATTGGTATAGGGGAATTTATTTGATGTTTGGTGCTTGCCCCGTACATCCCGAGTACTCGGGACTACGGGGCGAGGAATTTGTGATTTAATTTTAATGGAGGCAAAACCTAAAGAATAAGATATGAAAACCTTGACTTGGATTGGGTTTTCAAAGCTAAAAAGGCTATTTATCTTAAAGTTCCCTCATAGTGAGCAGTTAGTTGTCTTTTTCTGACATCTTCCGGAGTATAACTGGGCAATAATACGGGGGCAATCCGGTCAGTTTTGATACCAGCTGCCTCTAATTCTTCCTCATATTTCTTAACATGATTCAAGGTTAATTTTCCAAGTTTAACTGATTTGGCATATTCAGCTGCATAATGGCCTGCTCTTCTGCCAAAAACATTATAATCTAAAACAGAATTGCCCATAAGCCGATTTCGGCCATGAACACCCCCTGAAGCTTCTCCAGCAACATAGAGGCCCGAAATTTTGGTTTCGCATTTTTCATTAATTTCCAAACCACCATTCTGGTAATGAAGAGAAGGATAAACAAGCATTGGTTCCTTAGTGATATCAATATCATACCGATAGAACTGGCGGAACATAGCAGGAAATTGTTTTTTTATGAATCCTTCTCCTTGTAACATATCAATTAAAGGTGAATCCAACCAGATTCCTACACGATCGCTTGGGGTTTTAATGCCATTGTTTCTTTCTAAGCATTCCCTAATAAAAGCCGCACTTTCGACATCTCTCGGCTCTCTGGGAAAAACAAAAAGTTCTCCATTTTTATTAACGGGTTGGCCTCCTGCACCTCTTATTTTTTCAGTAACTAAAAAGCCAGCAATTTGTTCTGGGAAGATTGCTCCTGTAGGATGATATTGGACTGAATCCATATAGAGAAGATTTGCTCCAGCTCGGTAGCCCATAACCAAGCCATCAGCTGTTGCTCCATAATGATTAGTGGTATCAAATCCTCTGATGTGAAGTCGGCCAAATCCTCCTGTAGCAATTATGGTCGCGTTAGCTTTGACTGTAGAATATTCTTCTGTTTCTAAATTGTAAAGAATAGCGCCAGCACATTGCCCCTTACTGTCAAGAATTAATTCAACTGCTGGATTAAATTCTATTACCTTGATTTCGTCGGGATGATTTAAAACTTCATCCATTAAAGTTCTCATAATAGCTGCTCCTGTATAGTCCCGACAGGAAAGCATTCTTTTTCGGGAAGTGCCACCTCCATGAATAGTTTGAAACGAGCCATCAGATAATTTATCCCACATAACTCCTAATTCTTCCAGCCATTTGACCACTTCTGGAGCATCTATAGCCAAAGCTCGAACTAATTCTGGTTTATTGTCAAAATGTCCGCCACCTATAGCATCTAAATAATGAATAGCAGGTGAATCTGTTGGATTTACTGCAGCTTGCATTCCCCCCTGCGACATCATTGAATTCGCATCTCCCAGTCTTAGTTTGGTTGCCAAAATAACTTTTATTCCATGCTGAATAGCAGTAATGGCTGCTGCACAACCTCCGCCACCACCTCCAATAATTAGTAAATCAGTTTCATAATCAGGTTGAGTCAGATCAAACATTTCTGGGTTTATCCGAGAATGAGATTCTAATAAATCAGCGATTTCTGTCGTTAAATTTTCACCTTTATTTGAACCTACCTTTACTGCTCGTCTGGCATCTTCGCGACAGTCAGGATGAAATTTATGTAAAACCTCATTTCGTTCTTTAGCTGTCATTGGAGGGTAAACTTCTTTTCCTGATTTAGCTATTTCAAATCTTTTTGGTCTGGTTTTCTCAACCAATTTAATTGATTCCCTCATATATTCTGGGTACATAACTTAACCTCCCTTACACATTTTAAAT
>JBHIEE010000238.1:0-2030 GCA_046760445.1 Candidatus Aminicenantia bacterium
TGCTTTTTTTCTCGCACATTCACACATCTTTTTAAATAGATCTTGATTAGATAAAATTTGTATTATTTTTTCTGATAGTTGGATGTAAAAAAGAAATTGGAGAACCCAAACAGGAAGAACCAATAGTTAATGTAACGTATCCCCCCAATAATTCTTTTGTTTTTGAAATTGTGACTATAGTTGCAGAAGCCTCAGATGATAAAGGAATAACAAAAGTTGAATTTTATATCGATAATTATACTGATTCTTCTATGCAAGATATTATTGTTCCTTATGAATATAAATGGAATACGCTTTCTCTAAAAGATAGTTCTAAACATACAATATTTGCAAAAGCATATGATACAGACGATAATGTATCCTCTTCTGAACTTATTACAGTAACAATAAATAATTCCTTAGCATATCCCGAGCCAGTTACACTTTATGATCCTACTAATATTACAGATTCCTCAATTACTTTGACTTGGAGTAAGAGCACTGCAGAAGATTTTAATTACTGAGGGTGTTTAGAAAACCCCCTATTTTTTCAATTGTTCTTTACATTTTTTAAAAAAATATGGCATCTTTCAACAATTTTAGCTATATTAACTCCTGTAATTTCAATAACTTATAAAAATTACAGGAGGGAAAAATGCAATTTTCTTTATTACCAGATTTTTTAAGATCAAAAACCGATGATCCACTCTTAGACAAAGTATCTGACCTCATAGATGATGAGTACATCGATGACTTCCTGGCTGATTGCTATCCTCATTACTCTAAAAATGTTGGTAGACCACCTTATTGGCCAAGTTCCATTATAAGAATGCATCTGCTCTTCTTTCTTAAAGGTATCCCATCATTCAACAAACTCTCTGAGGCTGTAAAGCAGACACCTGCATACATGAAGTTCTGTGGTTTCGTTAGCAAAGAAGAGGTTCCATCTCCTGGCCAGCTCTCCCAGTTCAGGAAGAGAGTTGGAGAGAAGAAAATCAAACATATTCTCTCAAAATACATGAAATATTTCTCAAGCAAGATAGATCCTGAAACATTACCAGCTGTTGTTGTTCTCATTGATTCTACACCTGTTGAGACATATTCCTCAGAGAAAAAGAGGAAAAGATGCGATCATACTGAACCCTGTAACTGCCCTGAAACCAGGAGCGATCCTGATGCAAGGACAGGATGGAGGAAGCCTGACAAATACAGAAAGGAGTTCTTCCTGGGATACAGAAAGCACTCTGTATATCTACTTCACCCGGATACTGAATACAGGCTTCCCCTTTACTCAGAAATCCATCCTGCCAATGTACCTGATATTGAAATATTAGAACCATTACTGGACAAGGTGGTAAATATCTTCCCATTTAAGATAGATTATGCTCTGGTTGACCAGGGTTACTATGATTTCGACCTCTTTAATAAAATACAGAAAGAGAAAGGAATTAGTATTCATGTAAAGCCTAAAAAGAATATAAAGGTTAACATTCCTGTCGATTCAAATAAGATACCCATATGTCCAGAGGGTCATACCCTTGAATGGGTTGAATTTGATAAAGATGAGCTTGAGCACACATATAGATGCCCATTTTCCAATCCAGAGACCCAATGTATAAGGGCTTCCACATGTGATGGTCAATTCCAGATCCCTATGAGTGAGAATCCGGTTCTTTTTTCTGCAATACCTCATCATAGCTGGATAAGCAGGCGCTTCTATAGGTTGAGAAAAAGAATTGAAACTGAATTTGGAATTTTGATTAACAGTTTCCTCATTGATCGTTTGAAATTCAGAGGATTGCCCTCTTATAGATTCATGTTCACCATGGCTGATCTGGCTTTCCTCTTTAAGCGTGTCAGTCAATGGGATGATGAAATTGTAAATAGGCCTCATTCAATTTATAGCTCTTTGACATAGATGAGTGTAAATCATATGATAATTGGTCCTTCAAAAAGGAAATGCTCTAAAATAGAGTACTTTAAATTGCAATAGAATTTACGCTCATACCAAAAGTTTAAAAATATTCTTAATAGTTCAATGGGATATTAGT
>JBHIEE010000239.1:0-2008 GCA_046760445.1 Candidatus Aminicenantia bacterium
CAATCTCCTAGTCTCATAGTCTCAGATTTTTGATTTGTCATTTGAACTTTTCATTCTTCTATTATATTATTCTTTATCCACACAAATGGGATAAAAGCCAAATTTTAATTCCAATAAAGAGCGAATTAATTTATAATAATTTTGTGTTAAGTTTATTTAATTATTTTCTTTCTGAAGTTGCTTTCTGGTGCAACCAATATTTTAGTTTTACCTGAAAGAGGAGTAAATAAAGTTATGTCAGAGTTAAGGTTTGATCCACTCAGAAGAAGATGGACAATTATCGCTCCTAAAAGAAAAAGAAGACCTCAGGAATATTATATTTGTCAGATGGATCATCTCCCAGAAAAAGAAAGATCTTGTCCCTTCTGTTACGGGAATGAAGGAGAAACTCCACCAGAGAGTTTTGTCATTGCTCCTCCGGGAAGAAAACCAAATACTCTAGGCTGGTCGGTGAGAGTTGTTCCCAATAAATTTCCTGCTTTAAAAGGAAAAGGTCAAATAGAAAAGCGAAAGATCGGTCATTTTGATTTGATAAAAAAAGCGGGCGCTCATGAAGTGATTATTGAAAGTCCTCGTCATAACTATCCGATTTCTGAGCGAAAAATAGAAGAGATTAGAGATGTGCTTATAGCTTTTAGGGAAAGAATAAAACATTACAGTCAGGATAATCGAGTGCGTTATGTTCTCATTTTCAAGAATTATGGGATAGATGCTGGTGCTTCTCTGATTCATCCTCATTCCCAGCTCATCGCTACTCCAATAGTTCCTAGTGTGGTTGATATCGAACTCCGTTCAAGTCAGGAGCACTATTTTCAAAATAAAAGGTGTTTGATGTGCCAGATTATGACTGAGGAATTGGCTCTCCAAGAAAGGATTGTTATTGAAGATAAAGATTATCTTATTTGGGAACCATTTGCTTCTTCATTTCCTTTTGAAACCTGGATATTGCCTCAAAAACATGGACACGATTTTTCTCTTCTTGATGACTTTGAGCTGGAGAAAACTGCTGTTATTCTTAAAGAAGCTCTCCGTCGTATAAAGATTTATTTAAAGAATCCTCCTTATAATTTAATTCTTCATACTTCACCTATTCCTAAACAGTCATCAGAAAAAGAGGATTACTGGGAAACAGTAGAATATGCTTACCACTGGCATTTTGAACTTATTCCTCGATTAATAAGAATTGCTGGATTTGAATGGGGTAGTGGAATGCAAATCAACCCAATTCCCCCTGAAGAAGCAGCTATATATTTAAGGGAAATTAAACTGTAGAATTTTTTTAAGGGAAAATACTCTTATAATTTTAGAACTTTTTGACTTTCGGGGATAATTCCAAGTAAAATACAGTGGGTAGAGGAATTGAAATTAAATGAAAGAACTTAAAATTGAAAAAATTAAGTTTAATCCAGATATTTTGACCCATCCTGATGGACCTGATTTTATTTCAACAGAATATTACCCCCAGTTTGAATTTGAAAAAATAACCATCTGGAAAAGCTCCCAAGATGAGAACCATTATGTCTTGGAGATGAAAAAAGGTGAAGAGAACTTTTGCTTTGGTGTTTCTTCTCTAAAGGATAAAAAAATTATTAGAAGGTTGTCAGGAGAGGGAATTCCTATTCAGAAAATTGATATTGAAAAATCAATTACTTTTGATGAAGGTCGAATTGAAAGTTATTATATTGACGATCGAGAATACATTAAGATAAAGTTAAAAAATAAAGTTAAATGGATTGTTGCTTCTCGAGTGAGTGATAATGATCAAAATCTTCTTATCTTCGAAATAAATATCCAGAAATTTATTGATATTTTTTAATCAGGGAGAACATGTTTTAAAGTAGCAGAGTCTACAGTAATGTACATGTCACTTCCTAAATAAAGTATTGGTTTGAATTTTCCAGTATTTAAAACGCCATTTGAATTAAAAGCATTTTTCTGTTCATGAACAGCTATCACCTCTCCAACAAAAAGATCATGGTCACCATAAGTTCGAATTTCTGAAAGTTTA
>JBHIEE010000240.1:0-2005 GCA_046760445.1 Candidatus Aminicenantia bacterium
GCCTTAATCTTTCTATCCACATTTCTATTCTTCTTCCTCTCTTGCTCCATTCTTCGGTATATCTGACTGACTCCTGACTCACTAATCCCTCCATATTCTTCTGCTATCTCCTTTAAAGTCCTACCACCCAATTTCCTCGATAAATATATCCCTATTTTCCTGCTTTCTGAGGTTTGACCTAATATCTCTTCAACCTTTCCTCTAATTACATCTATCCCTATTTCCCCTTTTAGCTCTCTTACTGCTGGCAAATCTCTTGCTTCTTCCCTCGTCTCTATGAATCTCTCTTTTACCCATTTTAAGAAATCTTTCCCTCCCAGCACAGTGCTCGCCACTACCTCTCTAAGCGGATTCTCTATTTGTCTTTTTAACCCCTCTTCAACATATTCCTTATATCTTCTCTTAGCCTTTCTTTTATCCCTCCCAAAATCTGATAAAATCATCTCAACTTTCAGAAATTTTGGCTGCTTCCCTCTGCCTATGTAATATCGATAACTACTCCATTTGTAATCCTCTGGCCTCTCTACCAATCCTCCTCTTACCGGATTAAGGTGTATGTAGCGAGAAAGTTCTGAGGCATAAGCATCTTTCTCTACTAAAATCGATTTATACCGCCCTTGAAAAAGGTGACCAATCCTTCTATATTTGCTATTGAAGTAAGTTGTATAACTGCTATTTATATACTGCATTACCCTTGATATATTTCCTAAGGGTGTCTCTATTAACAGATGATAGTGATTGTCCATTAGACAATACATATGTATTAAACTCCCATATCTACTTTCTGTTTCCTCAAGATAAGAGAAAAACTTCTCCCGATCTTCCCTATCATGAAAGATCACTCTTTTCTCATTGCCCCGGGCAGTTATATGATAAAAAGCTCCTTCATATTCTATTCTTAACGGCCTGGCCATACCCTCTTCTCCTAATATTGTCTGTTAACTATAACATTTGAAGTCATTTTTGTCAAATGTGTAGGTCTGACCCCCCTATTCCCCCATAAATCTACATGTTATCTTGACATAAGCTATTCTTTTTGAGAATAATAAGTTCTTAAATTATGAATTATTTATGAATGATGAAGAAACCAAAAGCCCTAAAAATGGGTGATACAATTGGTATATTCGCCCCTGGAAGTCCAGTTAAGAAAGAAATATTTGAACAAGGTTTGGCTGAATTAGAAAAATTAGGGTATAAATACAAATATTCTCAGAATATTTTTTTAAAAGAAAAATTTTTAGCTGGAACTGATGAAATTAGAGCAAAAAATTTTATTGATCTTTTAAAAGATAAGGAAATTAAAGTATTAATTGGTGCTCGAGGAGGCTATGGATCAATTAGGATGATATCGTATTTAGAAAATTCAAATTTTGATTTTAACCAACCCAAAATATTGGTTGGTTCAAGTGACTTAACAGTTCTTCTTCTTTATTTCCTTCAAAAACACAAGTGGATTATCTTCTATGGACCCATGGTTTCCTCAGCTATTGCTTTTAAGCAATATGATAAAAAATCTTTCATTCATTCTCTCTGTTCCTCCTCTCCCCTATCTCCATTAATTACTGGAAAAGTGATTAAGCCTGGCAAAGCTCAGGGAATATTAACAGGTGGTTGCCTTTCTCTTATTGTTTCTACCTTAGGAACTCCTTATGAAATAAATACTAATGGAAAAATTTTAATGCTTGAAGATTACCAGGAAAAACCATATAAAATAGACCGTTATTTAATGCATTTGAAATTAGCTGATAAATTCTCAAAGGTGAAAGGAATTGTTTTTGGGGAAATGAAAGAATGTGTTCAACATCCAGATCAAGGATATGAATTGGAAGATATAATAGAAGAATTTTTTAAGGAATATAGTTTCCCTATTCTGTTTGGTTTTCCATTTGGTCATAGTGAAAATACTTTTACCCTTCCTTTAGGAATTAAGGCGGAATTAGACTCTGATTTACCTGGATTAATTTTCTTAGAAGGAGCAACCAAATAAAAATCAAAATTCAAAAGT
>JBHIEE010000241.1:0-1997 GCA_046760445.1 Candidatus Aminicenantia bacterium
TTCACCCGAATTCCTTTCTGGGAACCTAATTCTCCTCGAATTATTATAATACTTTTAATGACAGCATTATGAGTATATCCTCCTGCTTCTGTGACGGCATCTACCAAGGTTAGTTTTCTTTTGATATATATAACTTTAGGGGTTTTTACTTCACCAAGGACATAAACTTTATTAATTTCTAAGGGAGGAACATATATTGTATCTCCTCCTGAAACAATAATTTTATTACATTTTTGAGGATCATTGATAAGTTCATTTAAATCAAAGGTAAAAACTCTTCCATCTTTCTTAATTAATTTTATATGGGAAATATCAGCATTAGCAGATGGGCCTCCCACTTCACTTATGAGTTCTAAGAGAGTGGTTCTTTTTTTAAGAATAAATTCTCTTTGAACTCCAAATGTTCCCCAATTTATTTCTCCTAAGACAGTAATTTTCTGGCTATGGTATTCTTTTATTTTAACAACTACCATTGGATCAATTATATATTTGGAAAGAGCTTTAGTAATTTTGTCCTCAATCTGACTAAAAGTTAATCCACTTACTTTAATTCGTTTAATAGGAGGCAAATTAATTTCGCCTCTCGAGTTTACAACAACATCTCTGGATATGTCGTGCTGCTTCCAAACTTCTATGCTTAAAACATCACCAGGGCCAACAAGATATCCTTGTTCTATTTGGGAGCTTTCGTCTCCAATTTGCGCTTGAGCTTCAATTTTTGTTTTCTCCTTATGAGTTATATTTGGAGGTTGCTTAGGATTTTCTATTCTTATTATTATTGAACTGCCAATATTAGAGATTTCATAAGGTAAGTCCTGAATTAATTCCACAGTTACAGAATTTAATTGGCGTTTGTATTTAGTTCCTTTCTGGTAATATTCATTTCTTATTTTTTTAATTGGCCCTTTATTTATCATCACTACTTCTTCTTCGATGCTATAAACATTGTTTTCCGGAAAACTTATTATTAAACGAGGAGGGCTTTCTAACTTAGTATTTTTGTACTTGACCGGTTTTGTAGTGGTTAAAATTAACTCTGTTTCAGAGGGCAATTCTCTAGTGGTCAAATTTATAAGATGCACACCTCTATAAGAAACACAAGAGATGATGTTAGATATCAGAATTATTAATATGATAGTATTTACTTTTAATATTTTCAAATTCATAATTAATTTTTTCCCCTTCTTTTTAAAAAATTACCACAATTTGGGTGATTTTGTCAACACAATCAATGAGTTTTTGAAATTATAGCCTTAACTTTTTAGATTTACATTTTTCGTTTTTTAGATAAGCTACCGCCCTTAGAAGAATTCTAATTTTGAATTGTTCATTCTATCCTGCTCAGCTTCTATTGCTTTTCAGAATGCAAACCTAAATAATTCGGCCACGCTCGTCCTGCTTCACATCGATCTCGTCCTGGTTCCACTGAGCTCGCCAAAGTCGAAGTAAGGCTCGGCCCGAAGGAGGCTTCGCACGTGGTGAACTTGTCGAAGGGCTCATTACAAGAGGTTTGTCCTACATCGTCTTCTTAAATCGCTTTTATCAGCTTATTCCTATCTATTAACAATCTCGCTTGATAATTTATCATTTGGAGAAGGATTATAACTTGTTCTAAGTCATCCATCTCTCGCTCAAATATTCCACGGAATCCCTTAAAGGGTCCTTCCTCAATTTCTATTTCATCACCAATTTTTGGTTCTTTTTTTAGAACTTTAAAGGCTATGAGCTCATTTACTTCTCTTGATTTTATTTCTTTAATTATTTCATCTGCTAAAGGAATTGGTCCATCTTCATTTTCTATTATTTTCTTTACACCTCGAGCATATTTTATTAAACGATAATTTTGAGGAAGCTCAAAGCGTGAGAATATATAGTCAGGGGAAAAAGCCTTTACTTTACCATTTTCTGGAATTTTAGGGTTATATACTTCTATTCCGACTTTTTCGAATATTTTCTCTACCAAAAGTTCTTTCTTTGGTTTTGTATTAATTACATAC
>JBHIEE010000242.1:0-1991 GCA_046760445.1 Candidatus Aminicenantia bacterium
CCAGGATATCTCCTTACGAATCATCTTCCTTTCCTCAGGAGTGAATCCCCGAAAAGTTGACCAAATATCTGCTTCTTCTCCTCTCTTTATCTTCCCAGCACTAATCCCAATCTTCTGGTAAAAACCAGCGAAATTAAATTTGCCAAAGATTACGCCAATTGAAGCGGTTAAAGTTTGAGGCTGAGCAAAAATCTGGTCAGCAGCAACTGAAATCCAATAACCACCTGAACCTGCCAGATCTGACATAGAAACAATGAATGGTTTCTCCTTTTTAGCCAATTCAACTTCTCGCCAGATAATATTCGACCCAACAGCTGAGCCACCAGGGCTATCCACCCGAAAGACAATCGCTTTAATTGATGAATCTTTCCTTGCTTTTCTAATCCACCGGGCAAAAGTTGAACTGCCGATGGCTCGGTAAAAACCTTCTCCTGTATGGATGGCTCCAACCCCATAAATTAAAGCGATTTTTTGGCCTGTCTCCAAGCCAACTGAACTTGGCTTTATCTTTAAATACCGAGAATAACTTATTGTCTCTAATTTTTCTCTATCACCTTTTAATTTCTTTCTTAACTGATCCTCAAAAAGAAGTTCATCGACTAACCCAGCCTCTAAAGCCTTTTTCCCCTGATAAAAACCATAATCAATTATTTTTTTCATTTCTTCTTTGGTTTTACTCCTTGCCTTTGCAATAGTGTCTAAATAATGAGAAAAGTAATCATCTAAAATAGACTCTGTCATTTCACGATTGGCTTCAGTAAATCCTTCCTCAGTAAAAATATCATAAGCTGTTTTGTACTCTTCAATATGTTCAAATTCACCTTTTATCCCTAACTTATCTAAAGCTTTTTTTAAAAAGGGATAATACCCTCCCAGACCATTAATAACCAAGAATCCTAAAGGATGGAAATAAATTTTATCAGATGCAGTAGCCAGATAATATTCTTTATCAAAATCCACTCCTTCTTCTAAATAACTGATTACCTTTTTTCCAGATTTTCGAAAATCAAGAAGAGCCTCTCTTATTTCATTTACTTTTCCCCAGCCACATTCCAACCGGTCAATTCGGAGAAGAATACTATCAATTCGATGATCTGCTTTGGCTTTTCTGATGTTGGTCCATATCCCATTCATGGTTAATGGAGTATGGCCAAATAGCTTAACGGCAATAAAATCAGGTGGCGATATTTCTTTAATTTCTCCTCTGAGTTTTAACTCTAAATAGGTATGAGCCTTCACGGTTGGAGGTTTGGTTATTCCAAAATAGACAAAGGAAATAATGGTCATGACAATCAAGAATACGAAGATTAACAATATAATCAAAATATATTTTGCTCGATTCATTTCTCCTCCTTATTATATTTGAGAGTTTTCAACTTTAAAAACCCAGTTGTGATGTGGGTTTTCAAGCTATATTTTTGGCTTCGCCTCCACATAAGTTAAAATCACAAACTCCTCGCCCCGTAGTCCCGAGTACTCGGGATGTACGGGGCAAGCACCAAATCACAAACAATATCTAATATCCAAATTCAAATGACCAAAACAATTATCAGAATTTCTCTATTGTAGAAGAAAAATTTTTCCTCAACTCTAAAGAGCTATTTTTTTAGCAAACTGATAAGTTCGTTCCTCTAAATCGTAATTATTTGCTTTTTCTGTTTGGGTCATTGGGATTTCGGTCATTGGAATTTATTTGTCATTTGGAATTTGAGATTTGGAATTTTTATATATCTTCTCTTCATTAGGATCATTCAAAAACCCTCTATTTTATTATACGAAAAATTCAGCAACAAGTTTATTCAAGGTTAACTATACCAAAAAGGAATCGTTTTTCCAAGAATTATATTGACCCTCTGGATTATTCTGTTATATTTAAAGTGAAACTTAATTAATCAAGATTCGTATAAAAAATCTTAGGAAAAAGAGATGACTGCTTTAGAAATTAATAACATTTCAAAAAGATTTAATGGTTTTTATGCGGTCAAAAATTT
>JBHIEE010000243.1:0-1989 GCA_046760445.1 Candidatus Aminicenantia bacterium
GCTGCATTTCGTTCTACTACTATGTCTTTGATTGGTGTGTTGGCGGTTGCTCTTGTTAGACTCCAAAACGGTGTTACAAAAAATATTGGGAGTACTGTTTATTTAACTTGTTAAACAGTTTTTTCTAAGTTCTGAGGGGGGATGTAGCTTGAGCTTTATAAAAATTTTAAAAATTTGTTTATTTTTATTAATTATATTTTTATATTATTCTATTTTTTTAATATTTTCGGCAAATGTTAAGATAATTTTTTGTTAAAAAAATGATGGATAAGTAAATACGGTAATAGATATTGAGGGTAACGCATAATTAGTAGAAAATCTAATTATTATCATGACATCTACTAGAGCATTGAAGCAGATAAGTTTGGATGTCATTAAAGACAACACTGATTGGGAAACACTAGCTAAGTTAGTAAAAAAGAAGAAGAAAACAAAAGCAGGTAGACCATCGGATTACAAAGACGAACAGATGTTAAGATTAGTAATACTACAAGACAGAGAAGATATACTGTATGACACAGATATGGAAAGAAAGTTAAGAAGAAACAAGGGCTACAGGGACTTCTGTGATCTTGGAAAAAAAGTTCCAAGTCATGACACTATAACCAGATTCAAGAAAAGGTTAGCTCCAGAAAAGTGGAAAAACATGTTCGATAGACTAGATGAAGAACTGGATGAATGTGACTATTTCAAGGATGACAATCTGGCAGGAGATGGCACAGACATACCACTGCCAGAACACGTGAAAATAGGAAGCTGGGGTGCAAAAAGCAATAAAAAGAAGTTCTTTGGATTATGGTTGATGACAATGAACTCAACAAGAAGAGATATCACAAGAGATTTCAACATAGGCTCTGCAAAAGTAGGACAAATACCGTTGATGAAAGAACTCTTGTTCAATATGGAGATACCCAACATACATAAATTGGATCTATACATGATCTTAGATGGAATATTCGATACACACGACATAAGACAAGTTATCTACAGAAAACACGGAAAGATACCTTTAATACCATACAACCCAAGAAACAGCGATATAAAGAAAGCTAAGAATTTATCAGATGACAACTGGAGACTGGTGTTTACACCTTCTATCAGGAATGAGGAAAAATTCGAAGAACAGAGCAAACCAAGAATAGCTGTTGAAAGAGAGAACAGTAGATTAAAATGGTGGACTTTGATAGGAAGGTTGTATGAGAAAGCAAGAATAGCTTGTAGGATAACTGGTAGGTATTTAGTCAATCAAATGATAATATCATTGATAGCAACACAAGTATCAGCATTAGCAGAATGGGTTAACCAAAAAGGTCAAACGATAATAAAGCAGTTGAATTTGTTAGCATTTGTAGGATAAGTTGGAAGTGAATTGAAGAAACCCTAGGAAAATATTTCCGATGGAACGATGAAAGCAGGATGTTTCCCAGAAAAGAATAGGTGTGACTTCTTGTTAAATTTTAAAGAATTGATAATTATGCGTCAGGCTCAAAATAAAGAACGTAACATTTTTAAACTTTTCTGTTTTGTGTCCACTCTCTAATAATTACAATACTGAGTTTTACTTTTCTAAACTTCGAGATTGATGGAGTCATGTTAAAGCTTCTACTATTAAAGGCGCAACAGAAACATTAGAAACAGGAGTAAAAATCGAATCAGTAACCACTAAATAATCTGTCAATTCTTTCAGTTGAATCAACGAATCTTTCATGAACAAACCATGAGTGGCAGTAGCAATAACTTTCTTAGCTCCTTCTGACTTGATTTTCTTCACGGCTTTAATCATGGTTCCACCAGATGCTATGATGTCATCCATGATAAAAACGTTTTTTCCAGAAAAATTGTACTTGCTCTCGACTTCAGTTATCTCGTATTTTTTCTTCTTAATCCTACACTTACATTCCTCTGCTGGCTTTCCACAAATAGGGCATCTCTTCTCTTTTGTAAGGACCATTTCTTCGCCTGTTGCATACTTTATCAGCTCTGAAGACC
>JBHIEE010000244.1:0-1972 GCA_046760445.1 Candidatus Aminicenantia bacterium
GATTTTTTGCTAAAAACAAATATTACTTTGATGTTAATATTTTTGGCAGAATGACTGCTGCCATTCTTGGTAAATTAGGAAAGATAATAAAACCTTTAAAATTCAATGGGGTGTCAGTTTTGGCTTTGCATTCTGAGTATTTAAGTGTCGGAACAGGAATAGGTCTTAAGGTATTAAAAGATCCAGAGAAAGTAGGAAAAGAGTGCATCAATATGGCATTGGCCAACTTAGAATATAATCCCTCTATTGCCTATATGGCAATGTTAAAGAAAGGAGCGAAAGATATTACCAGATTCAGACCAATTAATGGGCTTTTATTGACTATGGGAATGGTGCCTGAAACGATTTTCGTTGATGAACAAATTCTTGGAGGGATAACTTCGGTTACCAAAAACACTGTGAGATTAATAGGGGGAGGAGGGTGCAGTGGAATAAGCGGAAAAACACTTTTGCCGGGTTATCTTTTTTTTAATGAGGAAGTACATAAAGAGGCAGTAATTGCTGTTCTTTTTGGTTCTGATTTAGAAATAGGTTATGGCACCGCTACCGGAATTAAAACCTTAGGTCCGGGAGCAGTAATTACTAAAGTTAAGGGAGATTATATGATCTATGAATTGAATAATCGACCAGCCACTGAGGTATTAGGAGAAATGATTGAAAAACATACCGAGATTAAAAAAGAAGAATTTATGAAATTCCCTTTGTATGCTTTTACCGAAGGAGGATATCTTTTTGCTACTCGTGAACCAAGGACAGGCTTTTATTGGCCCTTAATATTCGGAGATATTATTGAGAATAAATATATTAAATCATCTATTCCTATAAAAGAAGGAATAGGGATTAGTTTGACAAAAATTACCCTTGAATTTCTTCAGGAGGCAACGGCTGAGGCTACCCAAACCATGATTGATGATATTAAATCTCAGAATTTTGGTTTTATTTTCTTTTTTTCTTGTGCTTTAAGAGGCCAAATACTCAAAAGAAAATATTCTGAAGAGATAGGAATAATTAGGAAAGTTTTAAAAGACAGAGACGTTCCTATTTTTGGAATATGTTCTGTAGGAGAGCAAGCTTTCTGTAAAACATTGCCAATGGTCGGAACTCAGGTAGTCATCACCATGATGGGAATTTCAAATCAACTTATATCAGAAATAAGGGAATAAACTTTCATTTCAATAAGCTACTCTTTATCTAAATTAGAGTAATGAAAAGGTTAAGTGATTAAAGAAACTCTATTTTTATATAAAAAAGTTTTTGAGGGCTCAATTGACCCGATGGTGATATTTGATGCCAAGGGGAATATTAATTATGGAAACAAAGCCTTTGAAGAATTTAGTTCCTATCAATTAAAAAAATTAGTTGGAAAGCCGGTAAGTATTTTAATTTCTGGAAGAGGAAGAGGGCGAGTCAACAAGATCCTCAGTAGAACCATAGAGAAGCGAGCTAAGTTCAGAGATTTTAGCACCTTCTTTTTAACTAAGAATAAAAGAGAAATTCCAATCGCCCTCAATATTTCACCCTTGATAGATAAAAAAGATAAGGTAATTGGCGGATTGGCTGTTTTTATAGATATAAGACAGTTAAAAGGTTTGTTAGATGCTTTGAATAAAGCTAAATCAGAGTTGGAGGAGAGGGTTAGGGAAAGAACTAAAAGTTTAGAAGTAAAGACTAGAGAGCTTCAAAAAGCCAAAGTAGAGCTTGAGGAAGCGAGGACAGTTTTAGAGATAAGAGTTAAAGCAAGGACTCAAGAATTAGAGGAGTTGAATCAACAGCTTGAACAAAAAGTAAAGGAAAGAACTAAGGAACTCCAAAAGAAAGTTATGGAATTAGAGAGGTTTCAGAAGTTGACCGTCGGTAGAGAATTAAAGATGATGGAATTAAAAAGAGAGATTGAGAAACTGAAAAAAAAGAGCACCTAAATCTTAACTAAATTATATGAATACGGACTCTAAATGTCTGTTTTTTTATTTCT
>JBHIEE010000245.1:0-1935 GCA_046760445.1 Candidatus Aminicenantia bacterium
ATGTGTGGAATAATTGGTTATTTAGGGCCGAGGAATACAACTTCAGTTCTGATTGAGGGGCTGAAGAAATTAGAGTACAGGGGGTATGATTCTGCAGGCATAGCAGTAATGTTTAATGGAGAAATAAAAAGGGTAAGAGTTAAAGGAAAAATCTGCGACTTAGAAAACCTGATTAATCATCAGCCTATTGACGGAGATTACGGGGTTGGTCATACCCGGTGGGCAACTCATGGAGAACCATCTGAAAGAAATGCCCATCCTCATATTGACTGTGAGGGAAAAATTGTTGTAGTTCATAATGGAATTATTGAAAATTATTTTGAGTTAAAGAAAAAGCTGATAGAAAAAGGTCATAAATTTACTTCAGAAACAGATACTGAAGTCATTCCTCACCTTATTGAGGATCACAATAATCATAATTTATTGGAGGCAGTGATAAAAAGTGTCAATCATCTTAGAGGAGATTTCTCATTTATCGTTATTTCTAAAGAGGAGCCTCAAAAAATAATTGGTGTCAAAAATGGACCACCTTTAATTTTAGGAGTTAATACAGAAGAAAAAATTATTTCCTCTGATTTAGCACCAGTGCTTCCTGTTACCAGAAAGGTCTTCCATCTGGAAAATAAAGAAATCTGTCTTTTCTCCCAAAATGAATTGGCGTTCTATGATTTTGAGGGAAAAAAGAAATCAAAAGAAAAGACTGTGATTAAGTGGTCGCCGTTTATGATCGAAAAGCAAGGATTCAAGCACTTTATGCTTAAAGAAATCTATGAACAGCCAATGGCTTTAAGAGAAACTTTAACAGGTAAGATTTCTCTTGCGCAAGGAAGAGTGAATCTTGATTTAGATGAATCGTTTCTTAAAGATATTCAAAAAATAAATTTTATCGCCTGCGGCACTTCCCTTCATGCTGGTCTGGTTGGGAAATATTTCTTTGAAGAAATAAGCCGGCTGCCAGTTGAAGTGGATTATGCTTCGGAATTTCGCTACCGGGATTTTCTGGTTGATGACCATTCTTTGTTTGTTTTTATCAGCCAGTCAGGAGAAACAGCTGATACTCTGGCTTCTTTAAGAGAAGTCAAAAAAAGAAAAGGAAAGACTCTGGGTATAATAAATGTTCCGGAAAGTGCTATTTCCAGGGAATCTGATTTTACTCTTTACACTCTGGCTGGGCCAGAAATAGGAGTGGCTTCAACCAAAGCTTTTACCACTCAGTTGATGATTCTTTCTCTTTTAGCTCTTTATATAGCTCAGGCAAAAAACATTATCACTCAGAAAGACTTTAAAAAATATATCAGTGAACTTCAAATCATTCCACATAAAATGGAGAAATTTCTGAACAAGAGCAAAAATTTAGAAAATTTAGCCAATAGATATTTTGATTATAAAAATTTTCTTTATCTTGGAAGATGGGTTAACTATCCAATAAGTCTGGAAGGAGCATTAAAATTAAAGGAAATTTCCTATATTCATGCTGAGGGTTATCCTGCTGGTGAGATGAAGCACGGACCAATTGCTTTGATTGACGAACAGACGCCCACAGTGGCTATTGCTATGAAGGATAGAGTTTATACCAAAATATTGAATAATATTTCTGAAGCGAGAGTAAGAAATGGAAAAGTGATTGCTGTTGTTGAGGAAAATGACGAAGAAATTGCCCGGGAAGTGACTGATTTGATCAGGGTCTCCCCTACTCTTGAGATTCTAACTCCTTTTTTAACCACTCTTCCTCTTCAGCTTTTTGCCTATTATGTTGCTCTTAAAAGAGGAACTGATGTTGATCAGCCGAGAAATCTGGCGAAAAGCGTCACGGTCGAATAAACTAATTAACTTAATTAATACAATTTATTGAATTTATTGAATTTATTGAATTTATTGAGTTTGTTGAATTATCTAATTTTGCGTAAAGGGTAAACTGTAGGTGTGAGGTGTTAT
>JBHIEE010000246.1:0-1926 GCA_046760445.1 Candidatus Aminicenantia bacterium
GAAAGAACATCCAGAGAAGAATTTTCGGAGAAGATATCGGAGAAACGCGATGACAAATTTGGAGAAAGAAATGGAGAAGATACTAAAAGAAATGGAAGTAGAAGTACTATGGAGCATATATTTGAGAGTGGGAGAGTACTACAAATTTCCAGATTTCACAATAAAGAAGCACAAGCCAATGATTTTAATAGAAGTGGATGGGTTGGGAGTCCACAACAAGAAAGACGATATCAACAAAGACAAATTATACCTGAAGAGCGGTTACAGTATATTGCGATTCTCAGACAGAGAAGTGACAAAGAATCCGGACTTAGTGAAATTGGTTATAAGAAAAGCTTTATCCACTTCAAAACAAGTTTGGAGAACATATTGGCTATCAGGAAAGTTGGAGTTCGTCTAACATACGATTTGTTTGTTAAAGATACCCACAATTTTATTTTGAGTAACGGTATACTAACACATAATAGCGGCAAAACAACACTTGCATTGACATTTCCGGGAACTATAGCTGCTTTATCTTTTGACAAAAAGACCATGATGCCAAAGATGAATTATTTCAATGGAGATAAGCGAATAAAAGTTTTCAATGCAGTGAAATATTATAGTCGAGAGACTGATGAGAAGAACAAGAGTGCGGAGGAGACATACCATTACGTCTTAAAAATACTGGAGGAGCTCAAAGAAAAACAGCCAGATTGGGTTTTGATAGATGGAATAGAGATTTTTCAAAAAATAGCAGAAGGAGTGATGAGACATCACCACAATCTAACACCGTACCAAGGTGTGTCAAATAGGAATATTTGGAAAGAGAGAAGAGATGTCATAGCAAAAGTCCATGATGAAGCAATAAAAGCAAGTAAGAGAGGAGTGATTTATACAACCTACACTACACATGAGGAAATTGTTGAAGAGGGGACAGTAGTGACAAAGCTTGAGATTCCGAGATATATAGACAAAGTTATGTGGGAGACAGATTTTGTTTTGAATATTAAGAACAACTATGACCCAAAATCCAAAAAGACCGCATTCATATTGAGAGTAGTCAGTAGTAAAGATGATAAGAAAATGAAGACTGGAACAGTGGTTGATGTTACGGGAATAAAAAAAATTGAAGATAAATTCCCAAAAATGAAGATGGGAGGTTAAAGTATGACAAAAATAGAATGTAAAGTGAGTGATTTGTTAAAAGTCTGTAAGTATGTCGGTTTGAAAGGGGAGCACGAGGGAAAAACTACTAATTTAATAAAAGATTTAATGTTGACAGTGGAGAAAAACAAACTCACAACTATGGCTGTAGATTCTAAAGCAAAAGCACTGTTTGTAAAGTTGAGTTACAAAATTTCAGTGGCAGAAAATGGATTAATTCCAATAAAAGATATAGAGGAATTTATTAGTTACTTAAAGACTTTTGATGAGAACGATAAGATTAAATTACAGTACAGTGAAGAGACAGGAAAAATTAGTATCGGAAGAACAAAGCCAAGAAAGAAGGCAGTTCTTTCAGCGTCATCAAAGACAACAGTGAACAGTTGGAATGATTCTCAGATGTATAAAGATTTGATATCTAAGGAGAAGGGGATGTATAAAACAGAAAAGGGAGAGTTTAAATGTCAGGTTAAGTTGGACTCATCTTTCATGACGAATGTTTTGGATGATGCTTCAGCTACTAACCAAATAGTCTTTCCAATTTCAGTGAAGGAAGGGAAAATGATAGCAACAATAGGAGATTTGGAAACAGAGGGCATAGAGTCAGTTATCCCCACAGAGAAAATAAAGGGTGAAGTAGAATCTTCGTACGGATTCGGTTTTGATGCCATTTTCAATGTTTTGAATGGACCAGTGACATTACATTTAGCTCAAGATGGACCAATGATAGTGGAGAAGAATGATAAGGAATGTGAAGTGATGTACTTCATAGCACCAAAA
>JBHIEE010000247.1:0-1923 GCA_046760445.1 Candidatus Aminicenantia bacterium
TAGCCATTATCTTTTCCTATATTACATTTATTATTTTGAGCAAGAAAAGATTAGTTTTAATTACAATGATGGTAGTAGTAGGTGTATTAGGAGTAGCGCTAAAGCCAGAAGCGGTCCTTTCCAGAGTAAAATATACATTTCAGGAAAAACAGGAATCTGCAGCCAAAATTGGGAGTATTTATCTTGACCCATCTGCTTCTGATAGAATTTTTAGCTGGAAAGATAGCTTTCAAGCTTGGAAAAAGAATCCTATTTTAGGTCGTGGAGTAACAGGGTATAGATTTATAGATGGACAATATATCCACACCCTTCCCGAGCTTGGCATTATTGGTCTCCTCACTTTATTATGGCTTTTTTGGTTAATTCTTAAACATTCACTTAGTATCTATAAAAAAATGGATGATGAACTATACAAAGGTCTGACGCTTGGTTTTATAGCTGGTTTTATTGGCTTAGCTATTCATGCCCTAACTGCCAATACTTTTATTATACTTCGTATTATGGAACCATTCTGGTTTATTGCTGGAATGATTATGATGTTGCCAAAATTAAAAGAGGAATCATTAGAAACAAATAACTTATCAAAAGAAAAACTGACAAGTTAGAATGGAATTAAAGAATACCAATAGAGAATGGTCAAAACCCAGTGAGAGCTTATCTCAGCGCGCAGTTCGCGGGGGAATATGGGTCTTTGCTCTACGTATCACTAACAGGCTATTCGGATTAGTCCGCACAGTTATACTGGCTCGGGTGTTAGCACCTCACGATTTCGGACTAATGGGGATTGCACTTTTGGCAATGGCGACTTTAGAGACTTTCTCACAGACAGGTTTTCAGGCTGCTTTGATTCAAAAGAAAAAAAATACAAAGGCTTATCTTGATGCCGCTTGGACCGTTTTAATTCTGCGAGGACTTATGCTATTTGCGATTCTCTATTTAATTGCACCTTATGCCGTAACTTTCTTTAATGCACCAAAAGCAAAACCTATCATTCAAGTTATCGGAATTTCGATACTTCTTCAGGCATTTGCTAATATAGGAGTCATCTATTTCCAGAAGGAGTTGGAGTTCAACAAACAATTTATCCATCAATTTGCAGGGACATTAGCCGATTTTATTGTGGCGGTTTCATCTGTTTTAATACTGAGAAATGTCTGGGCTTTGGTATTCGGATTGTTAGCTGGAAATTTTGCACGATTTATCGTAAGCTATTTAATACATCCCTATAGGCCGCATCTTGACTTTGATTTAGGAAAGGCGAAGGAACTTTTTGGTTTTGGAAAATGGGTTTTAGGCTCAAGCATTCTGGTATTTTTAATCACCCAGGGTGATGATGCCTTCGTGGGAAAGATTTTGGGAGTAACAGCTCTTGGCTTTTACCAGATGGCTTATATGTTGTCTAATCTACCTGCTACTGAAATAACACATGTTATTTCTCGAGTTACATTTCCCACTTATTCTAAATTGCAAGATGATCTTACAAAATTAAAAGAAGCTTATCTAAAAGTACTACAGCTCACGGCTTTTATCTCTATACCATTAGCTGGAGGAATATTCATTCTGGCTCCTGAGTTTACTAAAATTTTTCTTGGAGATAAATGGATGTCAATGGTGCCAGCGATGCAAGTATTAGTTTTTGCAGGATTAGTAAGATCAATAGCAGCTACAACGGGCCCTATATTTTATGCTGTAGGAAGACCAAGAATAGAAACGAGATGGCAAATAGTCCGTTTGTTGGTATTAGCTGTTTTGATCTATCCCTTTACTATCAAATGGGGAATATTAGGGGCATCGTTCGCTGTATTTTTAAGTACTTTTGTATCTACTACTGGATTTAGTTTTATGGTTATAAGGATTACAACGTGTGAAATTAAAAACTTTGGCAGGATGATAATTCTCCCTCTAATAAATGGAATAATTATG
>JBHIEE010000248.1:0-1918 GCA_046760445.1 Candidatus Aminicenantia bacterium
TCTTAATATCCGAAGGACTCTCTTCCATAGTTATTGAGAGGATATTTGATCTTGCCGGCTTAGTAGTAGTAGGTGGAGCCATGTTCTACTTTTTGCCAGACGATGCGAGCATTCCTAAAGAGTTTGCAAGTTTCATTCTTTTGGTTCTTGGATTCATCGCATTTAGTATTTTATTATTACTTCTACTGAATTATCGGTATGATGCTTTAATTTTTCCAGTTAGAAAATTTGTTTCGGTGGTTTTTTGGTTTTCTAAAGGAATTAAAGATCGCATTCTCGAAAATCTTACTTTAGCAATAAATGCGATGTTGAGTATTTGTAAGAGTAAATACATGGTGCCCATTTTCTTGCTCTCAATTATAACTTGGTTGTCACCTTGTTTTATGTATTTATACTTCTTCCGTGCCTTTAATATTAATTTTCACTGGAGCGTTATTTTTTTGGGCAGCGTTTTGGTTACTTTAACATTCTTGATTCCTAGTGCACCAGGCTATTTAGGAACATTTGAGGCTGCGTGGGTATTTGTTTATCTTGGTCTTGGAATTGCGGTTGAAAAGGCATTACCAGTTGGTTTAGCAGTTCATTTCACGACGTTGTTTTTCATCATAGTACTTGGATACATTGGGTTAGTTATATATGGTATAGGACGAAGAGATGTGTTTGGAATGATAAGTGAAAGAATATAAATCAATAATTACTTGGCGGTGATGCCTTTTTGAAAGTATTGCTGGTTGCAAACGAGCCCTTCTATCCACCTACTGGCGGATGCTCAATTGGCACGTGGGAGATAGCAAGGCGTATTGCAGAGGAATATGAGTTGCACGTTGTTTCTCCCCAACATTGGGATGGAGAGATACCTGCAAATATTGAAATGCACCCTTACAATCCTAAACTATTCAAGGTTCATAGAAACATGAGCTTTAAGACTACAAAATATTCAATTTACTCTGCATTGCTAACTAAAAAGGTCAAAGAAGTCATTTCCAAGGTGCATCCAGATTTAATTCTTTCAAGAAACGCAATCGCTTTATTATCTTGTGGGTTAGTTAAGGGACACATACCGCTTCTACTGAGTATGACAGATATTATCACAGCTTACAATCAAAGGTTCGCACTAGTTAATCCAGTTTTAAACAGGATAGAAGTAGAGATCGTGAAAATGGCTGATGGTATAATGACCATAACAAACGCTATGGCCAAAGAATTGATTAAGAGAGGATTAAACCCCAGTAAGTTCTATCCTCCTCATTACGACGGTGTAGCAGTTGATCATTTTGATCCAGGAAAATATAATGATGTAGAAGTGAAAGATAAATATAATATTGAATCTCCCATAGTTGGCTCCATTGGATCTATTACTCGAAATCAAGGCTTAGATTTTTTGGTTGATGCCGGAAAATTTATAGATGAAGACGTCAATTTTTTAATAGTAGGGGAGGGGGATTTTCTCCCTTTTTTAAAGAAAAAAATAGAAAAAACTGGACAGAGAAAGCGTTTTACACTTACTGGTTTCGTCCCCTTCAACGAAATTCCAAAATATCACATAGCAATTGATATAGGAGTTGCGACATATAGAGAGACCCCATCTAGTAGGGTATCTACTACAATAAGGGTGTTGGAATATTGGTCGATGGGCAAACCCGTAGTTGCTCATGACTTTCCTGGAATAAGAGAGATCTTCGACAAGTCTCTAGGGGAGTTATGTAAACCAGAGAATCCTAGGGACTTAGCGGAAAAAATAAACGTTTTGTTAGGAAGAAAAGATGATTTTAGCAAAAAATGTAGGAATTATGTAAAAGAAAAATTTACTTGGGATGCTTGTACCGAACGAATAAAAAGAGGAATTGAAGATCTTTATAATAAATAAATAATAAATTTCACTAGATTTACTGACTAGAAATGTAATATTGTTCCCTCT
>JBHIEE010000249.1:0-1913 GCA_046760445.1 Candidatus Aminicenantia bacterium
CTACGCGTTATTCATAATTCCCTATCTTAAGGAATTATGTGATTATGCTCTTTAAATTTAAGGGATTGCGATGATATTTCTTGTTAAAGTAGACTCCAAAGATGTAGCTGAATAAGATGTTGTTAATCCGAAGATCTAAGGTCTCATAGGTTCTGGCTCTGAGATGGTCTAGCTTGAGATGATCTTTTAGTTGGCCTATTACTGTTTCAACAATTTTTCTCTTTTTGAGAAGTTGCTTTTCTTTCTTGGTATTCTTCTTTTTTTGATTAACCTTGTAAGGGGTAATGAGTTGGATGTTCCAGCATTCTTTAAACCATCTCTTATTGAAGTTAGAGAGATACCCAATATCTCCTACTAATACCAGATTAGAGAATTGATTCTTGATTAGCATTTTCTCTAAACATCTATTATCATGCTTATTAGCTGGCATTAGATAATAATTAGTAGGAATACCTTCTCTATTGAGGAAAAGAGTGATTTTTAAGCCAAAATAGTAGGTTTTCAAGGAAGCACAATAACCTATGCCATATCTTCTTCCTCGGAATAACTTTCTCCTCTTTTTCCTGACTAACCTAATTAAGGGAATACCACTAGCATCTACTATTCTAGTTTTAGACCTTTCTATATGGAGCCTATTAAGAAGCTTCTTAGTAAGAGTTTCTATCTGAGACCTTAATTGTTTTACCCGTCTATTGTAAGTAGGTTGAGATGGTATCTTTTCAAAGATAGGTTGGCTCAGATTACCTAGAAAACGGATAAATGATAATTCTGAATCAAATCCTAAAAGATTTTGGATAATAACCATCTCTATTATTTGAATATCTGAGTATTTAGACGGTCGACCTATTCTTGAAGGATCACTTATTCCCAGTTTTTCCTCTTTACAAAGAGCTTCTACTTCAGCTATAATGAGCTCGAGATTGGTTCGAGCTCCTAGTAAAGTAGGGTTCATATACCTCTATTTTACCAGAATTTTAGCCAATCTCTTTGTTTTTTACCAAAGAAATAGCTAAATTTAGCTGAATTTGTTCGTATTTTAAGGTAAGGAATTATGAATAACGAGTTCATTATTCTCTCTTTTAAAACAAAGTATAAATCCACATAATCCTTTAACGTTATTCTCATTCCTAAAGTAGATGCTTTCATTAAAGCAATCTCTTGAGCTGGGGCTAAATTAACATTTTTAAGCTTTTTTAATCCAAAAATTAACGGATATCGATATTTAACGAAGTTAAACTTTACTGAATCCACGGTGAAATTAAACTGCTCAGCATGCCTAAATGAAATTTTGATCTCATAATCCTTAAAAACTCTATATACTTTTGAAATAAATTTTTTGTCAAATTCTTTATCTCTAAAAAAATCAAAATCCTCAGAAATACGATGGCCTAACTGCAAAGCCAAGGCAGTGCCTCCTACTAAATAGCAGTCAGAAAAATGTTCAAGCCTCTCAAATATTTTTCTCTGCTCTGATTTTAGAACTTCTGGATGCATATTTAAATTCTTTAATATCAAACAGTAACTCAATTAACTTCACCACGTGCGTCCGGAACTCACTTTTAGGGATAAGGCTTATTATTTTTCTTAAATTATTCCTTCCATATCTTTTAATAAGCCATCTCCACTGTTTTAAGTCTCCATAGTTCAAGGTATTCACAATGATAAGGTTTTTGTTTTTCGCAGGATTAATAGAATTAAAATCATACCCCCAAAAAAGGGGCTTGAAAAATGAAGGTAGTTTTTGATTTGTGGCCTTCTTTGCCATATATAACATTATATCATCTTCACCTAATTTATCAATATTGTGATTTTTCGGGTTTTTTCGTTAATAAATTCAATATTTATCCAAATGGTGTTTTTAGGAAGGATGTTTTTGATTTTTTCAGCCCATTCAATAACAATAATGTTTTTGG
>JBHIEE010000250.1:0-1833 GCA_046760445.1 Candidatus Aminicenantia bacterium
AATGATTAAAGCTGCCTCTAAACTGGGCTGGATTGATGAAGAGAAAATAATGTTTGAAGTTTTAATTTCAATAAAGAGAGCTGGAGCTGATTTGATACTTACTTATTTTGCTAAAGATGTCGCCAGAATATTACTAAAAAATTCCAAATCACAAATTCCAAATTACAAATAAGCTCCAATGACCAAAATTCCAATGACCGAAACAAAAAGAGATTGTTTTGGTCATTTGCCCTCGTCCTGAGCTCGGGCCGAAGGGGTCATTGGAATTTGCTTGCCCTGTAGCATGCGAAGCATTGGTATAGGGGAATTTATTTGATATTTGGTGCTTGGAATTTGGGATTTTAATGGAGGTGAAGCTTAAAAACAGGATATGAAAACCTTCACGGATATTGGGTTTTCAAAGATGAAAATGCTAAAAAATAAATATATTCCTCGACTCATTGCTTGGGAAGTTACCAGAACCTGCCGTTTGAATTGCAAACATTGCCGGGCAGGGGCGACTAATGAATTTTATAAAGATGAATTTCATAAAGATGAAATATTTAAGGTTTTAGAGAATATAGCTTCTTTTTCCAAACCAATAATTATTTTAACTGGTGGCGAACCTATGTTGAGAGAGGATATATATGAGATTACCTCTTATGGAACTCAGTTAGGACTCAAGATGGTTATGGCGCCCTGTGGAATGCTTATTACTAAAGAAGCAATAGAAAAAATGAAAGAATCAGGAATTCGGAGAATAAGTTTGAGCCTCGATGGAGCAAATCCAAGAACCCATGATGATTTTAGACAGAAACAAGGAGCTTTTGATGAAGTAATCAAGGCCGCTGAATTGGCTAAAGAAAATGGATTGGAATTCCAAATAAATACCACGGTTCAGAAAAATAATGTCAATGAATTACCCAAGATTTTAGAATTAGCGGTCCATCTGGGAGCAAAAGCTTTTCATCCATTTCTTCTTGTCCCTACTGGGAGAGCAAAAAATTTAGCTGATCAGGAAATTTCTCCTAAGGAATACGAGAGGATTCTGAACTGGATTTACGAACAAAGAGAAAAAATTCCCATTCAATTTAAACCCACTTGTGCTCCTCATTACTATAGAATTTTCAGGCAAAAGGAGAAAGGTAGAAAAGGAATAACTTCTTATTCGCCTCATGGGTTTGATTCTATGAGTAAAGGGTGTATGGGAGGTCAGTTCTTTGCTTTTATTTCTCACTTAGGAAAAGTTCAAATCTGTGGATTTTTGGAAGTAGAAGCAGGAGATCTGAGAAAAGAGAATTACAATTTTAAAGCTATATGGGATAATTCCCCCCTTTTTCTAAGCATTAGAAATATCGATCAATACAATGGAAGATGTGGATACTGTGAATTCAGAAATATTTGTGGGGGCTGTCGAGCTCGTGCTTTTGCAGTTTCTGGGAATTATCTGGATGAAGAACCTTATTGTATTTATCAACCAAAAAGAAAAAAGAAAGAGTAGATAAAATGAAAGATAGTCTATCCTTATTTGAAGAAGCAAAAAATTATATTCCTGGAGGAGTAAATTCTCCTGTCAGAGCATTTAAAGGAGTGGGAGGAAACCCTTGTTTTATTCTTAAAGGAAGTGGTTCTAAAATTTGGGATATAGAGGGTAATGAATATATAGATTATGTCCTATCTTGGGGTCCTCTGATTTTAGGTCATACACATGAAAAAATAGTAAAGGCAATAAAGGAGGAAATGGAGAAAGGTACAAGTTTTGGTGCACCAACTGAAATTGAAGTAAAGTTAGCCGAATTAATAACAGAATTTATCCCTTCAATTGAAATGGTAAGAATGGTTAACTCTGGAACT
>JBHIEE010000251.1:0-1811 GCA_046760445.1 Candidatus Aminicenantia bacterium
AAGGTGAACCTTGAAATTAGAAATTCCTGAGACTGCAAGTCTTGTCTTTTCAATTACCCCGGAAAGTTTATCCTCACCCACCTCACCCAGAAATTTTAGAGTGATGTGCAGGTTTTTAGGCTCAACCCATTTGACATCTGGATCTCCTCTCTTGAACTCCACCTGGATTTGAGCAATCTTTTCTCTCACTTCACTGGATATTTCCACAGCAATAAAAGTTCTCATCCTACGCTCTCCAAAAGTTGTGGGTAGTGTAGCCCTTTACCGAAAAAAAGCGTGAAAAATGCATTTTTTCAAAGTTAGTCCGACGATAAATGTTCTTTGACTTTTTAAAAATCTTAGCAAATCCGTTAATCTTTTATAGTTGTTTCATTCTTTCGGTCTTTCTCTTTGCGTAATTAAATAAATTCTCATAAGGATAACCAAAAGGAAATTTTAATTCATTCTTATTTGCTGTCTTAGTTAATCTTGCTGGTGTTACTAATAGTTGGTCGCGAATAGTTTGTAAGGTAACATAATGGTATTTTTCTGGTAAACATAACCATTTGAACCAGTTAATAATATTGAATGCAAATAAAAGCATCTGAAAATAAGCAATATTTGCTGTATAACTATGGGTAGGGATATTCACTAAAGAATAATTTTTAGTTAATTCTTTAATGTTATTTTCTGAACCCTGCGCTCTTTGACTATGAAATTTCCAGACATTTTCTGGTTTCAGTTTGAGATTGGTTATGAGCACACGATAACCATAGCCTTTTATCTCAAATAATTTTAGTTGTGCTTTTTCTTCTGGGTCCTTTGGTAAAAGTCTTTTGATTACTATGTAACGATATTTTTTACCTTTTCTCCATCTTGTTGGTCGATGAGGAAATTCTCCTATTTCCAAACGTCCTTCAAACTGATGGTATTTTATCGATTGCATTTTTCCTAACATTGGACTGGTTATTTGCGCTTCTATGGTGTAGATGATATTTTCTTCCTCGAGATAATCTTCAATAAGTTCTCCACTGTAGAAAGCAGCATCTAAACGAACACGAATCCGATAAATGGGATAAGGCAATTTAGCTAAACATCTTTTTAGAAAATGTTTTGCAACTTTTACCTGTGATACATTTCCTGATCTCAAACTTGCGTACCAGAATTCTCGATCTGATTCAAAACAGAAAAAACCTAAATAACTGCGTGCTCCTTTTCTTTTGGGATTGTATCCAACTTTTGCTCTTTGTATTCGTTTACCATAGACTGTTATTACTTTCGCATCAATATCAAATGTGATACTTGTTTTAGTATGAAGAATATAAAATATTTTCCTTTGAATTAAATCGTGTACTTGCACTATCTGATATATCGCTTTTGGAGTAAGCCGATAAAGAAAACGTCGTATAGCAGAAGGATCTGGAATTTTCTTCATACCGATAGTTTTTTTGAATACTCCATTGGTTTGTAAAGAACGAATTTTTTCTATACGTCTTATGCCAAGAATAATTATGTAGATAATGACCAAAATAAACTCTGCTGTTTGATATTCCTGGTTCCTTTGGAAGAATCTTACATATTTTTGTAAGCGCCATTTGAGTTTTAATCTTTTGCAAAATGAGTGAATTAGAAATATTCCACCATAGTGACTTAGATTCTTTTCTCCGAAGGAAACTAGCATATTTTTTATACCTTTGGTCATATGGCATAAACCTAACTAAAAGTGAAACTGATGCCACAACATCTTTTTGGTGTATAGTATAAATTTTTTTAGTCATAAAATCAACAATTAAAAACTTTGAAAAAATGCATTTTTCACGCATTTTCTCGGT
>JBHIEE010000252.1:0-1779 GCA_046760445.1 Candidatus Aminicenantia bacterium
TTTTAAAAATTAAAAAAGAAAAAGATGAAAGAGATCGAGTTAATTACTTAATTGAATTTTTACCTAAAAAAATATAGTCAAAAGTTTTATAACTTCATTTTCCTTGGTAGTATTATGAAATTGAGGCATCAAGATACATTAGTTCCACAGAGTCTTCCTGAAATTTTTAAGCGTTTTTATTATTATCTTTATACGAATAGTAATATACCAAGGGCTGAAAAGCTTGGAGCTGAGATGATCAGAATTATTTTTTGTAAAATTTACGATGAATTGTATAATAAAGAAAAATCTAAGTTAAAAATATATTCCAATGAAAATGAACATGAAGTTTCAAATAAGATAAAAACACTATTTGAAGATGTAAAAAAGAAATTCCATGATGTATTCGACGAAGAAGAAAAATTGTATCTCGACGATAAATCTATTACTTATGTAGTAAACCAGCTTCAAAATTATAACCTTTTGAAAACAAAAAGAGATATTGTAAGCGAAGCTTTTCAAGCTTTTTGGGGACATGGATTAAGAGGCGAGAAAGGACAATTTTTTACTCCAAGGAATGTTGTAAAATTGTGTGTAGAATTTCTCAATCCAAAGGTCGGAGAAAAAATAATTGATCCTGCTTGTGGGTCTGGAGGTTTTTTAGTGGAGTGCATAGCATATTTAAATGAACGAGATTCGTTTAATAATATTTTTGGAATTGATAAAGAAATAGATTTAGCAAAAATATGTAAAACGTATATGTCAATTGTTGGAAATGGACATTCTAATATTTTCTGTGCAGATTCCCTTGATATTTCATCATGGCCCATAGAAATGCAAGAAAATATAAAAAACGATAGTTTTGATGTTGTGCTTACTAATCCACCCTTTGGAGCAAGAATTTCCATAGAAGATAATAAAATTTTAAAAAATTATAAATTGGGTCACAAATGGAAGAAGACACACAAAGATAAATGGAAAAATACCAATATAATTTACAAGCAGGTACCGCAGGTTCTATTTATAGAAAGATGTATTCAATTATTAAAACCTGGCGGTAGACTAGCTATAATTCTTCCAGATGGTATTTTTGGAAATCCGAGGGATAGATATATACTGCAGTATATTTTACAGGAGGCAAAAATATTAGCAATAGTTAGTTTACCCCCAGAAACTTTTTTGCCAAGCACTCATACAAAGACAAGTATATTATTTTTAGAAAAGAAAAAAAAATTGACGATAGAAGATTATGAGATTTTTATGGCAATAGCTAATAAAGTGGGACACAACAAAAATGGTAAAACAATATACAAGAGGAATAGAAATGGAGAATATATTCTTGATAATAATAACAATAAAATAATTGATGATGATTTACCAAATATCGCTGAAAGATATAGATTGTTTAAAGAAAAAAACCTACATCATTACGATCATTTAGGTTTTGTTGTCAAACTATCAGAAATTAAAGACTCTATTCTCATTCCAAATTACTATAACCCTAAGACAGAAGAAAAACTAAGGAGGATGGAAAAAAGTGGAAGATACACTTTAGTAAGCATAAAAGAATTAGTAGAAAAAGGCGTATTATCTATAAAAAGAGGGGATGAAGTTGGCTCGCAATATTATGGAATTGGGGATATACCTTTTGTTAGGACTTCTGATATTGTTAATTGGGAAATAAAAATAGACCCAATAAAAGGTATTCCTGAAGAAATTTATGAAAGATATAAAAAGAAACAAAACATCAATGAAAATGATATTTTATTGATTACAGATGGAACATTTCTCATAGGACGA
>JBHIEE010000253.1:0-1761 GCA_046760445.1 Candidatus Aminicenantia bacterium
TTTCTGATTCCAAAGAAGTTTTTGGAGTTAATATTGGAAAGGATACTATAGAAAAACTCACTAATAAAATCACGAATAATACAGATCCTGTTATCTATCCAAGTATTGAGATTTTAGATGTTGAAGGTAAGAATCTTATAGTCCTAGAACTTGAAGAATGCAAAAACAAGCCCTATTTAGCCTTTGGAAGAGCATTTAAAAGAGTTGGAAAATCAACAGTTCAAATGTCGAGAGATGAGTTTGAAAGGCTTATTTTAGAAAAAAGAAAAGTATATTTTGATGCTGAAATTTGTGAAGATGCAAAATTAGAGGATATTGATTTGGATAAAGTTAAGTGGTACTTAGAGCAGAGAGAACTTATAAGAGGAGTCAAAAAGCCAGAAAAAATGAATATAGAACAGGTTTTATTGAGTATTGAGGCTATAAAAAAGATCGATGGTAAAATAAAGGTAACCAATGCAGGCGTTCTTTTCTTTTGCAAAAACCCACAGAAATTTATACCTTATGCAGTAATTAGATGTGCAAGGTTTAGAGATAAGTTAATGAGGAATTTTATTGATCAGGCTACATATCATGGTACTATTCCAGAAGAAATAGAAAATGCAGTAAAATTTGTTGAAAAAAATATAAAACTTGGTGGAACAAGAGATCTAGGTATAAGACGGATTGATAGATTTGAATATCCAATAGCAGTAATAAGAGAAGCAATAACAAATGCCTTGGCACATAGGGATTATTTTTCTTTAGCAGAGGTCAGAGTTGCGGTATTTGATGATATGATAAAGATTTTTAATCCAGGTGGGTTTCCTAGGGGTTTTGACCTTAAAAATCCAACCCATGTTCCAAGAAACAGAATTTTATGCAATCTCCTTTATGATGTAGGCTACATTGAAAAATGGGGCTCTGGAATTTTAATGATGCAGGAAGAGATGATAAAATGGGGCTTAAAAGAACCTGCTTTTGAAGATAAAAAACTGGAACTTGTAACCATTTTGCATGGTGCTGGTGATGAAATTATAGAAAACATTGCAGTAAGTGAAAAATATGGTAAGGTGTTATTGTGGCTAAATGAAAGGCAGAGAGCTTTGTTGAAATATTTGGAAAAGTATAGAAAAATTACTAAAAAAGAATACCTCGAGCTTTTTAAGGTATCAAGAACTACTGCAACAAAAGATCTTAAGGATTTAGTTGAAAAAAACATCATATTACAAAAAGGAAAAGGAAGAGGTAGTTACTTCACACCTCTTAAATGAGGGTTTTAATTTCTGTTAGTTTATTACATTGTTTCTGGTCAAAGGTAAATCTTATGACAACTTTACATTCTTTTTTTGATTTCATTTTCAACTACTTCTATTGCATCCTCAATATATTTTTTTCTTATTATACCATCATAATAACAAGTATCATGCAATCGCTTCATAACATGATCATAAAGAGTTCCTAGCCCTAAAGAACTAAGGATTTCAGATCTCATTACATGATTCTTTGGTATCTGATATCCATGTTCACTTATGATACCATTTGAAAGCTCCACAAAGGAATGAAATATTTTTTCACATCCTTCTCTTATTTTTATATCATTTCTTTCTTTGAGACCAGTATTGTATTCTTTAATACCATAATCATAAAATTCTATTGCTTTTTTGAAATAGTTATTCATTATTACCACCATATATTATATTAACTTTTTTCTTTAAAATACTTAAATATATCCTGAAATTCCACCAATGGAATCTGTGGACCTTGATAATATTTTAATTG
>JBHIEE010000254.1:0-1709 GCA_046760445.1 Candidatus Aminicenantia bacterium
GGATCATTTTATGTATATGTCAACAAACCAAGGATTAACCTGTCAATGAAAAAATATACAATAAGAAATAAATTTATGCAAATATTTTTTCTTTTTATGGAGAGACGTTCTATGATAAGTCTTTTTCCTTTTAAAATGATAGTAATAAAACCGCAAATCTACTTAATCTCAAACCTTAAAGAATATTTAAGTTATACAACTTTTACTCATTTGATCTCAATAGTAAAAAGAATAAATTTTTTTTGACATAATTCATTAATTTTTATAACTTAAAGCTAAATAAATAAAAATGGAAGTTTACAAGATCATTTTTAAAATCCTCTTTCTTTCATCCATTATTATCACTTACATTTCCCCTGTTCTCACAGGCTATTCAAAAATACTGGCTGGATTAAACTCCAATACCTACCTTAAAAATATGGGTCTTCTCCAAATTGTGTGGGTAAAGAAAAAAGTTGATTAAAATCTCTACAATATTTAATATAACCTCCAGAATGAAAAAGTTCAAACATTATTCTGGAGGGAGATATGAAAGTTACAAAATTTTTCGAAGAGATCCTTAATCTTGGGGATTCATGGAAAGTAACAGATTTAAAGTTAGATGAATCCACAAATTCTATAAAGATCAGAATAGAATTCATAAGGGGATCACCCTTTCAATGCAAGGAATGCAGAACCTTTTCCTCTTCAGTATATGACCATAAAGAGCGTGAATGGAGACACTTAAGCATTTTCCAATATTCCTGCTATCTTGTAGGGGATATCCCCAGGATAGAGTGTCCAAAATGCGGAACAATAAGACAGGTGAAAGTTCCCTGGGCTGATCCTTATATGAGGTACACATATGAGTTTGAAAATTACATCCTTTCATTATTAATAAAGATGTCTATAAAAGAGGTTGAAGAAGAGGCATCTATTGACTGGAAGACAGTTGATTCTATTCTTGACAGGGCTGTAAATAGAGGTCTCGAGAGGCAGAATCTTGAAAATATAACTAAAATTGGTATTGATGAGGTCTCCGTAAGAAGGGGTCATAAATATTTCACTCTTGTTTACGATCTTAAAATAGAGGGGGTAATCTGGGTTGGAAAAGATAGAGACAAACACACTCTTAAAAGGTTCTTCAAATTCTTTGGTAAAAGGAGGTCTAAAAGGATAGAGGTTGTGTGCTGCGATATATGGAAACCATATCTTCATTCTATTTCAAGGTATATCCCACAAGCAGAGGTTGTATTTGATAAATTTCACATTACAAAGATGATTAACATGGCTCTGGATCAGGTTAGAAGGGAAGAACATAAGAAGCTTCAAAGAAAGAGATCTGACATCCTGAAAAGGACCAGATATATCTTCTTGAAAAATCCTGAGAATCTCACAGAAAAGCAGGAGATGACTTTTAAGGAACTTGAGAGATATCATTTGAAAACTGTAAAGGCCTACAAATTGAAAGAGATGTTTAAACATATATGGGATTATTTCTCAATAGACAAGGCTTTAGAGTTTTTTAAGAAATGGTTCTGGATGGCCACACACAGCCGTATTAGTCATATGAGGGAAATAGCTCATATTTTAAAGCGCCACCTTTATGGCATTATAGCTTATGCAAAACATAGGATAACTAACAACTATGTGGAGGGAATGAATAACAAGATCAAAGCAATTGCTCGTAAAGCATATGGATATAGGACAGATAGATGTTATAGAAATGC
>JBHIEE010000255.1:0-1694 GCA_046760445.1 Candidatus Aminicenantia bacterium
AACCCTCGGTTTCTGGCGCCCCGCACATAAATTATGTGCGGGGCTGTTTTCCTATACGGGGGAACCGCGGGTTCCCCCGACCCCCCTCCTCTATGGGCTGTTATTCGCCGAGGGCTTTTTTAATTTTCTCTACCACTTCTTCTAAACTATATTGAGCTTTCACTAAATAGGTTGTAATCCCTAACTCAATTGCTTTGTCTATATCTTCTATTCCCTCCAAATTGGTTAAAACAATAACGGGGATGCCTTTTGTCTCTTTATCTGCCTTTATCTTTTTTAAAATCTCAAAGCCATGAACTTTCGGTAAGATAAGGTCGAGCAAAATCAAATCTGGTTTTTTGCTTTTGGCCAACCTGAAGCCAGTTTCTCCATCAAGAGCTGAAATCATTTTATATCCTTCTTGTTTTAAAATCTCGCCAAAGGTTTTTTGGAGAGCAGACTCGTCTTCGATAAAGAGTATTGTTTTCATAAGTTTACGAATTTTACGAATGGCTTCGCCTGCGAATTGTGCGAATATATTCGTATTATTCGCAGCCCGAAGGGTATTCGCATTATTTGCTATTTTAAGGGTAGAGTAAACCAAAATGTCGACCCTCTATTTTCTTTAGATTTAAAACTTATTTTCCCGCCAGATCTCTTAATAATGGCTTTTGAAATATACAAACCTAAACCTGAACCTTGGGTTTGATATCTCATGACATTCTCTGAGCGGAAGAATTTTCTGAAGATATATTTTTGATCTTCCTTTGGGATGCCAACGCCATTATCTTTTATTCCAAAATAAATATTTTTATTTTTTTCAAAAAGGCTTATTTCAACCTTTCCTTTATCTTTTATATATCTAATCGCATTATCTAAAAGATTTTCTATCACTAATTTAATTCGGGAGGGATCAGCGAAAATCTTTGGCAAATTTTCTTGAACTTCAAAACTTATTTCCGTATTGGAGGCCTTGGCAAAGGGTTCATATTCAGAGATTAGATCTTTGACTAAATCTTCCAGAGAAAACTCTTTTCTTCTTAGAGGAAGTTTAGCAGTCTCAATTCTGGAAACAATTAATAAATCAGAAATTAATTCTTGCATCCGGCTACTATTTTCTTTTAAAGTTCTAAAATATTCTGTTTGTTTTTTTTCAATTTTTCCTAATCTTCCCGACATCAATAATTCAATTACCCACCTTAAATTTGAAAGAGGAGAACGCAATTGATGTGAGACTATGCTAACGAATTCTGATTTCATTCGATTTGCCTCAGCCAATCGTTCAAAAGAACGAACAATAATCACGGCAATAACAAACAAAATTGTGGCAATCAAGAGAACGACCAAAGCCACTATAAGAGGGTTCTCAATGTAGCGAGCTCCAATAACATAAGCGGTCAGGGTTGAGCTAATAATAATCGTCCCCATTATCAAAAAAAGAAACTGAGGACACTGCCAAGGAGAAAGGCCGTATTTTTTGCACTGGGCAATAATATTTAGTTGGCTGAGAGCTTTCTTGAACGTCATTACTTTAGTATAACATACTAATTTGGGCTACCACAACAAAAGGATATTAGAGATTGACCGCAAGAAAATAAAGTGCTAAAATTTTGGTCAGGCAATCTTATCCTCTAAGTATTTCGGGGCATGGTGTAATGGTTAACATATGCGCTTTGGGAGCGTAAGAGTCCCGGTTCAAATCCGGGTGCCCCGAC
>JBHIEE010000256.1:0-1673 GCA_046760445.1 Candidatus Aminicenantia bacterium
GAGGTGTCATCCTTAACTGATTCAAGGATCTCTATGGTCTTATCCTGTTTCTCAAGCATCTTACCACCATAAGTTGCAATCTTGAAAAGTTGCATCGCAGTAAGATATCGATAGTAAGATTCAATTTTCATAACATATCCTTCGTAATCTTCAACTTTAATCTCCTCAACTTTAGCTCTCTCAGGAACCTCCTTTTCCAAGATTTCAATAAAATTAGCTATTTTACTCTCCTCTGCATCAATCAGGATTTCCACTGCTGGCTTTCCGTTTAGGAAGACATTATCTGCGAAGAATCTTTCAAGCTCAAAGGCTTCAGCTTTTCCTAGAAGAAAAGGTCGATAGCCAACATCATGAACCTTTCCTTTTATTATTATCTTCTTACTCATTTTCTCACCAAATTTAAGAAATGGTTTCAGTTATCTAAGTCTTTATATATAAAATTTTCTCGAGTAGCCATTACTATGTCGCGCGCGTAAGGATATTTGCTTGTAGTACGTCTAAATTCAGATTTACTTATTGAATTCATTCTTCCGATAGTACTGGCTTTGTTTACGCGCATTTGGTTTTAGACTATCTAACACAGATTTTATCACTGCAATGGAATCAAGAGATTTTGAATTTACTGCCCATCATAATATTCAGCCAAATAATACATAAATTTGAGAAGCACATCAATTGTGGATTCATCTTTTATATTTTTAGGAGGAATTCTGATATTGATCAGACCCAAATTTTTCATTTTCTCGAAATAGTTTACAAAATCAATAGCAGAGATTTTTCCTGCCCTAAACCTTGAATGGAGATATTCTATTGTACGAATTATATCCAACTCAACTCCACATATTCCATTAAGAAGACTACATATAAATAATACACTTTCATCATCACATAAAATAGTGTCTTGGTGGCTAATAGCTCTTGCTAACAGATATAATTCTCCGTAGTGGAGTGAAATTTTTCCTCTTGCACTTTTTGGATTAAAAATGTTTATAACACTGAGTTTATTATCTTTTTTCAACTCTACAGAAATCTGTTTATCTATTTGCTCTGCAATTATTTCTAAATATCTTAATAATTGATTTAATTCTTCCTCTGTTACTTCATAAACATTGCAACTGATAGTTCCCAGTTCCTCTTTGATTTGTTTTACAGTTTCCAAATCCTCAACAGATTCTATCACCCCTATAATCTCCAAATTCCTGTACGAACTTGCATCTATTAACATGCATCCACTTTTATCTTTTTAGTTTTGAAAAGTTTACCAAGAAACTTTTCGCGTTCAAATTCTAAACTTCTCAAATTTTTGTAAATACTGAGACCATAAGCCAAATCGCTGAATTGTTCATTTCCATAAATCAGCGCGACAAGTTCTGCCTTGTTTAATCCAAGTTCTTCTGCAGCACTTTTCATTGCAGTTTCCCAAGGTAAGTTCTGATCCATAAGTGACTTTTTAGCCCAGCCCCAGACAATTTTTCTTACACTATCGGGATCTTCTGTTAATTTATCTATTTTTTTTTAATTAATTTTTGGAATTTTCATAAATTAATGACCATAACTTTATTAAATATATATATATATATATATATTTAATCATTGCATAATATAAGCAAGTATCAGCTTTAACCCATGGCTAAAAAATTACTTTTATTCATAATCCTATCTCTATTTGTAAC
>JBHIEE010000257.1:0-1667 GCA_046760445.1 Candidatus Aminicenantia bacterium
GAAGCAAAAACAAAGCTGGAATATTATTAGATAAATTACGGTGAAATGAAAAATGAAAAGCGAGAAAGAAATTAGAGAACGAATAGCAGAACTTAACAAATGGTTAATAAGAGCTTTGGATAATAATGTTCATAGACGAGCGAGACATTTAAGAGAACAAATTCAAGCTCTTAAATGGGTTTTAGGTGAATGAAAAATGAAAACAGAAAAAGAGATTAGAGGTGTAAATTATGAATAAAAAGGTAGATTGGAATAAACTTAAGAAATGGACTGATTTGAGAAAGGATAGAGAATATGCTAAAAAAATTAAGAAACAAGCAGGAGTAATTTAATCTCAAATGGGTTTTAGAAAATAAAAAACTTGAGAAACCATGAAGCGTGAGTCATAATTAACCCCTTTATTAACGATTTCTTGCTTTGTGGCTCAAAAAGTGATTAAATGAAAATGATAAAAGTAAAAGTAGTTAATGAATGTGCAAGAGCTTGTGGTTTTAGGATTATGTATGTTAAAAATCCTAAAAAACAAGAGTTTTGGAAAAAGATGGCAGAATACAATCCTATGTATGTTAAGATTATTGGGAGAAAGGTGAATGAAAAATGAAAACTAAAAACATCAAAAAAATAGAGTTTGATTCACATTTTCAAACTTTAGAGATAACAGATGAAAATGATAAAAAATTCATTATAGAAGCAATTGTATTGTTAGCAAGTAAGAAAAAAAAGGTGATTTAAAATGAAAACCGAAAAAGAAATTAGAGAGGCGTTGAAATTAATGAAAAATGCTGAAGAGTTTATCTATAACATACAACCAGATACCGATATAACTAATTTTTGGTTGATTGAGAATACTTTAAAATGGGTTTTAGGTGAAGATAAATGAAAACAGAAAAAGAGATTAGGGAAAGATTAGAAAAAATAAGAAAGCAAAAACTTAGAAGAATAAAGGGAGCTGAACCCAAATATTACTATCGACAGAAAATAATTAAGGAATTAAAATGGGTTTTAGAAATTATAAATTGCAAAAAATGTAAAAAAGAAATAACTATAGAAGAATCTTTTCCAGAAGATTTATGTGAAGATTGTTATGTTTTAAAAGGTAAATGAAAAATGAACCAAAAAATTAGAATAGAATATATTATTTTATATATTTTTCAAGATAAAGCAAAAATTCCTAAAAGGTGAAATGAAATGAAAAAAATTAACTACTATAAAAGGAAAAAAGAATTGATTAAGATTTGTCAATTATGGAACAAAAAAGAAATAACAGGAAATAACGCGATGAGTAAAATTTGGGATTTATATAAAAAAGAAAACTTGAAGGAATGGAATAAAAAAGTTGAGAATTTAAGAGAAGTTATTATCAAAACAACTCAAGCAAAAATATGGTGTTAAGGATGAGTAAAGAAGACGCAAAAATTATAGTTGATTTAGCAAAAGAAAACAAATGGGAAGAAGCAGTAGAAAAGATAAATAATCAATTAAAAGCAATTGAACAAGAAACAGCAAAGCAAATTAAAAAGGAAATTAAACTTGCAAGAGATTGCATTCGTTTAAATTCACCTTATACTTGCGATAATAAAAATTGTAAAAATATTTATTGTCCTTTAAAAATAAATTCCTAAAAGGTGAAATGAAAAATGATAAAATGTGATAGGTGTAATGGAATA
>JBHIEE010000258.1:0-1662 GCA_046760445.1 Candidatus Aminicenantia bacterium
TTACCAAACCCCAATAAAAATCATATTTTATATTGAGAAATATGTCCAAAATTGAAAAATTTGCAGAAAATCTAAAGAGTTACAGCCCTCTAACTAAAAAAAACTATATTTGTCAAGTCAATATTTTTTTGAACAATTATAAGAAAGTTAACAAAGACAATGTTATTAAATTTATTCAAGAAAAAAATACCATTTTAAGGAAATCGGCAATCAAAAAGTTTTGTGAGCAGTTCTATCCAGAAATAAAAATTAATTGGAAAAAAATCAAAACAAAAAAGACCGAGCGAACTGAATATCAAACTATAAGTTACGAAGAACTTTTACTCCTTTTAAAGAAGATAAAAAAGCACGATATAATAGAACTAACAAAAAAATTTAAACATCTTAAAAACTTAAAAGAAAAAGAAGTAGAAAAGTATGGAAGTAATTTATTTCAACAATTAAAGGTCAGTTTGATGATAATATTTGATACAGCAGCAAGAATTAGAGCTGTCCTTAGATTGAGGAAGAGAAATCTCAAAATTTTAAAAAATGAAATTAAATTAGAGATGATAGAGAAAGGAAACAAAAAATTATTTGGGAAAATAACCACCGAAACTTTTAATCATCTAAATAAACTATCTTCTTCTCTCAATGACGATGACTATATATTTTTCCATAAAAAACACATATCAACAGATGACATTGATTTAAAATATTATGAGTTATGGAGTATTTTAAAAAATATAAGTCGTAAAATTCTTGGAATAGGTATAAGTTTTCATTGGGTAAGAAGAGGAAGTGGGCATCATATCTATGATGATTCTGAGCAAGATATAGTAGCAACTGCAGAATTCATGGGACATAAAAGTTCAGCTCAAACCCAAAAATATTTAAAAATTGTAAGTAAGAAGTTAGATAAAGTTTTAAGAAAACAAAAAAGAGATTGGTAACCACCCCACATTCCACTAACTTCATTCAAAAGGGTAGGACTAAATGACCAAACTGAGTAAAGAAAGCATAGATTTTATAAATAGGAAATTTGAGAAAATAATACGACGAGAAATTCGAAAGATAGTCTATTCAAAGGAGTTTAAGGAGTATTTACTGTTCCTCATATCTTTAAATAATTTTCCCAAACCACAAACAAGAAGTGGCGAAAGGAAAGATTTGAGTGAATGGACCATAAAAAATTGTATGAAACAGGGGATGTCTGACACAGAGATTGGAGATATTTATGGATTGTCATTATATCAAGTCAGGAGATTGAGAAGGGAGAAGTTTGGTATAAAGAAGACAAGAGATGATATGAGGAAGATAAGGAAGAGAAGGCTGAGTCTTAAAAAATAATTTAAATATTATAGGATGAGTGATAACTAATAACTAAATACTAAACATCCTTGTTTTTAATAGGCATCCGTTTATGTATTATTGATTTTTTCTTATTACCTTACTGCGAAAGTTCAATAAGTTTATTACTCAACTAAATTTACCTCATTCTCTTACCCAAAATCACAAAACTAACTATCCATTAACATAAAACTACATTAAATCTAACAAAAAGATTTTTCAAACCAATAATCTCCTTTAATCTTCAACTAAGGAGATTAATTCACCTCAATTCTTCATACTACTCAATTAAATTGGCCTATATCTTTTCTCAATTCTCTTCATCTCACTTTC
>JBHIEE010000259.1:0-1648 GCA_046760445.1 Candidatus Aminicenantia bacterium
ACAGGAAATTCCTCGACAAAATATTCAGATGGAAAAAAGAAAAATAATATTATCAGGAGGAAGCGAAAGTCATGAAAAGGTTTTTATAAAAATAGAGTTGACCCCATTTTTGACCCCATTTTCAAAAATTTGACAAAATCTTTCAAGTTTGGTATAAGGAATTAGAACGTTAAAATAAGGGGATGGGAAATGACCGGAAGATTGGTAGCAATTGTTGGTCCTTCAGGAATTGGTAAAACCACCATAATTACAGTACTGGTAAACAGAGAAGAAGGGTTTGAAAGAGTTCCCAATATCACCACCAGACCACGGAGATGGTACGAAGTTGATGGTAGAGATTATCTCTTTGTTTCAAAAGAAAAAATGTGTGCCTTGTTGACTACTGATCCAACTTTAGGAGAATCAATGGTCCAAATAAACGGAAATTTGTTTACAGTAAGCCACTGCGAAATTGGTCATATCATCAATTCAGGTGGGATTGGACTCATCGAGCTCTACATTGCTAAGGTACCTGAGTTCAAAGAAAAGTACAGCGACAGATTTTTAAGTCTGTACCTTTTACCGCCTTCACTTTCTGTTTTAGCACAAAGATTAAAGAATTATCGTCTTCATAATGAAGCCTTCGTCACTAAAAGGATGATCCAAGCAGAGAGAGAATTGAATTTGGCTTGCGGAAAAATGAAGATGTGCTTTGATGCTTTTGTTGAGTTAAGTCCAGAGCTTCCAATAGCAGTCTACCAAGTAAAACAAACTATCGCGAGATTAGTGCTACCCAAAAAAGTTGTTAAAAAGAAAGGGTAACATCACTGTGATTGTTACCCTCCTATTTTTAAAATCTATGAGCTTAAATAATAAAAAATTAAAAAAATCGGGTTTTTCCTTCCTTTTCAGCAATAAAAATAAGTATTATGCTATTTATCATTCTTTGAGCTGCGAAGTAATATACGGGGGGAAATTACTAAGAGATATTTTCACTCATTTTATTGACTACAACACCTATAATAATTTTCTTAAAGCTAACACAAATACAGAGCCCGATAAACTGAGGAAGCTATGTAATCTCCTATATGAAAAAGGCGTTATTGTTGAAAATGATATTCAAGACAAGAAAATGCTAAGGAATTTACAAAAGCAGGTTAGGGATAAAAACTTTATTAAAACACTTTATTTAAGTCTAACTTACAGATGTAATTTTAGGTGTAGCTATTGTATCAGTAATAATTCATTGGCTTTAGGAAGAAATAATAAAATTTTGAATTTAGATATGAGTAAAGAAGTAGCTAAGATGGCCGCTGATTATTATTTACACAACGCAAAGGATGAAGGGGATAAAGAAGTTGTATTTTATGGCGGAGAGCCCTTGTTAAATTTTGATGTCTTAAAATTTCTGGTTAATTATATTAATGAAAAAGAGGGTATCAAAAAATCAAAGAATAGAAACTATAAAAGGAGTCGATTTATTTTATGTACCAACGGTTCATTAATAGATGAAGAAAAAGCCTCTTTTATCAAAGAAAACAATATATACCCCGCTGTCACCTTTGATGGAGACAAAAAAACCCATAATAAGGTCAGAAGATATGTAAACAATAAGGGGACATATGAAGATGTTATAGTCGGGTATAGAAAATTACAGAAATTAAACTTT
>JBHIEE010000260.1:0-1609 GCA_046760445.1 Candidatus Aminicenantia bacterium
AAGGTTTGTGTTTTTCCTTCCTGAGGGGCAGCACTAGTAATAACAATACTATTTCCCCCTTTTTTTAGACCAGTATAGTCTAATTGGGTGCGCAGAGACCTGTAAGCCTCAGCTATAATAGAAGTTGGCTCAAATAAGGCAACCAAGCGTTTATAAAGTTGGACACTTTCTGAGATTTGCTCTCTTTTTTTTAATTTATTCTTAAAACTTCTCTTTCCTTTTTCTAATGGAATATAAGGAATAATTCCTAAAACAGGCACTTTAATCAATTCCTCTACATCGTCTATCCTGCCAATGGTGGTATCTAAACTTTCAATAACAAATGCCATAATTAATCCGATTAATAGTCCACTGAAGATGCCTATTATAATATTAAAATTTATATCTGGCTTTATGGGATTAGAAGGTATTGAAGCTGGTTCTATAATAGTAACATCTTGAACTTTTTCTGCTTCCAGAATGCGTGCCTCTTCATATTTCTTTTTGAACATCAAATAAATATCTTCGGCTATGGTAACATTGCGTTTCAATTGAATAAGTTTAATTTCTTTTGTAGAAAGTTCCTTTTGTTGAGCAGTTAATTGACTTACAGTATCAGATAAATCTTTCTTAGCCTTTTCTATTCTCCGTTTAAAAGTTATAACCTCCGGATGTTCATCAGTATATTCACTTTTCAAGGAACTCAGCTTTAACTCTAATTTGACAATTTCTTCCTTAAGACTTGATATTCGAGGGTCGGTTTGAATAGGAGGCATACTTTTAATATCTCTCTCCACTACTAATGGGTTTTCTTGTCGAAATCTTTGAAGAGCATTTTCGCTTTCTTGCAGTTCCCTTAAATAGTTATCTAACTGGTTCTTTACGAATTTCTTTACATTGGACGCTTCTTTCCTCTTGTTTTCAAAGTGAGTCTCTACATAAAGGCTGGCTACTGTATTGGCTAAAGTCATTGCTTTTTTGGGATCGCTTGAAACCGCAGTAATAGCAATAATATTAGTATTGCCTATTTGTTCTGTTTCAATTTGAGTTTGAAGTCTTTTGACTATTGCCAGACGTTCAACAGGACTCATAGAGGGATTAATCAAATTCAATTTTTTTGCAACCTTCTCCAAAATTTGATGACTTTTTATAAGATTAGCTTGGGAAGCCATTTCATCTCCTGGAGACCAGGTAATCAATTCAGTTAATATCTCGGCTACTGATTTTCTTTGCTCGATTTTAACCTTACAAGATGTACTGTAAAGGGGAGTTTGTTTAAGAGTATAATAGATAGTAGAGAGAACCACTAATATAAAAGATAAAATGATAATTCGCTTTCTTTTGCGAATCACTCGCCAATAGTCACTTAGATTCATCTCAATTTTAGGCATTTAATTCCCCAAATCTTTTTTATTTTGTTATCTTAGATACCAAAAATACCAGTATAAAGGAATAGATATATCTCTTATAAATCGCTCAATATCAGCAATAAAAGTTTTGGGTACATATACAATATCCCCTGGCTTTAACTCAATATTCTGGCCAATATCTCCTTTTTTAAGAATTTGACTCAGATTCACCCGAATTCCTTTCTGGGAACCTAATTCTCCTCGAATTATTATAATACTTT
>JBHIEE010000261.1:0-1609 GCA_046760445.1 Candidatus Aminicenantia bacterium
CGTAACGGGTGGACTAGGCAGCTACGTTGCTCAACTAGCGAAGGCCTTTGGTGCCGAAACCGTCATCGGTATTGGTCGCAACCCAGAAAAGCTGAAAAGGGCTCTCCAATACGGTGCTGACTTCGTCATTAATTCAACTGGTAAGAATGCGAGAACTGTTCGAAACGAATTTCGAGAGATATGTAAAGCCAAAGGGCTGCCCCATAACTACCTTTGGAAGATCTTCGAGGTTACAGGAACTGGTCCAGGTCAGGAGATAGCTCTCGCCCTCTTATCTTTCGTGGGCAAGTTGATCGTAGTTGGCTACGGCCCAACAATGAACCAGTACATGATCTCGAGGCTTATGGCTTTCGACGCCGAGATTATAGGCACTTGGGGGTGCCCGCCCAAGCACTACCCTAAGGTACTGGAGTGGGTCCTAAATGGGAACATCAAGATTAAGCCCTTCGTCGAAATTCGTCCAATGAGCAGGATCAAAGAAGCCTTCGAGGAAGCCCATGCCGGAAAACTGATGAGGAGAGTCGTTCTAACTCCCGACTTCTAAAAGCGCCGCTCGACAGACTCAGGAAATTTCTCCTTTCCCCCACTCTACAATAGGGAGTAACTGACCCGAGTACCCTTTTAGGCATATCGGGGCATAGTGGCACCTTACGTTCGTAAGGCTGGTGGTTTGAAAATGAAGTAGGTTGATTTCCGCAGGGCTGACCAAAAGGTAAAAAAGAACTAGAGAATTGGTATTAAAATTGAGGCTTGGAGGATGCAGCAAATGAAAAAATCCGATATTTTAGATAAACTCGGAAAAAAAGAAATTAAAGCTGAAGATATAACAGAAAAAATAATAAAAAATCCAGATTTTCTTCCTGAGATTTTTAATGGGATCTCTTCAGAAAATCCAAGAGTAAAATTCAAATCTGCAAAAATTCTAAGAATCATAAGTGAAAAAGATCCTAAGAAATTATATTCTAAAATTGATTTTTTCATAAATCTCCTTGATAGTGAAAATAATATTATCAAGTGGAATGCGATGGATATTATAGCAAATCTCACTCTAATAGATTCTGAAAACAAATTTGATGAAATCTTCAAAAAATACTATGGTTTACTCTCAGATGAATCTATGATTACAGCTGGACACGTTGTAGATAATTCTGCCAAAATTGTCAAAGCCAAGCCATATCTTCAAGATAAAATCACAACTGAACTTTTGAAAATAGAGAGCATTCCAAGGGAACAGGAGTGCAAAAACATTCTTTTAGGTAAAGTTATTCTTTCATTTGGGCAGTATATTGATCAGGTTAAAAATAAAGAAAAAATGATTTCGTTGGCAAAAAGACAATTAAATAACACTCGAAATGCGACAAAGGTAAAAGCAGAAAAATTCTTGAAAATAGTAGAATAAGAAAAGTTGCAGATCTGCGCGCGCAGTCGGTTTTTTGCAAAAATAGTTGATCAGTTTTCTCCTTTGATCCAGCCTTTGATTCCCAGTTCTTTTCTACGCTCGCGTTTTTTCCTTCCGTTTGTTACTGAGCGAAATGTGATTCCCCAACAGCTGAAGTTGTGATGGTAAGGCTCTTGTAGAAGATTAGTGAACCATAATTCACCATATGCC
>JBHIEE010000262.1:0-1572 GCA_046760445.1 Candidatus Aminicenantia bacterium
CCTGCAGAATGTGATCAGGTTTGAATTCTTTTTTCATTATTATCTCCTAATCTTGTTATGAGCAATCTAAACTTATCTAATTCACTAGGAGAATGTCGTCTTAAATTTATTTAAAAATCAAATCCATAAATCACCAATTTTCTTTTTGCTGTTTTCTCCTGAGATATCTTCTCATCCGCTTGCGAGCCTTCGCTTCTTTATTTCTTCTTTTTTCGCCGGGTTTTAGGTAAACGGAGCTCTTCTTGTAATCCTTCATTATGGCTTCTCGCTGCACTTTTCTCTTGAATCGTCTTAGAGCCTTCTCTATAGATTCATCCTCTTTCACCAACACAAAAGCCAGATTTATCACCTCCTTTTAGTCTTTTTAATATATTCCTTAGAATATGAAGAAAAAATTTCATCTCTTTCTTCTCATACAATATAACCGTTCTTTTATGACCACCTTGTCCAACATTCTCTTATTTTGGCATCAACTCGGCTTAATAAGATGAATCAATGCTCGGATCTCAATTGAGAAATCGGACAGGGGGATTTCTTTAAAAAAGGCGAAAATCCTTCAGAACACTCAAAAACATCTTGCCTATACAATATCATATACGCAAAAGTGAATCAAATTCAGGAGACTTGTTAGAGTTGAAAAGCTTAAAATGCTGAAACGAGCAGAGATTTGCAATGATTCCTCTAATTTGCAATAATAATAAAAAAATGGCTATTAAATTCTTCTAAAAAGCAAAAAATTTTCCCTTTTCTCTTGATTAAGAGTGTTGATCTTTTTCTGCAAAGGAAGTAAGCACAGGACAAGATGAGTAATTGATTAGGTTATCAATCAATTTATTGAAAAAAAATCATGACTGAATCCAAAACAAATACTAAAAAACCTGATAAAAAGAGAATTCATAAATTCATTGCCGAGGCGAAGAACAAAGGATATATCCTTTTTGAAGATTTAGAAGAGTTATGCCGGAGAAATTCATATTCTAAAAAAAAATTGGGTGAATTAATCAAAACCATTAAAGACAACGGAATTCTCATCCGTCACAGACCACAGAAAGTCTCCCTGAAAGGGAAGGGAAGTTACTTCATCTCTTTTGATGCTTCAGAGAGAACATCTGACCCAACAAAGCTTTATCTTAGAGAAATGGGAAGGACTTCTCTACTTTCCCGCGAGGGGGAAAAGGTTATCGCCAAACAAATAGAAGCAAGTCGGAAAAATATTATTAAATCCGTCTCTAAAACCTGCCTCTTATATACTGAAATTTTTAGTTTGGCTGAGAAAATCAACGAAAACGCTAATATCATAAAAAAAACATTTGAAATCAGTGAATTTGAAATTGATGAGCAAAATTCTGAAGGATTAATTAAGCAAATCCTCAATAGGACGAAGGAGCTAAACAAATATTATTTTCAACTAAAACAAATTCCACGGAGGAAAAAATACACAATCGCTCGAGGTCGCTTACTGGTGAAAATGATTATTCTGATCAAAAACCTGCATTTCAAAACATCATTCATCGATACAATAATAAATGACCTTCGGAAGATTCTTCGTGATATCAATAAACTAGAAAAAAA
>JBHIEE010000263.1:0-1568 GCA_046760445.1 Candidatus Aminicenantia bacterium
ATACTTCAATTGCTTGCTCCTGATCTTTGACCACTACTACAAAGAGCTTATAGTAATTGGGCGTTTCAACAACACATCTATGCCTCCCTGCATCTCCATCAGGGGCATGGGCGAGGAACAGTGCTTTAAATGCCATATCTATAACCTCCTATTGATGAGATTTTTTTATTTTATTTCAATGCTCCTTAGACTGCAATTTTAAGGGATGAAATGAGTGATGGGAGGATAAAAAACGGAATGCCGAAGAGGGGAATCGTATTCCCTCGATTTTACAACCGGTTTAAAATAAATTAATTACAGTATAAATTATTGAAAACTCAAAAAATATTCTTTTCTTTTAGTTTGATATTTTTTCCTGTTTTTTCCTATTTTTTGCCTTCAAATTGTTTACACATCGATTAAGCAGATAATTCCAAGATTTTTAAAATATCCTCTTTTTTAAGTTTCTTAAAGTTACCTATATCACCAAAGTAGAGTGAATCCGTTGCTATCTCTTCAAATTTTTCATTATTAATGTTTATGTCCGAGAATGTTTCAGGCATCTCTAAGGACCTAAAAAATTCTCTTGTTTTTTGTATACCTAATTTAGCTATCTCTTTTTTGTCTCCTTTGCTGGTTATATTCCAGACATTATGAGCAAATTCTACAAATTTCTCTACGTTCTCGTTCATGACATACTTCATCCAATTAGGGAACAATATTGCAAGACATATGCCGTGGATAAGATCATATCTTGCACTGACTTCATGTGCGATTTTATGAGTAGCAAAGTCTCCCTGTTTGCCTGATAGCAAAAGCCCGTTTAAAGCAAGGCTCGCCGCCCACATTATATTTGCCCTTGCTTCATAATTATTAGGATTTTCTAAGATTACTCGGGCATACTTTATACATGTCTTTAAGATTCCTTCAGCCAATCGATCCTGAAGATAAGCTCCTTTTGTATTATCAAAATACTGTTCAAAGACATGGCTCATAATATCAACAATCCCTGCAGCGGTGTGTAAACGGGGAACGGTCATAGTGTATGTGGGGTCAAGTATTGAAAATTTCGGCCTTAAATGGTTTGATGTTATGGACAATTTTTGTTGTGTCTCTTCGTTGCTGATGACCGAACTTGCATTCATTTCAGAGGCTGTTGCTGCCAGAGTTAAGACAGTTCCAATGGGGAGGGCATTCTCTATTACTGCTCTTTTCATAAACAAGTCCCATACATCACCTTGATAGTAGGCTCCCGCGGCAATGGCTTTGGAACAATCTATAACACTTCCTCCTCCAACAGCTAAGATAAAATCAATCTCGTTTCTCCTGCATATTGCTATACCTTTTTTTACACTAGAGAGTCTTGGGTTAGACTTTATTCCAGATAGTTCAAAATATGTCTTATCTTTTAGTGCTTCAATGACCTTTTCATAGACTCCAATTCTCTTAATACTCCCGCCACCCCAAACAAACAAAATTCTATTAAAATTCTTAATCTTTCTTTCGAGTTTTTTTATCTCTCCTTTGCCAAAAATAATTTCTGTCGGAATAAAATAGTCAAAATTTAACATTCTATCACCCCAAAAAAA
>JBHIEE010000264.1:0-1560 GCA_046760445.1 Candidatus Aminicenantia bacterium
ATGGTCACTATGAGTTAAAAAGTAAATCCAATCCATTTTCTGGTGAATATTGTTTTACTATTCACTGGCGAGGAAGTATGGAAAAGGATGATAGTGACTATCTTCTTTATCAAGGAGAGGTAAAAGTAAAGGTTTGGAAAGGAAAGGAGAGAATGTTCTTCTTTGGTTTTTTTTCTGATTTTGAAGAAGTTGATTTAGCTCAAAACTCTCCGCCTGAGCTAAAAGTGAATTACATTTTAACGAAAAAGGAAAAAATTGCTTTTGATTTCACTATCTCAGGCTTTCAGGTTCCTCAGTTTGAATCTGAATTTAAGAAAGTGCTTCAATTGCCGTGTTCTGCTCAGAATGAATTTATAAATCCTCATTCTAAATATAACAAAAGTGTAATTAATGGCTCTAATCAAATCTGTTTAAATGAAAAAGAGATATATACTGGAGAAACTGTACACAAAACTTTTAATTGGGAATGGAAAAAATCAGAAAGATTTTTTACTGATAATTATATCTCAACATTGTTAAATTTTCATAAAGTAGAGGTAGAATTAAAAATCATCCCTCATTTAAAATAGAGGTCAGAAGACAGAAAACAAAAGACAGATTTCTTAAGACTCTTCCTCTCAAGTATGACATTTCAACTTCTGTTTTCTGTCTTCTGCTTTCTGACTTCTGTAAAATGGAACTTTTTGGCTAATTTTTTCGTTATAAATATATGAATAAATTTAGGAAATATTAATTAGGAGAAGAAAAATGAAGATTCAAAAAGTTTTAGTCTTTAATTTAATTATTATTTTTATTTTTGCTTTATCCCTGTTTGCCGATGAAAGAGAGGAGTTTCATAAAATTGTTGACTTAAAAAAAGGCGGCAAACTCATTTTAGAAAATATCAATGGTTCAATAACTATCTCCTCTTGGGATAAAAACCAGGTAGACATTTTTGCTGTGAAAAGCACTAAAGAAAAATACAGAGAGGAGCTAAAAGAAACTGAAATTGAAGTTCACTCAACTGAGGATTCTTTAACAATTCGAACTAAATATCTCCGTAGATTTTTTATAAGAAGTAATCATGTTTCAGTCAGATATGAACTTAAAGTGCCAAAAGAAATCAATTTAGAAAAAATAAAATCAGTTAATGGAGAAATAAATATTTCAGATATTATAGGCTCAATAAATACCTTCACAACCAATGGTAAAATCTTACTCTCTAATCTCAAGGGCAAAGCGAATGTTTCGACCACCAATGGAGCAATCAACGTCGAGAATTTCTCTGGAGAATTAGAAGCAGAGACAACTAATGGCAGTATTTCACTCGAAATTTCTCAATTAAAAAATAGACTTGAAGCTGCTACAGTAAATGGCTCGATTAAAGTTTATTTATCTCCAGAAATAGATGCAGATTTCGAAGCAAAGACAGTTAATGGCGGAATCTCCTGTGATTTTCCTGTAAGAATTAAAAAGCTGGGCTTTCTCGGCCGAAAATTAGAAGGGAAAATCGGTCGTGGTGGAAATTTGATTTATCTTCGCACAGTCAACGGCTCAATTAAAATATACGAAAGCAAGTAA
>JBHIEE010000265.1:0-1560 GCA_046760445.1 Candidatus Aminicenantia bacterium
TATTCCTAATATTATCATAAAAATACCAGACAATAATTTCATATACTTCTTTTTTCCCTGAAATCATTGGAATTGCTGGTTTTATTACTACTTCTCCTTCTGGATTCAGCGAAAAAACATCAATAACTTTATTGTTCTTAAATATTTTCTCCAAAGTTATATCACTTGTATTTTCGTTGCTAAAAACTTTCACCTCTGTTCCACCCACCAAACACCCCTTTCGTCCATATATCGTGTATACTCCCTTTGAAACCGATTCCATTTCTTTGATTTCAAATTCTTTCTTCTGTTCTTTTTTCTTCTCAACTATCTTTTTCCCTTCTTTTTGTTCCTCTTCTATTGCTCCCCAAGTAACTTTTTCAGCCATTCACATCACACCCACGCCTCTTCTGATTTCGTTTCTTCAGGTTTTTCTTCTTTCTCTGTTTTTTCTTCAACTTCTTCTTCTTTTGGTGGTGTTGGTACTGATTGTTCTGTAACTTCTCCAACTTCTTCCGGAGCCACTCTATCTATCACATTCACTCCCAATACATTTATTGCTATTTGTTTTTCATCTGTCTGTTCTCCTCCCGGTAGCGTTGCGTTTATTTCTGTCGTATTTCCAATGACGTCAATAGTTGACCCTATTCCAAAATTTATTAGCACATCTGGAACCCAACAGAATGTTTGGCAGGGTATTTCTCCACCAAAATCGCTTATATACATCACTCTATTCCCAGTCTTTTGGACTACTGTTGGCGCTATGTTCATGACCGTTCCTCTCGTTATGAAAAATCTGTTCCTATCTTTTGGGTCACCATTATTGTGCCATGTTGGAAGATTGCTCAATTCTATTCTCTTATTTTTTAATAAGGGTAAATTGAAAATCTTCTCCATGTCAGGAAATTCCCCCTCAAATTTTTCCCATCTGGTGTTCGTAGACTGACCCAAATTCAATACACTTGGATTGTCACTCGGTCTATTGGTGAACCACATTCTCAATGGTTGATATAATGGTATTCCACCAACTGCTATTTCATCTGCCAATAAGACGTGAAAGATTTTTGGACTACTCTCACCGGGTTTTGCTGCCACACCAATGACATGACGAATATAAGAGTGCTCTGGGATTACACTTCCCTTCTGTCTTATACCAAAATCTTTCTTAAAAATCAATGTCCCATCTGGCTTTGCATATCCTTCTTTCACTGCCTGAGACTTATCTCTTTCCCACATTTCTTGATGTTCTCTCCTTATTCTCGCTACTGTGTCTATCAGTCCCGATTGACCAAGAGCCATTCCTACAAATTCCTCTGCTTTACCAAAGAATACCTGCTTAGAGAATCTTCCTTTCAATCTCTCTATCACTACATCTGTCAATTGTTCATCTGTTTTATCTGGATTTTTTTCCTTAACTTTTTTCATTTCTTTATTGAACAGGACTTTCAATCCACCGAGTGGAACTGAAACCTCCTCACTCAATTTATTCAATTTTTCTTGAACTGTCATTTCTCAACCTCCTTTTCTTTTTTAAACAAGATTTAATATATAAGATAGAATGCTTTGGAATTAACATTCTAC
>JBHIEE010000266.1:0-1556 GCA_046760445.1 Candidatus Aminicenantia bacterium
CAAAAGTTAAAATTGATAAAAAAAATGGTTAAGGATTCGAGGATTCAAAGGTTCAAGTGGTTATTTCTTTGCTTGAGTCCTTGAACCCTTAGCTCCTAAAATCTTAGTTTTGGATTTTAATTTTTCATTTTTAAGTGGAGGTAGCTATGAAAAGATTATTTATTTTGATTATTTTAATCAGCATAATAATCATTCCAATTTTTGGGCAAATATCTACTGAAAGCATTTTGAAAAGACCAGTTCATACCTATTCTATTGTTGCTCGTGATCCAGAGACTGGACAACTGGGAGTTGCTGTTCAATCCCACTGGTTTTCAGTCGGACCAATTGTTCCTTGGGTAGAAGCAGGAGTTGGGGCAGTCGCTACCCAGTCCTTTGTGGAAGTTTCTTATGGTCCTCTGGGATTAGCTTTAATGAGAGCAGGCAAGAGTGCTCCCCAGGCTTTAAAAGCACTCCTCGAGATTGATCCAAGAAGAGAAGTGAGACAGGTGGCTATGATAGATGACCAAGGACAGGTAGCAACTTACACTGGAAAATTATGTATTAGTGAAGCAGGTCATTTTATTGGCGATCAGTTTTCAGTCCAAGCTAATTTAATGCTTAAAAATATAGTCTGGAAAGCAATGGCTGAGGCCTATCAATCAACTAAAGGAGATCTTATTGACCGCTTGCTGGCTGCCTTAGAAGCAGCAGAAAAAGAAGGCGGTGACATTCGTGGTCGTCAATCAGCAGCAATTATTGTCGTCACAGGTCAACCAACTGGTCAGCCCTGGCGAGACCGAATTATTGATCTCCGAGTTGAAGATCATTCCAATCCTGTAGAGGAATTGAAACGATTGGTCAAAGTTCATCGAGCTTATGAGCATATGAATAGAGGAGATGAGTATATCGCTCAAAATGATATCGAGTCAGCTCTAAAAGAATACAAGTTAGCCGAGAAGCTGGTTCCAGACAATATGGAGATGGTTTTCTGGCATGCTGTCACTCTAGCCAATTTAGACCGAGTAGATGAGTCTTTACCTTTGTTTAAAAAGGTATTTGAGTCTGATTATAACTGGGCAATTCTTCTTCCCCGCTTACCTAAATCAAATTTGCTGCCTGATAAACCAGAAATTATTAAGAGAATTTTATCTGTTGCTCCAAAGAAGAAATGAACAGAGTGAATTAAAGATTAAAAAAGTATTAACTTTTTGACAGTTTTTTCCCAGTTCAGTTTTTAGCTGTTAAATAAGCTTTTTCGCCCATTTTTTCACCGTATTGCTGTATTGCGGGCGATAACTATATGTCCTCCTTCTACGAAGAGAACATCAGAGGTAACGACGGCTATTCTTTTCATCTTTTATTAGTGCTGCGGTGTTGCAATTGGGTTGTGCTTTAGGTTTTATTCTTTCTAAGATTAAAGATGAGATTTTAAGTTGATTTTCAGATAAAATAAACACTTTTCCTAAATTTTCTTCAATCCAATTAATATTTTCCTTTTTGTTATAATGTATTTCAAAAATCGGTTCTCCTTTTTCCACCCAATCTCCAATTTTTTTATGGATGATGAAGCCAAC
>JBHIEE010000267.1:0-1541 GCA_046760445.1 Candidatus Aminicenantia bacterium
AAAATCAAAGCTGATGATGTGGTTAAGGAGAAGGGGATTGGAATTGGACTGAAGGCAGTTCTTATAAAACTTGGTGCAGAAATGCATGCTCAGGCAACTACTAGAGAGGAAGTAAGAAGAGAAATAAAGCCTAGATTAAGGGATTTAATAGAAAAAATAAACTCCATAATTTTCAATGCGGAAGAAAAATTAAATAAGAAAATTTTAGTTATAATAGATGATCTTGATAAATTAGACTTGAAAACTGCAGAAGATTTGTATTATGGCTATGGCAGTCTTTTAATCCAACCAGAATGTAAAGTAATATATACCATACCTCAAGCTCTTCTATTCACGACTAAGATAATGCAAATAACTACTACCTATTTTGGAGAACCTTATATTCTTCCAAATATAAAAATAAAAGAAAAAAATGAAGAATATAGTTTTAAAAAGAATAGAGGGGAATTTAATTGAAGATACTGCTTTAGATTTAGCAATTGAATCCTCAGGAGGTCTTGTGCGCCATTTTATAAGGATAATTAGAAGGGCATCTAATCTTGCATCTACGAAAGGAAAAGTAAAAATAGAAAAAGAAGTTATAGAGGATGTTGTAGCTGAGATTAGGAACGAATACAAAAGAATATTAGAGAAAGACCATTATAAACTCTTAAAAGAAGTTCACAAAACAAAAGAAAAAGTTGATGGCGAGAATTTTAGGGAATTACTCCATGCTATAGCTATTTTAGAATATTCAAATAGAGAAAACTGGTTTGATGTCCATCAAATCATATTACCATTATTGAAGTGAGAAAATGGGAAAAGGAATAAAAGAGCTTGTAACAGAATTAAGAATAAGTAAAGGCAATAATACCTTAATTTTTATTGTTACTGATGAAAGAACAAAAAAAGAATTATATAAAAAACTAATAAAAGAGTTGAATATCTTAAAGGTGCAAATTGAAGCAATTCATTTAAGTGAAAAAAATAAAAATCTGCCTTCCATCTTAGATTCTATTTGGAAAGATACACCAGAAAATACTGTATTTTTTGTAGATGGAATAGAAAATGCATTTCCTGAAATACTTGGATACTTAAATTTACATAGAGAGATTTTTTATGAGGTAAAAAGACCTGTGGTTATATGGTGCAGTGATTATTGGCTAAATGAAATCGCAAAAAAAGCACCAGATTTCTGGGATTTCAGAAGTAATGTTTATGAGTTCAAAACAGAAAAAATTGCTCAGATTTTGTCCGAGCCAATGCCAATATATATTTCAACTACTTTTAAGGATTTAGAGGAAGAAGATGAAAATAAAATAAAAGAAAGCATAATTATTTCTAAACATTTACTTAAAGCAGTAAAAGAAGATTATAAAAAAGCAAGTTTATATATTAGTATTGCACTTAATTATGGTAAATTAGGAGATTTTGAAAAAGCTATTTTATACTTTAAAAAAGGAATAAAGATTAAAGAGAACCTAAAAAATAATATTTTAGTATACTTTGATTATGTAAATTTTGGAAATTTATATAACTCTAAAGGAAAATCTAAAGAGGCA
>JBHIEE010000268.1:0-1521 GCA_046760445.1 Candidatus Aminicenantia bacterium
AATGGATTTGATTCGGAGATTCTCTACTGTATAGTAAACTATTTAAACTAATGTAAAGCGAAAAAAATTGAGGAATGTGGGACACTAATAATTTCCATATAATTCTAAAGAAATCTTGAGGGTGGTTCAATTTTTTTGTGTCCCAGTTTTTTTCAGCATTCAATCTTTCAATAAAACCAAATAAACTCTCTTTCCAATATATTTCTTAGGGCAATCTACTTTAGCACCATTTCCAAATGGTGTTACTCTTTTTTCAAAAAACCCAATTATGTTTTTCACAGTTAATTTTGTCTGTTCTTTGATTTCAATTTTTCTCATAGTAGTATATACTGAGTATATCCTTAAATAGTTATCTTCCCAAATAATTATCAGATGAGAGTTACACAAAAAAGGCTTGATAAGTCACTAAGAGAACTGAATCACATAATCAAGGTCTACAAAAAGAAGTATTCCAAAGACGATAAAAGAGACTGGAGAACCTATGAGCAAAGACTTGGGAGGAGAATGAGAACAGCTGCCAAAGAATTAAGACCAATCATAAAAGAAGCTTACTCCATGATAAAAATAACCAAAAAAGACAACAGGGGACCTCCTCCAAAAGTCAACACAGAACAAAAAGTGATGATACTTCTTCTGAAGACTATCTTTCAACTGAGCAACAGAAAGATGGCCAATTTCTTATTTTTCTTCACATTGCTTACTGGGATCGACGTAAGCTACAAAACTGTGGAAAGGACATATTCTGATCCTTTAGTCCAGATGGTAATTCACAACATGTTTGTGATCATGGTGAAAAGGAAGGGGATAACTGACATTGATTTGTCAGGAGATGGAACTGGTTACAGCCTCACAATAACAAAACATTACAGAAGAGAAAGGACAAAAGAACTCAAGAAGAAGTCTAAAAAGAAGAAGAAAAAGAAATCTAAAACTAAGGGAAAGAAAAAATCGAAGAAAAATAAGAAGATGTTTGTCCGTTCAGTTGCTTTGTTGGATCTGGATACGAAGATGTATGTCGGATATGGAACAAGCATGAAATCAGAAAAAGAAGCCTTTGATGAAGCTTACAAGATGATGGAAGAGATGGGAATAACAGTGAATAGTGTGAGATTAGATAAATACTACAGCAACAGGAAAATAGTCAAGAAATTCGGTAAGAATGTTAAAATCTACCTAATCCCAAAGAGTAATGCAACAATAAGAGGATCGCCTGAATGGAAGAGAATGATAGATAGTTTCATTGAAGCGATATTTCTATATCTTGGGGAGTATTACAAAAGAAACAATTCTGAAAGTGAAATTGGAGTTGATAAGAAAATGTGCGGATGGAAGATTTGGCAGAGGAGAACCGATAGAATACATTCTTCATCAATGGCAAGAGGAGTTTGGCATAATTTATTTCGTTTGGGATAATATGGTTTAATTATGTCCCACATTCATTAGAACCAAATAAATATAAACCTTAAAATAAATATAAACCTTATGATCAACCAAAAGTAAGACGTGGTTGGGGAGATCCAG
>JBHIEE010000269.1:0-1508 GCA_046760445.1 Candidatus Aminicenantia bacterium
TGGTACGGATGCTGTGGAAATTCATAAGGACGCTATTACAAAAGGACAGCGGGTTCTCATCATAGATGACCTGTTAGCCACCGGGGGTACCGTAGCAGCCACTGCCAGATTAGTGGAAAAGCTCGGGGGCCATATTGTCGGCATTGCCTTTGTCATTGAATTGAGTTTCCTGAAAGGCCGAAATAAAATAAAAGATTACCCGGTAGTGTCATTAATTCAATTTCATGAGGAATAATTCCGCGTTATCAGGTCTGTCTCACTACTAATATTTTCATCACCGAATCTTCAGGTTGCAATTAATGGTTTTTAAGAAATCTTAAAAATGTCTTGACTTTTAACATTTTTGTTAATATCTTTTCACTACCGTACACTTTTTCAGCCAAATGGATTTTCAAATTCCAACATACAAAAATTGACTGGAATAATTTTCATTTGGTTAAGAAAATACTCTAATAATCTAAGTCCAAGCTGAAATAAGCTTAAATCACATCGGTTTGTCCGATGAATAATACTGTAAAGTTTTTTATTCATTGCGAATGTACCAAGGTAAACAATCCAAATATATGCAAGACACGCTGGTATAAGCAGCCTTGACAAACGCTCTGGATCACTTATGTGGCTTTTATCAATATTAAATCCTCGACTCTTTTGATCAGAGAAAAAGGTTTCAATTTTAAAGCGTTTTTTATAGTAATAACAAGCTTCTTGTGCCAATTCTATATTCGTAATCAGAAATACAGGTTCTTTATATCCTTTTTTCCACCAAACAATAGCATGAACTGGCCCATATTGTTCTTTCGTAAACTTTACATTAGGAATAGAGAAGAAATCCTCACCCCATTCACTTGTAGGCCTAACAACATCAAAGGAAAATTCTTCTCCGTTTTCGTACAATACAGTGTTTTTAGCTGTACGACAAACATATTTCCAACCATAGCCAGTTATTAATTTTTGGAAATCAATACCATCAAATTCTCCATCGCCAAGTAAAACAACATTAGCATCTGATGGTATAATCTGTTCAACTATCTTAAGGAGGTGGATATGGATATTTTCCAGCAGATGCCCCTTTTGTTGTTTAACTACAATCCAGCAAAGAGGCAAAGCGCGGTTTTTATAAATCAAATTTATCATTAAACACATACAACCTCTACCAATAACACTGCTATCAATCGCTAAAACAAGTGTTTGATTGCAGAGGGAATCTATTAAAATTTCTAAAAATGGTAGAAAGAATATTTTAAAATTCACATATTTATTTTGTAGCCAGCGAGCATATGACTTTACCCGGCTTTCATCTTTGTTGTTATCTACGTTTTTGCTGGCTATTTTCGGTAAATTGGTAGATTTGCCGCCCACAATGCCGTTTATCATAGCAGCCAGTGTATGTAAACGTCTGGCTAAATTCCCTTTTGGTTCACCGGGATAAAGATTTTTTAACGCCTTTTTTATGGCACTAAAACGCCTTAGATTATCACTCATGAGATGCTATTTCCTCCAAGTTATAA